>CAZVCM010000121.1:0-8137 GCA_964626105.1 uncultured Thermoflexus sp.
AGCGTAGCGAGCAGGGGTCGCCAATCGGAGCGGCAGCGGTTAGCGGCTAATCGCTATTTTTTACGTGATTCTGAGAACATCCCCCTCAACAGGCGGGCCAGGTGTGGTATAATACTGCCAGCAGGGGGTGACAGGCTTCGACAGGGGAGGCTGTGCCCAGACTGCAAGCCGAGGCGCTCTACCCTCGTTAATCCAGAGCACACTAATAAGTGCCAACGAAAGCACACCCCGTCTCGCTCTGGCCGCGTAAAGCAGCCAGACAGACACAGGTCACCCGAGGGTGACCCGTCTGCCCTGACCGTCCCTGCTCGGGCGGCAAGCAGGCGTCACAAATAGCAGGGTGCCCCGCTGCGATGTCGATAAGCAGCGGCTAAGAAACTATCGACTCGCCCGTGGCACGCCCCAGTTGGCTCGGGTTCCCACGGCGCTAAAACAAAGAGCTGACTAAGCTTGTAGATGTCTGTTCACGAATCCTTTGGACCCGGGTTCAATTCCCGGCACCTCCACTGGAGTACCAAGCAAAGAGCAGGGGGCGCGCCCTGCTCTTTGTCGTTTCGGATGGTCACCGTCGTGGCTACGCATCGCTCGCCAGCAGGAGCGCTTCCACATCAGCGATAAAGGCGTGCGTCTTGTCCTCGATTTCCTTCGTCAGCGTATCCAGGTCATCAAAATCGGGGTTCTCGACCAGCACATACTCGAGGATTGAGTCGATCCCCTTACCCGGCGACACAACCCGATAGTTGGGCCACTCGGTTGCGTTCACACGCTCCCAGTACTGCGCCAGCACCTGTTTGTTTCGCCCTGAGAGCCACGCTTCGAAGCGAAACGCCTCGTGCAGAAACACGACTGCAATCTTCAAGTCTAGTTCTTTGAGCGGTTCGGGCACCACAGAAAAATACGTCATATCCATGTACCCGAAATAGAGGCTGCCCGACACCGTGTAATCAGGAAAGGTAAGCTTGAAATGCGCTTTCAGGCGCATCATATAGTCCATCAAGCCCTGATACGCTTTTTGGATCGCCCCTTTCTGGAGTTGCATTTGGTATTCGCGCATGTCGTCCTGCAACGCGCTCATGGGTTGATCCTTCGCTTAAAGGGCAATAGGCACATCCTGTTGCTGACTTCATGGTAAACCCAATCGCCCGCCAGCGGAAGAGTCGTTGCTGCTCGCTCAATACAAAAAACGCCGATCGGCGTTGATCGGCGTATGTGTCATGCCCGTGTGGCTGCGTGATGCGCTACGTTTCGCGGGGCGCGGTGCGCGCGCGGTCAGTGGACGGATTCGCCATGCCGCTGACGCCCGGTGTCGCATCCTCAGGCTGCGCGTCGCTCTCCAGTGCGCCGACCGCCGCGTGGACGCGATCGCCCGCTTCTTCCGCCGCCACCTGTTCGACGAGCGCTGCTTCACGCCTGAGCGCCCGATAGCGCAGGTACATCCAGGCGATCATGCCGCCGAGGATCAGCGCCATCGCGCTGTAGCCTAGAATCGCGTATTCCGCATACTTGCCCATTGTCTCGTCCTCTCTCGCCTACAGGTCGGCCAGCACTTCCATCTTGCGCCGCGCGACCCGCTCGGAGAGATTCTCCAGGCGGATGCGGTGCCAGACCAAAACCACCGTGATCACCGCGAAGGTAAACAGGTTGAAAAACAGCGTGTCGCGGATGCGCCCGCTGACCTCAAACGCGCCTTCAGGGTCCGCCTGAGTGGGGCCAGCGACCACCGGATGAATCGTGTCCGGACGGACGCGAATGATAATCACCGTGTATAGCACGCTGGCGAACGCCACAATACCATACACTGCCGCGAAGCGCCGCCGCCGCTCCGGATCTTCGATCCCGGTGCGCAGCATCATGTACGCCGCATATGCCAGCCACATGATCGCCACGCTCGTCAGGCGCGGATCCCACGTCCACCACGTATTCCAGATCGGGCGCGCCCAGGCCATGCCCGTCACAATCGTGATCGTCGCGAAGCCGAGCCCGATCTCGACCGCCGACAGACCGAGTGTGTCCCACTTATGATCGCGCGATCGCAGGTAGGCGATGCCTGCGACAACCGCCGTGCCGAACGCCAAAAATGAGCCCAGGAACGACCCAAGATGCACATAAAAGATGCGCTGCGCCTCGCCCTGTTGCCGCTCTGGACCGACATAGAAGAAGTCCATCAGCATCGCCACCACGAACAGCGCAAGCGCCGCGTAGGTCAGCCCGGTCAATATCCGCGTGCGCCTGTCCGAATAAGCCATCCTCATTTTGCTCCTGATCTTGCTTGCGCCGGCGAGCGTGCCGGCAAGTTCCCCGTGCGATAATTGTATCAAAGAATGTTGAGTTATTCCGCTAGTCCCTCTATTCTTCCACGACAAAATCGAACAGCGCATAGCTGGCAGCGATGTAAATCACATCCGCCAGCGCCAGCAGTTGCAGCCACGGCATCCAGTCCTCGGACGGAAGCTCGTTCAACACAGCGGTGCTGCCGCGTACCGCGCTGATCACGATCGGCAGCACGACGGGCATCAGTAAGATCGGCAGCAACGTCTCGCGGCTGCGCGCGTGCACGCTCATGCTCGACAGCAGCGTGCCGACGGTCGTGAAGCCCACGCTGCCCAGCACCACCAACAGGATCAGCAGCGGGTGAATCAGCGTGATATTGAACATCACGGTCAACAGCACCATCAGCACGAACGCGATCACCAGCACAAACAGCAGGTTGCCGAACATCTTGCCGAAGAACAGCGCGCTACGCGCAATCGGCGCCAGCAACAGCGCGTCGAGGCTGCCTTTGTCTTTTTCGCTCGCCAGGCTGCGGCTCAACCCGAGCAACCCTGCGAAAACGATCGTCACCCACAGCACACCGGCAACGGTCGTTTGGCGTGCCTCGGCGTCCAGTTCCAGCGCCAGGCTGAAGACCATCACGGTCATCAGCGTGAAGAGCAGCATCGAGTTGATCAGCTCGCGGCTGCGGAACTCGGCGCGCAGGTCCTTCCACGCGATCGCGCCTACCGCGCGCCAGTATGGAGTCACCGGACGGCGCACTTTCACCGCGCGAGCGGAAGCCGCCTGCACGTCCGCTCTCTTGGTCGTCGAATCTCCGCGTGCGCTCATCGGACCGTTGCCGCTCCTGTCACGTCTGCGTACAGGCTCGGCAGCGCGCCCGGATCGATTGCGCTGGTCGGCTGGTCAAACGCGATTTTGCCCCGGCTGAGGATCGCGACCCGGTCCGCCAGCAGATACCCGCGCCGCAAATCGTGCGTGGTCATCAGCACGGTGCGCCCGCTCACCGCGACTTCGCGCAGCAGATCGTCCAGCAGCGCGGCGGCGTCCTGGTCCAGCCCTGTGTACGGCTCGTCGAGCAGCAACACCGCCGGGTCGGGCAGGATCGCCCGCGCGATCGCCAGCCGCTGCAACATCCCCCGGCTATAGGTGCGGACCACGTCCCGCGCGCGCCGCCACAGCCCGACCCGCTCCAACACCGTGCGTATACGCTCGGCACGCTGCTCGGACGGCATATCGTACAGCCGCGCAAAGAAGTACAGGTTTTCTTCGGCAGTCAGCGTGTCGTACAACAGCGGCAGGTGGCTGACCACCCCCAACTGGCGGCGCACAAAGTCCGCCTCTTTAGGCAGTTCCCAGCCGCCGATCCGCACGTTGCCGCTCGTCGGGCGAGAGAGCGCGCCCAGAATCCGCAGCAGCGTACTTTTCCCCGATCCGTTCGGGCCGAGGAGCGTCACGAACTCGCCGTGCGCCACGCTCAAATCGAGGCCGCGCAACACCGGGTTTATGCCAAAAACCTTCGTCAGTCCCTGAACTGCGATCATTTCCGCCGCGTCGCGATCAGGCATCAGCGTCCTCGTTCAGCAGCGGAACCAGCCGGTCCATCAGCAGCGCGCGGCGCTCCTGGTAGGTCTCGTCGTCAAGCTCGCCCGCCTCATAGCGGTCTTCGAGCGCGGCGAGCATCCGCAGCAACTCGTCCTTCGGCGCGTTGGCGGCGGGCGGTCGCCAGCGGTCCGCTACGCGGGGGCGCGGCGCAGCCGGAGCCGTCACCGTTGCAGGCGTTGCGCCACGCTGCCGCCACCACAACACTCCGGCCATCCCGACAATTGCAGCGCCCAGCCCAGCGAGGAAGTAGGGCAGCGAGTCCATTGCGCCACCATCATCGTCCGCCGAGGCGCGCGTCCCGCCGCTGCTCGCCTGCGCAACCGTGCGCGTCGGGCGGCCATCGAGCGTGAATGTCATGCGCTGGTCGCGGCGCAACGGCGTACCCAGCTCATGCGCGCGCAGCAGCGAAGCATCGTCCGACTGGATATCCGCGCCCGGCTCCAGCTCCGTCACTCGCAGCCCGCCGGTCAACGCCCGATAGCGGAATGTGCCCTCTTCGTCAAACTGCTCGCTGGTGAAGCTCACCGTGTCGTTGGGAACCAGCACCGCCGCATCCATCACCGGGAAGTCGAAGCCATGCTCGATCACCGCGCCGTTTTCGTACGGCAGGTAATACAGCACCGTGATCTTGTGCGCCTGGTTGGGGCGCAGCGGCCATGTATCCTGCACGACGGGCACGCCGTCTATTACCTCGACGCGATAGCGCGGATTCTCCTGCATCTGCATCGGCTGGATGCCAAACGCGCCGGGCGGCAACTCGATCTCGACCGATACCGGCAGCGGCCCCTCGCCATCGTCCTCGTTGGCAACAATGCGGTCGCCCGTGTTTAGCAGCTCGACGTCCAGCCGCACTTCAAGGCCGAACTCATTCATCGGCGCGTAGTTGAGGAGCACCTGCGCCCAGGTCACGCCAACGGTGTCGTGCGCATCCGTCCGGTCATAGAGCGTGACATCGGTCGAAATCTCATCTTCATCGCCGCGAATGGGGTGAATCTGCGCGCCCTGCGGGATGCCATCGTAATTGATCCACACGATGTAGATGTAGCTCGACGAGCGCGGCACATCCTCGAAGCGGAAGGCGTGATCCTCGTCAGCGGTCGTGTCCAGGCTCATCAGTTCGGCGCCGGTGCCATCCAGCACGAACAGCGACACCGGCTGATCGGCAGGGATCGGATCGCCGTCATTCGTCCCTTGCACCAGCCGCCCAGTCACGTCGACCACCTCGTCGGTCGCCGCAGCAACCGCTGGAGGCTCGTCGTCCTCAGCGCTCGACGCGCCCTGCGAGGCCATGCCCTGCGGCGTGAACTCGAAGATGAACCGCACCAACCCGTTGATCTGTTCGTCGCTCAGGCGCTCGCCGTAGTCCTGGGGCATGATGTCCTCATAGCCCGCTACGACATGCGCGCTCGGATCGACGATCGACTCGTGAACGTATTCCTCGGCGGTCATCCCTTCGACGCGCTGGCCCGCTTCGTCCTTAATGACCGCCAGCGATGGCCCTGCGCCGCTCTCTGCGCCATGACAGGCAGCGCACTCGGCCAGGTAGGTTTGCATCCCCAGGTCGTAATCAGCGCTGGCGATCTCGTCGCTCAGCACCACATCTTCGACGGGCGCGCTCTGCGCTTCGCCGGGTGTCGCGTCGAGCTCCAGCATCGGCGTCGGCAGCGTGACCGGCGTACGCAGCGCCGGGCCGATCTCGCGCTCTTGAACGATTTCCGGCTCGCCAGAAGTATTGATACCACACGCGCTCAGCAACACGAGGAGCGCAACAGAGACGAACGATAGGCGTTTTGCCACAGGTTTCACCATAGCGTTAGACCGCAGAAAGTCATAGCTTGCTCGGATTCAAATACAACATCATGGTCAGCATTCCAGGCGCGATCAGCGATGCTGGGGCGCGTTACGCAGCGCTGCAACTGCTGCCTCAACCCGCGCTTCCTGCTCAGCGATCTCGTTTTCGAGCGCGTCAATACGCTGCGTGATCGCAACAGCGAGCCGCATCAAATAGACGCGCTGCTCTTGATAGACACGCTCTCCCAACTTGCCCATATCGTAATCAAAGTCGAGATCGCGGATCTCGCGCAGCGCGCGCTGCTTCTCACTCCAAAGCAGCTCAAGCGCCTGGCTCTGGCGGGCTGTCCCACGCCGGACCGGTCCGCTGCCTTTTCTGTTCCCCTGAAACAGCGGGCCAAGCGCAAAAAGCAGCGTGCCGCCGCCGATAACGACAGCCAAAAGTATTGAACTCAACGACATCTTTTCCCCTTCATCGTTTGCGGTAAGCAGTCCGTCTGCCCTGGCGCGTCAACTATTGAGCGCACGCTCGATCTCGTCGCGCAGCTCACGCTCGCGCGGGGTCGAGAGGAAGTGCCGCACAATCTCGCCCTCGGTGTTAATCACAAATGTTTCCGGGATGCCGGTAATCCGGTAATCATCCTCGATCTTGCCCTTCACGTCCGGCGCGTTGTAGAACGTGATCGCGAACTCGTCCAGATAGGCGCGGGCGTTGCGCTCGATGTCGTCGGTGTTAATGCCGACGAACACCACGCCCTGATCGCGGTAGTCCTGCCACAGCCTCTCCAGCATCGGCGCCTCGTCGCGGCATGGCGCGCAGTAGCTGGCCCAGAAGTTGACCACAACCGCCTGGCCGCGCCAACCCTCGAGCGCGATTGGCTCGTCATCGAAGGTCATCGCGCTGAACGCGGGCGCCGGGCCCTCGGTCGGCGTCGTCTGATTGGCTTTGTACAGCGAGTAACCAATCACGAAAATAGCAGCCATAACTGCCAGGATCGCCAGCACTCCAAACGTCGACAGCCGCTGCTGGACCGGCTCATCCGGGCGTGTTTCCACCTGCGTTACCTGCTCCAGCCAATCCGGCAAGTCATCCTGGCCGGCGGGCGAACGGGGATTCGTCTGCTCGGTCATTGATCAAGCCCCTCTAGCTCTTGTTCCAAACGGGTGAGAATATCGTCATCTACGTCTGCTGGGACGGGGCGCTGTTGCAACCGCACCGCAGAGCGTCGCGCCACTTCGCCAGCCCGGTGGCCCCGCTGGCGCAGGCGGCGCACCTGGAAAAGACCGATCACGCCGAAGACCGCTACCAGCGCTGCCGGCACCGCGAATGCGATAAACCGGTCTAGCGGATCGCGCGGGATAGCCGCCACCTCTGAGCCATAACGCTCGACAAAGTAGTCGATCACTTCGTCGTCGGTGCGGCCTTCGCCTAACTGCCGCGCGATCTCCTCGCGCCACTGCACGCACGCGATGCTCTCGCACTCGTCTAGCGGAATGCCCTCGCACACGTCGCAGAACATCTGCCGCCCAACACGGTTCACGTCGTCCCAGGTCACGCCCGGCGGCAAGGTGTCGCCACTTTGTGCGGCGGCAGGCAGCGGCGCGCTGCTCAACGCCACCAGCCCCACCAGCGCCGCCAGGATCAACCCGCGTGCCATCATATTCCGGATCATCTGGCTCACTTTCTACCGATCTCCCGAGGTCTGCGCGGCGGCAACCGCCGGAGCGTACTGCACCCTTGTCGCTGGCTGGCGTGACGGCCACAGCGCCACAAGCGTTCCAACGATCAAGATGATTCCCCCGATCCACAGGAAGTTAATCAACGGATTGAAATACACCCTGAATGTGGCTGTATTCCCTTCCCAGAACGTAATGATCGCGTAGAAATCCGCCGATAGCGTGCTATGTGAGCCGGGGATGCTCATGTTGGTCGTGGGCGTCATGGTCTGCGCGTTCGAGTCCCAGGTGTAGAACGTGTCGCGTCGCGGGCGAATTTGCGCCACAACATCGTCGTCTTGATAGACCGTCGCGCGCGCAATCGTCATGCGCCGCCCGTCTTCGGCGGTTGCGTCGTACAGCCCGTTATATTCCATCGTGTACCCGCCGAGCGTCAGACGCTCGCCGGGGGTCATCGTCTGCTGCGTTGTCTCCTGGAACGACGTGCTACCGATCACGCCCAGGCCCATCACCACGACACCGAGGTGGATGAAGTACCCGCCATAACGGTGGCGATCGCGCCCGATCAGGTTGGAGAACGCGCTCCAATAGCCTTCGCCGCGCCGGTGACGGGCCGCCACGCCCTTGCCGACCTCAAAGATCGTCGCGAACCCGGCGAAAGCCACCAGCCCGAAGCCGAACAGCGCCAGGATGTTATCGACGCCGGTCACCAGCAGGAGCGCCATCACAGCCACCGCCAGCAGAAACGGGATCAGGCTGGAACGGCCCAGGCGCTGCGCGGTGGAGCGCCGCC
>CAZVCM010000121.1:8147-11869 GCA_964626105.1 uncultured Thermoflexus sp.
GCCACGGCCAGCGGCGCCAGCCCCATCAAGATGAAGATGCCGACCAGGAAGGGGCGCACCACCGGCGGGAAGTAATTCGGTCCGAGGTTGATGATCGTATCGCGCAGGCCGAGGTCCACCAGGATAGTCGTGATCGCCTCTGCCCACGTGCCCCACAGCACGACAACCATCAGGCCCAGGAACAACCAGTTATTGAGCAGGAACAGGCTCTCGCGGCTGAAGACCGAGTCAAGCTGGTCCGCGCCGCGCAGATCACCACGTTCCTGCCGCCAGACAAGCAGCGCCACGCTGATCAGCGCCGACCCGGCGAGGAAGGTGAACATTGGGATGCCGATCTCGGATTCTGCGAATGCGTGCACGCTACTCACCACGCCGCTTCGGGTGGCAAAGGTTCCGAGAATGACCAGCAAGAAAGTCACAATGACCAGCAGCATGTTCCAAAACTTGAGCATCCCGCGCTTTTCTTGCACGACCGCGCTGTGCAAGAACGCGGTCCCGGTCAGCCAGGGAAGCAGCGCTGCGTTCTCGACCGGGTCCCATCCCCAATAGCCGCCCCAGCCAAGCACGTCATACGCCCATCGCCCGCCGAGCAACAGCCCCAGGCTGAGGAACAGCCACGCTATCAGCGCCCAGACGCGCGTCGCGCGGATCCAGCTTGCGCCGAGTTGGCCGGTCGCCAGCGCCGCGAACGCAAACGCAAACGGGATCACGAAGCCAGTGAAGCCCAGGTAGAGCATCGGCGGATGAATGACCATGCCAAGATGCCGCAGCAGGGGGTTCAGGCCAGTCCCATCAGAAGGTGTGAAGACTTCAGAGTTCCCCGCCGGGCGGAACAGCGCCGACACCGGTTGTGTCTCGCCGGGCGTCAACCAGTAGCGTTCAAAGGGGTTTTCGATGAATACATTGAGGATCAAGAAGAAACCGAGCGTTGCCATTGTCGCCGCGAGCACGTACGGCATCAGCCGCCGCTCGCTGCGCCAGTTCAGCAGCAGCGCCACAAAGGTGAACGCACTCATCAGCCACGACCAGAACAGCAGCGACCCGGCCTGGCTGCCCCACAGCGCGGTGTAGAGATAGAACGTTGGCGTCGCGTTATCGGTGGTCTGCCAGACGTACGAGATGCTGTATTCGTGATTCAGCAGGGCGTACAGCAAGACCAGGCTCGCGACCGTCAGCAGCGGAAACGTTGACAGCGCGGCGTTGCGAGCGCTGATCACCCAGGCATCGCGCCGGGTACGCACGCCGATCAGCGCTGCAATCAGCGCGTACGCCGCGGCGACAAACGCCACGCCGGTCGAAATAATCCCGATTTCTGCAATCATGGCTTCGATGGCTCCTTAAAACAACACGAAGCAGCGCTCCGGTCATATGCTCCGGCGACCGTCCCCCCCTTCACCGGAACCGGTCGACACTCGCTACCGCGCGCGCTGCTTGCGTTTGACGATGGCTTGCCGAACATGTAATTGTGAAACGCTTGAATTATCATACATAAAATCCGGATGCGATGCTAGGTGACAAGGGGTGACATCCGGGCTGTTTCACTCTGCAGAAGGACACGTCTAGCCACCGCTTGTCATCCCCGGTTGTCGCGATCAAGACACAGAACGCCGCACAAGGCGGCGTTCGAAACGGTCGAATCTAATGCAAGCGCGTCGCGCTAGCCCGCGACTTGCTCAGGCACATCTTCTTCGTACTTCGTCGGGCACTTGAGCGTGATCTCATCCGCAACGAAAACCATTTCGCCGTTCTGCTCGACCAGCGTCCCCGACATAATCGCCTGCGCCTCGTGCTGCAACAGGTCCGGGATTTCCTTCTTATGCGCGACAACCTGCATCCGCGTAGCGGTCGGGTCTTCAACCGCCCGGTGCAGCACCATCGCCAGCCCGCCTTGCTCGCGGATCTCGTCGTTGCTGTTCGGGATATTCGCAACCACGAAGCTCAGTTCCTGCGTCTCCGGGTCGAAGACCGGATCACCATCGACCGCGCCGGACACACGCACGGTTTTACCATGCATCGCCTCGTCGCCGAGTAGCTCGTCCACCGTCACATAATAACGCGCGCCGATTAGCGTGCTCGAGAACAGCAGATAGGCCATCGCGCCCAGAATCACGGCACCGATGATCAGGAACTTCCAGCGCCCGGCAGGCTTTGCCTTGCTCTGGGTGGGCAGAACCTGACTCTTTTCCCATTGGAGTTCTGTCATAATCGCTTGACCTCAAAAATCCCTGTTGTGTTCCGACGAGTGCCCGACATTACAACGTTGATTGTACCAGTTTTTTATCTCGCGATCCAAAGCGATCGCGCTCTCTCATGATCTGTTAAGGCGGCCGCCCTGCGCGAGCGTGCGCTCAAGCTCTAATTCGTCGCGCAGCGGGATGCCGTCCATACCGATCTCAGGAATACTTGGCTTGAGGCGGCGCGCCTCGTCGATCGCGCCCGGTCGCAGATCTGCGAGCCGGTAGCCCTGCCGCTGATAGAAGCGAAGCGCATGCAGGTTATCGTTGGTTGTGAGCAGGAACACGCGCTCGCAGCCCGCCGCGCGTGCGACATCCTCGACCGCCCGCAGCAGCGCGCTGCCTGCGCCGACGCCGCTGACCACGCTATTGAGCGACATCACCTCGCACACCGCGCCGTCGATCCGGTAGGTCAGCAGCCCGGCGCGCTCGCCGTCCAGCCACGCGACGAGACCGGGAAACTTGCGCATATCGTACAACACGCCGCGCGAGACCATTGTCATCCCGCCCCAATGGTTCGCGATCAGGGCGTGCGCCCACGCCTGGTCGCTGTCCGCCATCGGGCGAACCGTCACCTGCTCAGCCATCCGAGCGGCTAGCCTTCCGCCTCGTCGCTATGCCCGACATCCTCAGCGGGCATGCTCTCAGCGTCGCTGTTGTTGCTCAACACAAAGCCGCCACCGTAATAGCCGCCCACCGCCAGGATCGCGAGCACACCGAGGATCACGACAAAGGTGCTCCACCCCTTCGGGCTGGGTGGCTCAGCTTCCGTTTCAACACTCCACGACGCGACGTACGTTTCCAGGTCTTCCAAATCGCGCTCGCTCAGCGGGCCGCCCGCTTCCAGCGCGAACCCCGGCATCAGCGGGTGCTCGGTCCCATTGGCAACTGTCGTCAGGAACGAGTCCGGGTTGTAATCAAAGCCGGGGAAGTTCGGCGGGACGCGCCCGCGCCCTTCCGCGCCGTGACAGCCATAGCATGACGTCGCGTACAATTCTGCGCCGTGCCAGACATCCCCAAAGTGATCCGGCACCTGCTCGACCGCCGGGCGCAGGTTCGGCGCAGGCAGCGGCGGCACATCACCGCTCGCCCACGTCGCCAGATACGCCACCACCTGGTCGATCTGCGCCTCGGTCAGCGGGCCGCCAGCGGTCTGCGAGTAGGGGGGCATCGCCGCGCCATCATCCGCATTTGAGTCACGCCCTTCAGCGATCACCTCACGCGCGGTCTCGACATCAACCTCAATCGCCTGAAAAGTGGCGCCCTCGGCGATCGCTTCGCCGCGCGGCCCGTGGCACGCCTGGCAGAACTCGGCGAACACCGCCGCCCCATACAGCGCTGCCTCATCATCGCCCTGCGCCCGCGCAGGCGCGGCAGCCCCAAACAGCGCCTGCGCAATCACCGCGCTCAACACGAACAACTGGCGTTTCATGAGTTCTGTCACCTCCTGATCGATCCACATACATGTATTATAATATCCAGAGCAGC
>CAZVCM010000122.1:0-5456 GCA_964626105.1 uncultured Thermoflexus sp.
CCCCCCGACCGCGAAGCGCTGTTCTTTGGCGTATCCGGCGTGCTACTGGTTGGAGCCGCGCTGCAACCGTTCGGTGACGCGTGGGCCGGAGCAAGTGGATGGCCGCCTTTTGCCCCGGCAGATCTGGCGTTTCCTGCCGCGCTCTGTTTGGCGCTGTTCGGCGCGTCGCTCGGCCATCGGCTGGAGTTCCACTGCGCGCCCCGGTGGGCGGCGGTTGGGATGATCGCGCTGGCAGCGGCGATCGGCATCTCCGGCGCGCCCGCCCTCGTCATCCCGCAGCCACCAACGTCCGCGACGGAGTTGACTCTCGCCGGACTGGTCGAAAGCGAGGTGCGCGGCGTGCCGCTGGCCGGGCATACGCCGGGATGGTTGCTACCGCGTGGAATGCAAGCGCCCTCCACCAGCGACGTGTCGCTTGCCGCGTCTTACGACTCCGCACGCGTCGATAAGGTGATCCGCGACGGTCTGCCCGCGACCACGCTGGCGGATACCATCGAGCACACCGCGCACAGCGAGCGCATCATGGTGCGCTCGGCAGGGGACGCCGAGATCACGCTGCGCACGTTCTTGTTTGACGGCTGGCGCGCAGAACTTGACGGGCAGCCACTCGCGCTCCACGCGACAGAGCGGGGCGGCTTGATCGCGCTGCGCGTCCCCGAAGGGCAGCATGAACTTGTCGTAACATTTGGCTCGACCCGCCCGCGCACCACCGGCTGGGTTCTCTCCGGCGTGGCGTGTCTGCTGCTACTCGGTCTGGCCGTACGACAGGAGCATCATCCGCTGCGCGCCATTGAGGCGCATCCAGCGGCAACGGTATCGCCGTCCAGACGCACGCAGGCAGCGCCCGGAGTGGTCGTCGGCGCGGTGATCATCTTGCTTGCCGTCGCGCTCGCAGCGCGCCTCACGCCGGATGCCAGCGCCAGCGCATCACCGCCGGGGACCGTCGCGCACGCGAATGAGCCGCTGTTCCGCCGATTCCAGGGTGGGCTAGATCTGCTCGCCTACGATCTGACGACGCCTGCCGAGCCAGACACCCCGCTCGCGCTGACGCTCTATTGGCGCGGCTGGCGGCCCGATCTGCCCGATTACCAGGTCGATTTGCAGTGGGTAAGCGTGGACGACCCGTCACAGACTTATCCGCTCGGCCAGCGTCGGCACCCGGGCCAGCTTCCGACCAGCGAGTGGCCGCGCTGGCCGCTGCTCGAGCACTACGTCGTCGACTCATATACGCTCGCTATGCCCGACGACGTGCCACCCGGCGACTACCGCATCGCCGTTCAGATCGGGCGCTGCAGCCATCTGGACCCGGCGCCCTGTCCGGCGATCACGCCCGTATTTGTGCAGGCTGATGACGACGCAAGCCTGGAGCAATCCGTGACGCTGCCGGACATTCTGACGGTCGCGGGCTAACAAGCGCGCTATCTTGCCATCTGCCTTGCCTAAGCTATAATGCTTGAGTGAATTTCATCCATGTTCGTGCCGGCAGACCGATTGCCTGAAGCGGAGATTAAGATGACCGAAAAAGACCTTGACGCCCAGATTGGCGCCGCGTGGAGCGCCCACTACGAAGGGCAGGATGACGCCGCCATCCAGCAATTCACACAAATCCTGAATACCGAGCCGGCAAACATCGACGCCAACTGGGGCCTGGGCCTTGCGTATCGCAGCCTAAGCCAGCATGACAGGGCTCGCGAGATCTTCCTGAAGGTCAAAGAGCTGATACAGGAAGAAATTGGCCGCGAGAACAGCGCCCAACCGGGGCGGTTTGTCATGCTCAACCGGATGGTCGATCAGCAACTGGCGAGTCTTGAAGAGTACTTGACCTAGTCTGGACAACTTCTCATATCCACAAGCGCAAAGGAGCACGTATGGCGCTGACCAAACGCGAGCGGCTGGAAAAGACGATCGCGGGCCAGGAGACTGATCGCGTCCCGGTAGCCCTGTGGCGGCATTGGCCGGGGGATGACCAGCGTGCCGCCGATCTCGCCGAGGCGACGATCGCCTTTCAGCGGCGCTGGGATTTCGATTTTGTGAAAGTCTCACCCGCCAGCAGCTTCTGTGTGACCGATTATGGCGTGCAAGACCGCTGGGAAGGGCACATCGAAGGCACGCGGACCTATCACAAGCGCGCCGTCCAGCGCTCGCTAGACTGGACCGAGCTGCGCGTGCTCGACCCGACCAAAGGCGCGCTGGGCCGCCAGCTTGAAGCGCTGCGCCTGCTGAGCGATGCATTCGGTGAAGAGGTGCCCTTCATCCAGACGATCTTCAGCCCGCTGGCGCAGGCAAAATACATCGCAGGCTCCGACCGTTTGATTGAGCACATGCGCACCGCGCCCGACCGGCTGAAGACCGGGCTCAGCACGCTCACCGAGAGCACGCTTCGCTTTGTTGATGCGATGCGGCGCAGCGGTGTGGCGGGCATCTTCTACGCGATTCAGCACGCGTCCTACGCGGTGATGAGCGAGACAGAGTATTTAGAGTTCGGGCGTCCGTACGACCTGCAAGTGCTTGAGGCACTGCCGCCGGATTGGTGGTTCAACATGGCGCACTTGCATGGCCGCGCGCCGATGCTCAACGCCGTAAAAGATTATCCGCTGCAAGCGCTGAACTGGCACGACCGCGAGGGCGACCCCGATCTTGCGAACGGAAAGGTGCTCTTTCCTGGGGCGGTCAGCGGCGGGATCGGGCGCATGGACCCGATGCACACGGGAACTCCGGTCGAGGTCCGCTCTCAGGCGCGCAACGCGATCGAGCAGACCAACGCGCGTCGTTTCATCCTCTCGACCGGCTGCGTGATCATGACCACCACACCGCAATCGAACATCCGCGCCGCCCGCGAAGTCGTCGAAATCGGGGGCTGAGAGACGCCGCGTGCCTATTCGTGTCATTGGGGGAACCGCCAAGGGCCGGCGGCTGAAGCTGGTGCCGGGCGAAACTTCTCGTCCCGTGATGGATCGCGTCAAAGAGGCGCTGTTTAACATCCTCGGCGCCGGGATCCGCGAGTCAGCTTTTCTTGATCTGTTCGCCGGGACGGGCAGCGTCGGGATCGAAGCGCTCAGTCGTGGGGCGGCCTCGGCGCTGTTCATCGACAGCGATCGCATGGCGATCCGCACGATCCACGAGAACCTGGACCACACCGGCCTGGCAGAGCGAGCGACCGTGCTGCGCGCCAGCGCGTTCGATTACCTGCGCCGCCCGCAGCCGCGCGCGTTCGACTATGTTTACATCGCGCCACCACAGTATAAAAAGCTGTGGAAAGAAGCCCTGCTGTTGCTCGACAGCCAGCCGCACCACCTCAACCCGGATGGGATTGTGATCGTCCAGATCGATCCGTCGGAGCAGGAGCCAGTTACACTCGATGCGCTGGAGCCCTACGACGAGCGCCGCTATGGGAAAACGCTGTTGTGGTTCTTTGAGCGAATCGAGCAGGACGACGCAGCGGGGTAGGGTGTGTCAGTTCCGCGCGGCGCCATTGAGGTAGCGCCGCACCCACGCCAGCGCATCCTCGTGTGAGGCAATCTCGCCAGTCGCTTGCGCCTCGCGCAGCCCTTCAAGGATCGCGCCAATCTCTGGCCCAGGCCGCAGGTCAAACGCGCGCATAAGCTGGTCCCCACTCAAAAGTGGCGGCGGCGCAACTGACTGCTCGTACTCGAGGAAATAGCGGTTCAGAAGCTGCTGTTGCGTCTCGACATACGCCAGCCACTCACCCTGATCGAGCGCAGAGCCGACCGTTGCCAGGTAATCCGCCAGCCCCAGCAAGCACACATCCACACCCGCTACGCCAGTATCGCGCCAGAAGCGATATATCGCGCGCGCCGAGACGTGGTCCGCATCTGCGAGCCAATGCGGGCGCATATGATGGCCGGTGATAGTCGCCAGCCTTGCAATCTCGTCGCGGCTGAGGCGAAGTCGCTCGCCCACACCGGTTGTGATCACGCGACTAACTTTTTCGTGCCCGTAGAAATGGGCGCGCCCCTCGTCGTCGACTTCGCGCGTCTGCGCTTTGCCGGTGTCGTGTAGCAGCGCCGCAAGAAGCAGCAGCGTCCGGTGCGGGCGGCCATTCGCCCACGTCACGCTCAGATGCTCGGAAAGCTGCGGGCGCAGGTGCGAAAGCGCAATCGCGACCGCGCCATAGCCTATGTTGCTGGTGTTGCGCAGGTCACGATGCGGCCCAACAATGCGCAGCAAGTCGTCCAATCGCTCGACTGTCCGCAAGGTGTGCCGCCAAACGTCGTACTGGTGCGGTGCGGTCTGCTCGATGGCGGGCAGCGCGTCCAGCTCCGGAATAATCGGTGAGAGCAACCCCAGCCGCGCCGCCGCTGCCAGCGCCGCGCCGGGCTTGGCGGAGCCGAGCATCTGAAAAAACTCGTCGCGCACGCGCTCCGGCGAGGTTTCTGCAAGCTGCCGCGCGTGGGCGCGCATGTCCGCTTGTGTCTCCGGCTCGATGCGCAATCCGTACTGCACACTTGCGCGGACCGCACGTAGCCCGCGCACCGGATCGCTGGCAATTGACTCGGGTCCGCAGCGGCGCAGGACCTTGCGCTCCAGGTCCGCCATTCCTCCCAGCGGATCGATCACGCGGTTGCGCTCACCCCGGACGGGCATCGCCAGCGCGTTGATCGTGAACTCACGCAGGCGCAGGTCAGCCAGTAAGTCCGGCCCGCGAAACTGCGCGACATCAACCACCATCTGCCCGCCTTCCCAGGGAACCAGCGCGCGCCCCACGCCGCGCTCCACGTCGAGTGAGTAGTAGTGACCGCCGAGCGCGTTGGCGATTCGCCGGGCGACCGGCCCGCCATCGCCGGGGGTAGCGAGATCGATATCATGAATAGGGCGGTGCAGATAGGCGTCACGCACCGCACCGCCCACCAGATAGGCCTCGACGTCATGCGGGACAGCCTCGCAGACGGCGTCGACGGCAGGCGACCAGAGCAGGAGGCGGTTGGGGTGTTGGGGTTCGAGCGTCACTCAGCCTCTCCGGCGAAAGCGCCCGGACGGCAGACGCCCACAAACGGCAGATTGCGGTAGAGCTCGTCCAGGTCCAGGCCATAGCCGAAGACGAACTTATCGGGGATCTCAAAACCAACGTAATCCAGTCGGATGGGGATCAGGCGGCGGCTTGGCTTGCTGAGCAGCGAGCAGACGCGCAAGCTGGCGGGCTTTCGCGTCTCAAGCAGGCTGATGATGTAGTCAAGCGTGTGGCCGCTATCCACAATGTCTTCCACGATCAGGACATTCTTCCCGGCGATATCGTGCGTGAGGTCCATGTCGATGCGCACGCGCCCGGACGACTCGCGAATCCCCGCGCCGTAGCTGGATATTGCCATGAAGTCGATGCTGTGAGGCAGGTCGATCGCGCGTGTCAGGTCGGCAAGGAACATCACGCCGCCCTTGAGCACGCAGATCAGGTGCAGATTGCCCATTTCGCGATAATCATCGCTGATCTGCTGCCCCAT
>CAZVCM010000122.1:5466-8728 GCA_964626105.1 uncultured Thermoflexus sp.
CATCTCGCGGATGCGTGCCTGCAAGTCGTCTTCGGGAATCAGGACTTCGGCGAGGTAGCGCTCGTAGCTTAGATTCATATGACTCCCTGTATGCTCTGGTGCGAGGTGTCTGGCGCGATGTGGACCCCGGCGCTAGTGCAGCAGGTCCGGATATGAACGATTTTCGACCAACAGCTCCCCATAGCGGCGCGCAGTGGTGGCGTGAATCCCATTGAGCCAGTCATTCAACAAGCCGAGGACTTGCCCGGTCAACTCGATCTTGCGCTGCAGCTCCGCCGCTTTGTCGAACGACGCCGCGATCACGCGTCGCAGCAGTGGCAGGTCGTGCGTGGTGTCAGCGCTTCCGGCAAGAATGCGTTCCAAAATGCCATGCAGTGAGGCGTTGTGCGGGCGCTCAAACGCGGGCGATAGCGACGCGATGTCAACATCATACCCCTCGCGCAGCATCCGCACGACCTGCTCGCGCACGTCGGTGTGATGCGCGCGCAGCGTCTCCAATCGTTGGCTGACGTCTCCCGCGAGTTCGCGTAGCAACAGCAGGTGAGGGGGGTCTTGCCCAATCTGCCGCTCAATAAACTGCGTGACGTCCGCCATGTCGCCGCTGCGCAGCCCTTGCTCGAGCAACCGCATCGCTTCTAACCGCAGATGCGCCACATCGGACAGCGCCGAAAATACGTGATCGCTAAGGTCTTCAAGCATGGTCCGGTTCCGCCGGGCAGAGTCGATAGAGATAATCCCAGGTGTAAATGCCGGTATGGTGTCCGTCATCCCAATGGAACTGGAGTGCGTAGTTTCCCACCTGCGCGACTTGCTCGACCTGATAGGGGCGCGTGGGGGTGATGCTCATGATATCGGTCGGGTCGTACGCAGCACCCATCTTCTCGTGCCCGCCGCGACACTCCACGCACGGGCACGCCAGTCGCAGGCGATCGAGCGGATAATGACACACGCGGCCATCCGTCCAGGCGATCACCAACTCTCCCTCACGTTGATTAAGCGTGATTTCCTTTGGAGTATGGAGCGCCATCAGGTCCCCTGCGCGAGCGTTTTCGCCTGCCCGATCCAGTCGAAATCACGGATCCGCTGCGGACGCACCAAGGCATACGGCGCCATCCGCTCCGCCAGGCTGTCAGGCGTTTCCTTCGCCAGCGCTTCGTACGAGGTGATCCCACCATCGCGTAATGCCTGCGCAAAACGCGGCCCAATACCGCGAATCCGCGTGAAATCGTCGGCGCCTGCGGGCAAATCCAGCGCGTCCGTTTCCTCGGCGCTTTCTTCGAGCGCTTCACGCGGCAGCACAATCGGCTGCATTTCTTCGGGCGCGCCGCCCACCTGTGATTTCACCGTGACGGTGTGCGCGTCTTCCTTGCGCCGGGACTCGCGCAAGAACAGCCACCCTACAATCGCGCTGGCGCCCAACCCCAGCCCCAAAATCGCAGCACTCCACGCTTTTTTGATCATCGCGTCAACTCGCTTAGATGCTCTCTTAAAGTGCCTATCATTGTAGTGCCGAGCGAAAGGGCTGTCAAAACATTGTCTTATCCTAGACATCAGTAAGCGCCAGATACGCTCAGCTTAATCTTTGCCTTATCAGTCTACTCAGTTTATACTAAGGGTGTATCTGTCTCGCAGATTTTACACGAGGTCCGCAGCGACTATGAAGCTCAACAGTCTTATCGAAGCGTCGCAACAAGCGTTTAAGGAGCGCGCGCGGGATGCACGCGTCGTCCTGCTGCATCCGCAAAGCCGCTATCGTTCTGTGCTCGTTGCACAGTTGATGAACGACCCCGATACGCGCGTGTTTTACTACGCGATGGGGCCAGACGATGTCAATATGCGATCGTTCCTCTCGGGCATCACGCACGACCTGGCGAATCAGCATCCGACATTCGGACGCCATCTTAACCAGATTCATTTCGAGTCTCAGGAAGACGAAGATGCGCTGTTAAGCGCATTCGTCGCCGACGCCGCTGAGCTCAGCGACGAGCCGTTCTTGCTCATTCTTGACGAGTACGACCGCACCGACAGCGCCGACGACCTTCAAGCCTTTGTCGAGCAACTAATCCTGCGCCTGCCGCCGCACAGCCAGCTTGTAATCAACAGCCGCACGCTGCCGCGCCTGCCGTGGGTGTCGTTGATTGCGCAGAGCAAAGCCGTCATTTTGCAGGACGATCAAGTCATTTCCAGCAACTTCTATGGAATGAAGGCCGACGAGGGGTCGACCAAGCTCGAAGTCCACGCTCTGGGGCCGGGCTATGTCACACTGAACGACGAGCAAATCGAGACGTGGGAAGGGCACCTGCCGCGTCTGCTGTTTTTCTTCGCGCTTGATCGCCCGGTCGTCACGCGCTCGGAGATCTGCCAGGCGTTCTGGCCGGATCTGGAAAACGATCAGGCCGTCAACGTCTTCCATGTCACCAAGCGCCGCCTGCACAAAGCGCTCGATTTCGACGTGCTGGTTCACGAAGACGGATACTATCGGGTCAATCCGGACATCGCAATCTACTACGATATTATGGCGTTCGTCGGCGCCCTGGTGAAGGGCCGCGCGCCCGAAACCGAGGACAAGGCGGCACAGTGGCAGCTTGCCATTGACCTATATCGCGGGCCGTTCTTGCAGGGGCACAGCGACAAGTGGATTCTGGAGCGCCGTCGTGACTATCAGACCGGCTACCTCGAGGCGCTGAGCCAGATGGCGCGCATCCGCCTGGACGAAGGGCGTCAGGAAAACGCGCTCGGGCTGTTGCAACGCGCCGTAGGCGAGAACGATCGCTATGAGCCCATCCACCGCCAGATCATGCAGTTGTACGCGGATCTGGGCCGCCGCAGCGAGGCAGCCGCGCACTATCAGAAGCTGGTCGATCGCCTCAAGAGCGAGGGCGCCGTGCCCGAAGCGGAGACGCAGGAGCTATACGCCGCGATCATGTCGTAACGGATCGCGCGCTGCACTGCAAAAGCAAAACACCCGCCGCCTCGGTGGGTGTTTTTGATTCGCCAGCGCCCCTGGAGGGACTCGAACCCCCGGCCTCCCGCTTAGAAGGCGGCTGCTCTATCCGACTGAGCTACAGGGGCAGTGATGCGTTGGCTGCACGCGAGGCTATTGTAAAGAAACGCCGCAGGCCCGTCAAGCGCTACCCGGCGCGTTCTACGCTTCGTCGTCGATGTACGGGCGCAGCCCTTTGTAGACGGTCGTGCCGGAGAGCGTCCGCAGAATAGTGCGCGGATCACGCCCAATTCGCTCGCCTAACTCCGTGGGGGTGAG
>CAZVCM010000122.1:8738-11838 GCA_964626105.1 uncultured Thermoflexus sp.
GTTCGCAAGAAACACGCGGAATACTGCGTCGACCAGCGAGGTGCGGTGGCTGATGAAGTCAGGCTGCTGGCTGGCTTCCATCAACGCGCGCTGCAGCGCGTCCACCCGCGTCACCTCTGCCGTGACCGGGTCCACCCAGTCCATCTCCTCAATATCACGGTTTTCAGAGAAGAACTCCCGCTGTTCCGGCGCCAGATGGCTGAACAAGTAAACGCGCAGGTCGCGGCCTTCACGCTCCCACCACTCATAGTCGATGTGGAACCGCGTGTCGAGTGTCGGCTTGATGCGCTTACTTGCTGTATGAGATGCGGGGGTCACAAGTGCTCCTTGGTTGGTTGGCCGTTTAGCTCAGCCGCCAGTACGGGCCGCCAACGTGTTCGAATTCAGGGTAGGCGACCAGCGAGGCGAAGATCGGCCCCGGCGGACAGCGGCGAATCACGTTAACTGCGCTGTACAGCGTCTTGGCGTGGACCGTCCGCTGCGGGCTTTGCCGCGCTAGCTCACCCATCAAGTGTCGCATGGTGGCTTGCAGCGTCTCGCGCTCGCGATCCGGCTCGATCCACAGACTGTCGACCGCTTTCAGGTCTTCAGCGCCCAGCGACATTAATTCGTCGTACTCCGCGCCGATCATGCGCTTCTGATTGTCGAAGTGCAACCGATTATCGTCATTCGCCACCGCAACACGAATCCACTCAGAACGTGGGCGATGCGCGCGATAGTCGACAACCACCCGCGCCGGATCGTCAGTGGTCTGCACAGTCACGTACGCGCCGACCGGCAGTTGGTGATGGCGATAGAACTCGTTCAGGCCGTAGACATAACGATGCTCGCGCACGACCCAGCCGGTTATCTCTTCGCCGGTCTGCCCATCGATCAGCGTGACGAGAATGCGCGGCGCCTCATACGCTGTCGGGAAAAGCTGCCGCAGGCGCGCGTTGAGCGGCAGCGTGCCCACACGCCGGTGCGGGAAGGTCAGCGTAATGGTCACAGGGCCATCGGATTTGGGCGGCGTGCGCAAGTTCGATAGTTCGTCATCGATCTCACGCTCCAACGCCAGCAGATCGTCGGTGAGCAGGTCGCGCGGGAACTCAATCGGCTCGTAGCGCAGTTGCTGCGGGATGGTGCTTACGCCGCTCGGCTCAAGGTCTTTCAGGTACCAGAGCACCTTACCTGCCGGGCCGACCTCGTCAAACCGGTCGTCGTGGAAAAGCGCGTAGTCCAGCGAGAACACCTGCAAGCGAGGGTTCACCTCGTCCGGCAAATCCAATTCCTGCATGATCTCTTCGGTGCCCAGCGGCCCGCCTTCGTGGACTACCAGCACCGCTTCCGCCAGGTTGCGATTCGCGATGCCAATATCTGCCAGCAGCGACCGCAGAAACCAGCGGCCCGCAAAATAAACAACGTCCTCTTCTTCCTGTAAGCGCTGCTCGACCAGGTAGACGATGTCATCGCCATATTGCTCGAAGATCGCATCTGCATCGGCAACCGGCGCCGCGTCCTCACCTGGCGCCTCGATGTTCAGCGCGTGCGGCGTCTGTAGCTCAGCGGCAAACTCGTGTGTCTTCTCAGATGAAAACTGGACCTTGAGCACGGTGAACTCGCCATGCTCCGGGTTGAACCCCGCGCGCTGGTCGATGATTTCGCCATGCTTGAAGTTCAGATGCGGGAAAACCAGGACCTGACCGACCTCGTACTTATTGCGCGGCTGGAACACCTCGCCCCGTTCGATAAGGCGGCGCAGCGCCACGCTTTCCTGCTCGATCCGCTGTTGGACGAGCAAGCGCGCGATTTCGCGGGTCGTGAGCGGTTTTTCTTCCTCGAGAAAGACGTTGAACAAAAACTCGAGGTCCGCATCCGTGATAGCGAAGTCGTCGGTCCAGTATTGTTCTGTTTCCGTTTGGTAAGGCAGCAATGCGATTCCTTAAAACACGCTAACCGATGGTCTTTGCGGCGCGTTGCACTGAGGTTAGCCCGACGGCCCGCAAACCCCAATTATAAGCGCGCTCAGGGGAAGCTGCAAGCCTCACTCGTTCTCATCACCGGACGGGCAGGCGGGCTGACGGTTCTCAATCAAATTGGTATAATATTAAACATCATTAACTGGAATCCACACACACCCAGGTCTTCCGCTAATCAAAGCACCGTACTACTCTCGGCCCGCGCTGGGCAGACAGAAAGGATCATGATGAGCAGCACAACTCCCCGCGATACGTTTGGTGCGCGCGCAAGCTTCGATGGGCCGGACGGCCCCGCGCAGTACTATCGCCTGGCCGCGCTTGAAGAACGAGGCGTCGGCCAGGTTTCGCGCCTGCCGTTTTCGATCAAGGTCTTGCTCGAAGCCGCGCTGCGCAACAACAACGGATTCGAAATTGCCGATGATGACGTGGTGCATCTGGCGCAGTGGTCCCCGCAACCTGCGAAGGGGCAGGAGATCCCATTCAACCCGGCGCGCGTGATCTTGCAGGACTTCACCGGTGTGCCGTCGCTCGTTGACCTTGCGGCGCTGCGCTCGGCGATGGCGCGCATGGGCGGCAACCCGAGCCTTATTCAGCCGTCAATCCCGGTCGATCTGGTGATCGACCACTCGGTGCAGGTGGATGTGTTCGGCTCAGCGGCAGCGCTAATGATCAACGCCGACCGCGAGTTTGAACGCAACCGCGAGCGCTATGAATTCCTGCGCTGGGGCCAGGCCGCGTTTGATAATTTCACCGTGGTCCCGCCCGCGACCGGTATTGTGCACCAGGTCAACTTGGAATTTCTGTCGCGAGGCGTGATGACCGCCCAGGTAGACGGCACGACCGTAATCTACCCGGACAGTTTGGTGGGGACAGACTCGCACACGACGATGATCAACGGTCTGGGTATTCTCGGCTGGGGCGTCGGCGGAATCGAGGCCGAGGCCGCGATGCTCGGCCAGCCGATCTACATGCTGATGCCCGAAGTAATCGGATTCAAGCTGACCAATCGCTTACCAGAAGGCGCCACCGCGACCGACCTAGTGCTGACCGTAACCGATCTGCTGCGCAAGAAGGGCGTCGTCGGCAAGATCGTCGAGTTCTACGGGCAGGGGCTGAGCACTCTTGTCCTGCCAGACCGCGCC
>CAZVCM010000123.1:0-11835 GCA_964626105.1 uncultured Thermoflexus sp.
CGCAGGCGGCTGACGTGACCCGGGTAGCCAGCTACTAGCTGTCCGCTTCGTTCACCAGCAAGCAAACGCCCTGTGCATGCACAGGGCGTCGTTTTTGTGGCGATAGACCGAGCCAGCCCGGCGCGATCGCGCGTGTTACTCGACGTCGACTTTGACCTTCCCCTGCGTCGAGGCTGCTTCACCCTCGCGGCGGGGGCGCATCTTCTCCAGGCCAGACTCGATCCCTTCGATCAAGCCGTCCCACAGAACTTCCATACTCGCGCGGTTTTCGTCCAGTGCCTTATGCGCGTGATCGCGAAATTCACGCGGCAGGAGGGATGCAAAGGCTTTGCCGGTCTCTTCGAGCGCCGTCTGCTGGTGCTTCAGAAACGCATCCAGAGCGGACTTCTTCTCCTCGGCCGGAGCGGTCTCCGGTTGCACATCTGGGTTTGACATGGGTCTGTTCTCCGAAACTCCTTCATTTTCCGATAAACGTCGCTGCGATGGGCGGCTGTGATGCCACTACTTATATGATACTACGCGAACCAGGGTGTACGGGTTGCGCGCGTCACTGTCCAGAGCGCGGGGCTGCTCAGTAGCCCTGCGAGGAATCGACTACGTTCAACAGCTCGCGCCGCGCCACATAGCGCGTCAGGTTCTCGACGAACAGCCCCGCCGCCTTCTCGTTATAATTGGGCGAGATGCCTGAGATGTGCGGCGTGATAATCAGGTTCGGCAGCTTCCAGAGCGGGCTGTCTTCGGGCAGTGGTTCCGCCTCGAACACGTCCATCGCCGCCCCGGCGATCGTCCCGTTCTGAAGCGCGTGGCGCAGCGCGTCCTCATCCACCACACCGCCGCGCCCGATGTTGATCAGGTAAGCGGTGGACTTCATCGATTCGAACGCATCCACACTAAACATCATGCGCGTGGCCTCGGTGAGCGGCGTGACGACCACCACGAAATCGCAATCACGCACCATCGTGCAGAGCGCTTCCGGCGGGTAAAGGCGGCTGAAGTACGCCCCACCCGGGTCGCCCGTCCCCGGCAGGGTATAGCCGGCGTCGTCGGCGGGCTCGAGCACATTCCGCTTGATCGCCAGCACATCCATCCCGAAAGCGTTCGCCAGGCGCGCGATTTCGCGCCCGATGCTGCCATAGCCAACGACGCCGAGCGTGCTCCCACGCAGCTCCAGCGGGACAAGCCACTCGCGCTTGCTGGAGTTGGCCCACTCCGACGTGCCCTGCAAGCGTAGCGCGGTCAGCAGGCGGTGCCCTAGCGCCAGCATCATCATGAACGCATACTCGGCCATGGTCGTCGCGTGGATGCCGCTTGCGCTGGTCACAATGATCCTGTCGACCTGGGCGATCGACTGCTCGCCCAGGTGATCGACCCCGGCGGTATGAAGCTGAATCCAGCGCAGCTTGGGCGCATCTTCGGGATCGGGCACGACCGACGTCGTATATAGCACTTCCGCCCGCGCCCAAATATCATCGGGCACGTCCTCAACTTCGCGCGCCGGATTGTAGATCAGTTCGATACGATCCGAGACCGCCCGGAACGAATCGAGCAGCTCGTCGCTAAATTCCGTCGTCACCAACACAGGGATTCGATCGGACATGCTGTCCTCTTTCCGTCATTTAACGCTGCGCCGCTGGGCTAGACACCCGGCGACAGATGCAGAGTCTACCAAACCAGGCGCGCTTCTGTCACAAACGCGCTGCTGCGCCACGCCTCTTCTTGTCGGATTGCAGCCGCCCATCCATAATAGGCCAGGGACAGGGGGAACCGGCCACATCCGTCACATCGCATCGAAAGATCGCGCATATGAGCCACATTTTCGTCGTATTTTGCCCAGAAGACGCGCTCTTCGCGACACAACTGATCGTTCAACTTCAACAACGCGGCCTGGTAGTCGAGCCGGGGCCGGACCCTTCTGATCCGCGCGGCGTGGTCCCACGCTCGGATACTTCGCTGGCGGACAATGCCTCGCATTTCGTGCTGCTTGTCTCCCCGGCGGCGGTTGTCTCGCCTGACTTAACGGACCTGTGGCAGCGCGCGCTCAACGCCGAGAAAACCGTAATCGCCGCCCAACATGAGATCAGCGCGCTCCCCCCGGCGCTCGTAAACATCCCGCGCATCGATTTTCGCCAGCCGTTTCTGCTAGCGGTCGAAGAACTGGTGCAACAATTGAAGGCCAGCGGCGCGCCACAACGCCCGCTGACCTACGAGCACCCGATGTTCAAACCGGACCTGCTCCCCTCGTGGCTGCCATCCGAGCGCTGCTGGCGCGATGACCGTCTGCGGATCAACTATGTGCTGCCGATGGTGCTCGACGAGTCGGAATTGAACGAAATGCTGCCAGCGTTTTTCACGGCAACTGGCTTCTCGCCGCGCGCAGGCGTGGCCTCCGGCGTCAGCGGCGAGCGCGCCAAGAACTTCGCCTGGTTCGACCCGCGCCGCGCGCAGCAGTCGCTCACGGTCATGCCCTACGAGGGCGCGCTGCTGGCGCGCTATCAGATGTCGCGCACCGCTGTCACGCTGTGGTTCCCCGCGCACTATCACACGCTGGACCGCGAAGCCGCCGCGCTGTTCCGCTATCTGGCAACAGGCACGCTCGGCAGTATGTTGGAGCCAGTGACCAGCCAGGCGCGCATTGCCCGGATGCTCTCCTGGTTGACGGTCGTGCTGGTGATCCTGATCCTGATCACGCTCAGCTATCTGGTACTGTGGCAGGTCTTCGACGTCACGTTCACCTGATCTCCAGTCTCCGCAACCGGGACGAGCCTATCTTCCCACTGCATTCAGGGCGCTTTGCTCGGATACAGCTTGCCGGTACAATTCGCCAGCGAATATTTCGTCATCAGGAGCGCATCATGCCCGAATACCCCTTCGCCCTGCTGCTGGTTGGGATCGTAGCAGGTGTGCTGTCCGGCATGTTTGGCATCGGCGGCGGAATCGTCATCGTCCCGGCGTTGACCATTCTCTTCGGCTTTGAGCTGCAAAACGCGGTTGGAACCTCGCTGGTCGTGCTGATCTGGCCGCTGAGCATCTTCGCGGTGACGGCCTACTATCGCGCCGGGCTGCTGGACGTGCTCGCCGCAACGATGGTGGCGCTGGGGCTGGTCCTCGGCTCGTTCTTCGGTGCGGAGATCGCGCTCAGCCTGCCGGAAGCGACGATGCAGCGCATCTACGGCGTGTTTCTGATCTACGTCGGGTGGCGCTTCCTGGAGCCACGCAAGCTGCTCGCGGAGCGGCGCAACCAGATCGCGCCGCCCACCGAATCAGAAGGTGACGACACCAAAGCCGCGTGGCTGCCGATGCTGACCGTCGGCACGGTGGCGGGAGTTGCGGCAGGGCTGTTCGGGATCGGCGGCGGGTTGGTGATCGTTCCGGCGCTGGTCGAACTGCTACACTACAGCCAGAAGCGCGCGGTGGGGACCTCGCTCGCGGCGCTGATGCCGCCGGTCAGCATCGGTGCGGTGCTGTCATATTACAACGCCGGAATGGTCTCGCTGGGCGCGTCTGCGGTGGTGGCAATCGGGCTGATCGGCGGGGCGTTCTTCGGCGCGCGGATCGCGCTCAGCCTGCCGTCGAGCACCGTGCGGCGGTTGTATGGGGCTTTTCTGCTGGCGGTCAGCGTGCGCTTCCTGATCCAGATCTAGCAGACCAACCGCCACACGCCCGGCGCTTGTTTGAAACACGCGCCCTGTTCTACAATGGCGCATGTTCGCGTGTCGTCCCAGCCGCATCGACGCAGGAGTGCCGCCGTGAAACGATCAGGCGTGTGGAAGCGATTCACGATCGCCGTCCCGCTAGTTCTCGCCGCCCTGTTGCTGTGTATCCGGTTAACTGAAAGTCCACCGCCTGCCGCCGCAAATATCCAGGCGCAGGACACGTCCACGCCGACGCGTGCGGTGCAGATCGCCAGCTACACGCCGCTGCCAAGCCACACGCCGCCACCGAGCGCCACAGCTACCGAGACGCCCGCGCCATCGCCCAACGCGATCGAGCTGACCAACACCGCGATCGCCCCGTTCCGTCCGACCGCGCAACCTTCTGCAACGCCTGTCACACCCACCGCCACGCCAGAGCCGCCGACTTCGACGCCACCACCCCCGCGCCCACCGATCGTGTTTTACAGCGACCGTCGCGGCCAGGAAGACATCTTTCTGCTGGGGCCGGATGGCAGCGCCCGCGCCCTGACCGGCGCCGCCTCGAACGAGCGCGAGCCATCATGCTCGCCGGACGGGCAGACGCTGGTGTACGCCTCGGACGCAAGTGGTCGCTTCCAGATCGTCGCGCAGCGGCTGGACACCGGCGCGCCAGTCGCGCTCACCGCCTCAGAAGGCATAAACTTCGCGCCGGTCTTCAGCCCAGACGGCAGCATGATCGCGTTCGTCTCGACGCGCAACGGCGGAATCCCGGCGATCTGGGTGATGGACGCCAACGGCGGGCGGCAGCGGCAGTTGACGTCCGGCGCGGGCCGCGCCACGTCGCCCGGCTGGGGGCCAGACAGCCGCCAGCTTATCTTCGCAGGGGAGCAGGACGAGCGCTGGCGCTTGATGCTGACCATCGCGCAAGAGGGAGAAACAAGCTTTGGTGAAGTCGAGCTGCTGCCGCCAGAAATCGACCTGGGCAATCAAATCTGGCCGGTCTTTGATATCGAAGGCGTGCGGATCGCGTTCAGCGTGTGGGCGGACCTGGCCGACCCACAGACCGCCGATCTCCATCTATTGGACTTCGAGCAACCCGCGCCCATTCCGCTGCGCGCCAGCGACGAAGCGGAGATCGCGTGGTCGTGGCTGGACGCAAACCGACTGCTGGTGTCGATCGGCGGGGCGGGTGACGTGCGTCTCGCCGCGCTCGACGTGAACACAGGCGAGATCACGCCACTGGCCGAGGGGGGGACGTTCAATGGTGGGGCGCGCCCATGCCCGGTGAACCCCGCGATCCTGCCGCCAGAGCCGCCACCGCCGCCCACGGCAACCGCGACGCCCAGCCCCACGCCCACGCCGACGCCCAACCCTGCCGCGTACATTCCGCCCGCGCTGCTCGCCGCGCAGGGCCGCCCGCACATCGTCCAGCCGGGGGAGAACCTGCTCGGCATCAGTTACGTTTATGGCATCCCGCTGGCGACGCTGACCGCGATCAACGCGCTGCCGAACCCGGATGTGATCAGCGTTGGCCAGCGTTTGACGGTCCCGGTGACGCGCACCAGCTATCGCGCCAGCGGCTACCAGCATCCCGAGTCACACCTGTCCGGCATCACCGCCGCGCGCCAGAAAGAGATTATTGTGCGCCTCGGCGCGCAGGAAGTCGACGTCTACGAAGATGGGCGCTTGCTGCGCACGCTGGCCGCCTCGACCGGCCTGCCACGCACCCCGACGGTCCAGGGCAACTTCAAGATTTACCGGAAGTACGCCGCCCAGACAATGGCCGGGCCGGACTATTACCTGCCGGATGTGCCGTGGGTGATGTATTTTTACCAGGGATATGGGCTGCACGGGACGTACTGGCACAGCAATTTCGGCCAGCCGATGTCGCACGGCTGCGTCAACCTGCGCACCCCCGACGCGCGCTGGCTGTACGAGTGGGCCGAGATCGGGACGCCGGTGCTCGTCCGCCCCTGACACGGTATACTGGCACGTAATCTTTAGACCATCCCTGTGAAGCGAATGTGGGCGCTGCGCCGCAACAGATCGCGGCCTGGCGTGTTACACCATGCATCCACACAAGGAGACAGACTTATGGGCATACTCGAAGGCAAGAATGCGCTCATCTTTGGCGTCGCGAATAAACGCTCGATTGCGTGGGGGATCACCGAGGCGTTTCTGCGCGAGGGCGCGACGGTCGGCCTCAGCTACGCGGGAGAAGTGCTGGAAAAGCGCGTGTTCCCCCTGGCCGAGGAAGCGGGGATCGACTTCGTGGAGCAGTGCGACGTCACCTCGGACGAGCAGATCGAGACTGTATTCGCCAAAGCTAAAGAGCGCTTCAGGACGCTCGATATCCTGGTGCACGCGGTCGCGTTCGCGCCGGGCGATGACCTCGGCGGGCGTTTCCGCGATGTCAGCCGCGCCGGGTTCAACACCGCGCTGGAGATCTCGGCCTACAGTTTGATCCCGCTCGCCCGGCACGCCGCCGAAATGATGCCAAACGGGGGCAGCATCATGGCGCTGACGTACTACGCCGCCGAGAAGGTCATGCCGCGCTATAACGTCATGGCGATCGCGAAGGCCGCGCTGGAGAACACTGTCCGCTACCTCGCCGCCGATCTCGGTCCCGAAGGCGTTCGCGTCAACGCGCTGAGCCCGGGCCCGATCAAAACGCTGGCCGCCGCGGGCGTGCCCGGCTTTCGGATGATGCTGAACTACGCCGAGAAGATCGCGCCCCTGCGCCAGCCGATCACGCAAGAAGATGTCGGCAACGTCGCGGCGTTTCTGGCGAGTGACAGCGGCAAGATGATCACCGGCGAGACAATTTACATTGACGGTGGCTATCACATCCTGGGGCTGACGCTGTCTGAGGAAGACCTGGAGTAGAACAGCGCGCAGGGGCGTGTCAAGCGGTGGCACGCCCCTGCGCGGCTTGATCGCACACGGCGCTAGAACTTGGCAACCGGTCGGGCCAGCGGCTCGATCCGCGCGCCCACGTATTGGTAGGTAACACCCAGGCGGCGCTGGCCGGGCGGCGCGCCATACTCGCGCTGGTTGAGCGTATCAATATCCGACTTTTCGACCAGCGTAATCTCCAGGCCCTCGTTAGGCAGCAACCAGAGCGTGTGATACTCGTCCCAGACGCTGTTCCGATAGTGCTTCAGGACGGCTTCACGGTCAATCTTGCGCACTTCGCGGTGCGCCTCGTTGAACGAAAGGCCGCTCAGACGGTCGGTTAGCTGCTGGCGCTCAACGTCGTTCATACCTGGTTTCTCCTGAGATCCGGTCGTGCCACATAACCTGCGCAAACCGGGCGATGTGTGATCCCGGCAAACAGACAACGACTTGCGGGCCATTTTAGCACATTATCCGCATTCCGGGCGCAGCGAATAGCTGGTAAGCGCGCGTTACGGTACAATTCGTGTAATGTTATTTTCTACTTTTGGAGCGAAATAGACCGGATATGCCCGATCCGCTCAGCGTGCATCAGATCACGATGTATATCCGCGACCTGATCGACCAGGACCCGCGCCTGGGTGACGTGTGGGTTGAAGGCGAGGTCAGCAATTTCACGCGTGCATCGTCCGGTCACTTGTACTTCACGCTCAAAGACGACGCGGCGGAACTGCGTTGTGTGATGTGGCGCTCGCAGGCGGCATGGCTCGGCTTCGATCCGCAGCATGGCGACGCGGTGCTGGCGCACGGGCAGATCACGGTCTACGAACAACGCGGGCAGTACCAGCTTCAGTGTGACGCGCTGCAACCCGCCGGGCTGGGCGCGCTGAACCTCGAATTCGAGCGACTCAAAGCCCACCTGCAAGCGGAAGGGTTATTCGACGAAGCGCGCAAACGGCCCCTGCCCGTCTTCCCCCGGCGGCTGGGGGTGGTGACCTCGCCAACAACCGCCGCGTTTCAAGACGTGTTGAACGTCATCCGGCGGCGCTTTCCGCTGCTGCCGATTGTGCTGAGTCCGACGCTGGTGCAGGGCAAAGAAGCTCCGCCGCAGATCATCGCGGCGCTGGAGCGGCTCAACCGGCGCGACGACATCGATCTGATCCTGCTGGTGCGCGGCGGCGGCAGCCTTGAGGACCTGTGGTGCTTCAACGATGAAGCGGTGGTCCGTGCCGTCGCGGCGTCGCGCATCCCGGTCGTGACCGGCGTTGGCCACGAGATCGACTTCACGCTGGTCGATTTCGCGGCGGACCAGCGCGCGCCGACGCCGTCCGCCGCTGCGGAGTTGGTCACGCCGGATGGCGCGCTGCTCGCCCAGCAGATACGCGCAATGCAGGCGCGGCTCGATGGGGCGTTCACCAGCCGGTTGGAGCAGATGCACCAGGATTTGCGCGCCAACCGCCGCGTGCTGGGGCGCCTTTCGCCGGTGTACCAGGTGCAGAACGCGCGCCAGCGGATTGACGATCTGGTCGCGCGGACTGAAACCGCTACGCGCCACCGCCTGAGCCGCGAGCGCCAGCATCTGAACGCGCAGGCCCGCGCGCTCCAGGCGGCGAACCCGCTCGGCCTGTTGGCGCGCGGATACGCGATCGTCACCCGCACGTCGGACGGCCAGCGCGTCAGCAGCACGCAAGACGCAGCCGAAGGCACGACCATCACCGTGACGCTGCGCGATGGTCATTTGATCGCCGCTGTTCGCCAGCGCCAGCCGGGCAGCCAATCGGCCCAAGCGAGCCAACCATGAGCGACCCAATTATTATCGGCGAGCGCTACCAGCAGGGAGAGCTGATCGGGCGCGGTGGCATGGGCGATGTGTTCATCGGCCTCGACACCGTCACCGGCGATCCGGTCGCGATCAAGCGCCTGCACCCGCATATCGTCCAGGAAAACGGGAGCATTCTCGACCGCTTCCAGCGCGAGGGGCAAGCGCTGCGCCAGCTCAACCACCCGAACATCGTGAAGATGCTGGCGACCATCCAGGAGAACGACTATCACTACCTGGTGATGGAGTACATCGGCGGCGGGTCGCTGCGCGAGATGATCGACCGCGAGAAGCAGATGCCGATCAAGAACGTGCTGAACATCGCGCTCGACCTCGCCGACGCGCTGACTCGCGCTCACCGGCTGAACATTATTCATCGCGACATCAAGCCCGACAATGTCTTGATGAAAGACGACGGCACGCCCTGCCTGACCGATTTCGGCGTCGCGCACATGGGCGATCGCACGCGCCTGACGCAAACCGGCTCGGTGATCGGCACGTATGCGTATCTCAGCCCGGAAGCCTGCAACGGTATGGAACTGGACGAGCGCGCCGATATTTGGTCGTTCGGCGTGATGTTATTCGAGATGCTGGCCGGGCGGCCCCCGTTCCACGAAAACAGCACGCCCGCTGTGCTGACTGCGATCCTGACCAAGCCCGCGCCAGACCTCAACCGGCTGCGTAACGATGTGCCGCCCGCGCTGTCGGCGCTGATCGCGCACATGCTCGAAAAAGATCGTGACCGCCGCATCAGCAGCGTGCGCGTCGTCGGCGCAGAGCTTGAAGCGATCATTCGCGGGCTGGACACGCCATTGCAGGGCTTGCTCGGCCAGCAAGCAGACGCGTCGGGGCGCTCGCGCTTCGTCACCCCGTTTGAGGATCAGCATCGTTTGGGGCAGGGTCAGGGCGAGAAGGTGCAGACACACGGCCTGCCATCGATTTACCCCACGCAGGGCACGCCTGGCACGCCAATGACGCCCATGACGCCGATGCAGTACTCGCCGACAGGCACGCCGCTGACACCCGGCATGATGACGCCGCCGGAATACCTCGCGCCGCGCCCGAATAAGTGGCAGTGGATCGCGGTGATGGTCGTCGTGTTTCTGCTTTCGCTCGCGGCGGTCGCGATCACGACCATCGTGACCCTGTTCAACAACGACGAGCCAGATACTCCGGCGGCGGTCGATAGCCAGGCCACCGAAGCCCCGCCCGAAGCCACTGCAGTTGCGCTGGCCTCGCAGGTCGAGCCGGTTGCGCCGGGCGAGTACATGATCCTGGTCGCGCCGTTCGAGCAAATCGGCGGCATCGAGCAGATCGCGGGCGTGCGACGGTCGCAGGTGTCGCGCTTCATTGTGGACAATCTCCGCCAGAACCTTGAGGTCGCGGTCCCATTCTCGCAGATTCGCGTGCGCGACTATCCCGAAGAGATCAACAGCTACGACGAGGCGCAGGCCGCCGCCGCAGCCAACGGCGCGACGATCGTGATCTGGGGCACGTACTCCGCGGTGGAGATCGAGAGCGAAGTGCAGATCGGCGTGCTGGATACCTTCCCGCACCTGGGCTTCGAGCGCGAGATGCTAGAGCGTGCGATCAATGTCCGGCTGAGCATGGCCGACGAGCGCAACGATTCGCTGGCGCCCTACGTGCTGAACGCGCTGGCGCTGCTGCAAAACGCCGATGGCGCCACCTTTGAGACAATGCGCACGCTCGCCATCAGCGATCTGCTGAGCGCGCGTCCCGCGACAATCACCAGTGCGTCCGTCTCGGCGCTGATTCACGAGGCGATGCTCAATCAGTTTGACGATCCGGAAGCCGCGATCGAACTGCTAGACCAGGCGCTCCAGCTTGACTCCGGGAATGCGCTGCTGTACATCCTGCGGTCCACGCTGCAACAGCGCGCTGACAACCCGGACGAAGCGCGGCGCGATGTCGAAACAGCCAGCCGCATCGGCCCGCAAGGCTGGACGATGCCGATGATGGTGCTCGCCAACACCAGCGACAGCTTTGAAGAGGTTGTCGGCGCCTTTGATCGCGTGATCGAGCTGCGCCCCGATGATTGGATGGCGCTGTTCTTCCGCGGATCGCTGTATTACCAGGCGGGGCGCTTCGACATGGCGCGCGCTGACTTTGAAGCGGCCATCGCGCTCGATCCGGACGCCAATTTCCCATACGTCTACGCGGCGCTGCTGGCGCTGCGCGAGGGCCGTGTCGAGGATGCGGGCGCAGCGATCGATGTTATCCTGCACGAATATCCTGATGCGACCTTTATGAACCGGCTGGTATCAGCAACCTTTGGCGAAAACGCGGACAATCCCTACGGCGTCAGCGTCGCAGCGTTCAGCAATCTGGTGCTGGGGCGCTATCAAGACGCCGTCGAAGCGACGCGCGGCGGTCTGGTCTATTTCACGACCAGCGCCGACCTATATCTCGTGCAGGGAATCGCGTCCTGCGCGCTGGGTAGCAACCTGAGCGCCGAGCGCGCCTATTCGCAGACCATCGCACGGGCGCCCGATCACGTCATCGCGTATCTGCTGCGCGCCGAGACGCGCCTGCGCCGCCGCGAGACCGCCAACGCCGAATCCGATTTTGAGCAGGTGCGCGCGCTCGATACCGAGGGCAGGCTTGAGCCGCTGATCGACGCGATCCGTTTGCGCCAGCTCGGCTGCCAGAACTTTTTCTCAAACGCTAATCCGCTGATAGCCGGGACGTAGGGCAGCGATCAGCGCGTGCATCCGCCCAACCAACACGGAAAGAGTAAATCGTGAGTCAAGAACTGAATCTGAGCTTTGAGGAGGCGTACGCCCGCCTGGAAGAGATCGTCGCCCGCCTGGAGGCTGGCGAGCTTTCGCTGGACGAATCGCTCGCGCTGTATGAGGAAGGGCAGCGGATCGCTCAGCACTGTGGCGCGTTGCTTGACGCGGCGGAACTGCGCGTCGAGCAGGTGAACGACGACGACACACTCAGTCCGCTCGGCGGCTGAGGTAGGGGCGCAGCGAGCAGCGTCCCGTACGATATTCCCGCTTGTTACTGCTTCTCGCTCAGCGAATCAGCCCTTCCACCGAAGCCGACATGATCCGCTCCGGGTCGTGGCGCTGGTCGATGTCTTCTGTCGAGCGCAGCGCGTGACGGTTCTGCCGCACCAGCCGCCGAAGCTGCTCGCCCTTCTGCATCAGGTAATCATCCAGCAGGTCGAAGCGATCCGGCTCGACCACACGATCTAGCAGCACCTGGAAGCGGCGCAGGTCGATCCCGCGATACTGGCCGAGCAGGTTGCGCGCCTGCTCGCGAATCGTGTCGTCCACAAACAGGTCGGTTGCGCGGATCGCCCAATCCAGCGCCCACCAGTCGCGCGGGGAGCCATACTCCTTCTCATACACTTCGGTTGGCGCGAACCCCGTCCCGAACGAATAGAGCGTGACATCCGCCGGATCGTAGCCGCGCCCCGTGCCAAGCGGCTCGCACATCTCCCACGCGACAACCAGCGCCGGG
>CAZVCM010000124.1:0-11710 GCA_964626105.1 uncultured Thermoflexus sp.
CGGTCAGACCGGACGCTCGTCCCACTCGCTTACGCTCAAACCACGCTTGATCTTGCTTCGCTGCTGATGATCTTTCACTTCACCGGCGGCGTCGAAAGCCCATGCATCATCTACTTTGTCATTCATCTCTTCGGAACCGCGCTGATCCTGTCGGCGCCTGCTTCGGCCCTGCTCGCGTTAGGCGCCACCGCGCTGATGACCGTCATCGCTCGCCTCGAATACACCGGAACGCTGCCGCACATCAATGTGTGGGGCGAAATCGGACTCTATCGCAATGTCTGGTTCTCGATCACGGCTTTGCTGGCGTTCGTGCTGACCACGCTGCTGCTATTCACGCTAGCAGTTGTCGTCGCGTCGCGCCTGCGGCGGCGCGAGCAAGAAGCAACCGCCTTGCACGAAGCCGCCCGTGTGATTACCTCAACGCTTGAGGTTCCGGACGTCCTCAGCCACCTGCTGGCGAATTGCGCGCAAACGCTCAATGCGACCGCCGGAATTGTGCGCCTGCTGTCGGTAGATGGCTCCACGCTGGAGTTCGCCGCCGAGTACGGCCTCAGCGAAAACTACGTCGGCAAGGGAGCGATCCACCTCGACCAAAGCCCGATTGACCGGCAGGCGACACGCGGCGAAATCGTGATCATCGCGGACACGCGCCGCGAAACGCGCTTCATGTACAAAGACGCCGTGCTGTCCGAGCACATCCTGTCCGGGATTGTCGCGCCGATCCCGGACACAGACGGTCATGTGCTTGGCGTGCTGCGTGTATACAGTCACACACCGGGGCACTTCAGCAGCGCCGATATTCCATTTGTGTCCGCCATCACCGCCCAGGCAGGGATCGCCCTATCTAACGCATTGAAGTACCAAACCCTGGCGGAGATTGACGAAGCCAAGATGCGTTTCCTGCGAACCGTCACGCATGAGCTTCGCGCACCGGTCGCTTCGGCGCAGAGCCTGATGAGTATCCTGTGGCAGGGTTATGCGGATGACCTGAGCGAAACACAGTGCGAAGTGGTGAACCGGGTGAAGACGCGGCTTGATCTCCTTCAGGAGCTAATCAGCGACCTGCTCGACCTCGCCGCAGGAAAAGAGCAACATCTCGGACGTCGGACATCCGAAATGCTCGACGTGACCGACCATCTCGACGCGATCTGCGAGCATCTGCAGCCGCTAGCAACCGCGCGCGGGATCACCCTGATCACGAATGCGCGCAATATTCCGGCGCTGTGGGTGTGCGCCAGCATCGAAGAGGTCCGGCGGATTCTGGTGAACGTCATCGGCAACGCGATCAAGTACACGCCGGGCGGCGGGCGCGTTGAAGCCACGCTATCCTGGAATCATGCGTGGCTGGCGATCGACGTGTCCGACACCGGGATCGGCATCCCAGCCGACGAACTACCGCATATCTGGGACGAGTTCTTCCGCGCGCGCAACGCTCGCGACTTCGAGCGGCACGGCACCGGCCTGGGGCTGGCGATCGTCAAGCAGCTTGTCGAACACTATGACGGGCAAATCGGCGTGCGCAGCGTCGAAGGCCACGGCACTACCTTCACCATCCAACTTCCCCTGCTCGCCGCTGGACAGCCGCCTTCCACGCTCTGCAGGTAGATGGTCTCTGCGCAAACAACAGAAGCCCGCGGCGCGGTGGCTGCGGGCTTCTGTATAGGTTTTGCGGGCAAACGCCCGGTGCTTACTGCATTAGATCGGCATTCGGCACCGGCTCGCCAGCGACCTTTTCATAGCTGAGCTGGAGCATGGCGACGGTATAAACAAAGTTGTGCGCTGCGGCGCCGCCGCTCGTCGCAAACTTATAGTTGTAGACCGCGCCCTTGATCTCGGTCCCGGCACCTTCCGGAATGGTGAAGTAGGGGTGATGGTCGAGGATCTCGACACCCGCCCCGGTTAGCGCGCTGCCAAGCAGTTCGATCAGCCCATCAACCTCTTCGGGGCCGGTCTCGACCGCGCCATCGCCGTCATAGTCACCCGAAGCCTCAAAGGCGAAGCTTTCGACCCCCTCATGGCAGTCCTGGCAGACTGCAACGTTCTCGGTCCCGTCGATCGGGCTGACCATCGCGAAGGTGTGGCCGCCAGCGATCGCATGCCCTTCCGCGGCTTGCGTGTCGGGCGATTCGGCCATGTGACAGCCGACGCACGTCTGTTCCACCACGAAGCCATGCGTTCCGGTCGGCAGAACTTCGCCCCAGGTGTACGCACCGGTGCCTGCCATCAGTTCCGCAGCGGTTGAGTAGTGAGGCGTCGAGAAACGCTCGCCTTCCACTGTTGCAACAGGATCGGTCCGCGCATTATGGCAGGACATGCACGTCGCCGCCGCGCCCGCGCCACTGACATCCGTCCCATCGGGCAGCATCACGCTATCGAAAATGCGCAATTGACCTGGATGATCGGCGTCATGCGGGTCATGGCAAACAGCGCACGTAATCACCTGATAGTCGGTTCGCAGTTCCTCTTGCGGCACGCCTGCCGCCGCGTCGATGAAGCCCACGCCGCTGTGGCAGGACACGCACGACAAATGATCCTCGCCGATGGGATACCAGAACGCCTGCGCGCTTTTGTCCGCGTGCGCGCTGAGCTCCCACTCCTGCGGGATCCCGTGAAACTCTTCGTCCGCATGGCACTGAGCGCACGTCCCGAAGTTGAGCCCCAGCCCGATCATGGGATCGCCACCCATCTCCATCCGGTTTACGTGCAGGCTGCCCGGGCCGTGACAGGCTTCGCACTGAATGTTCGCGAGTTCCGCGACTTCAGGGAAGTTGGCGACCATCTCTTCCCAATTACCCGCTTCCAGCGAGTCGGGGAAGGTCCAGCCATGCTCCGCCGCGAGGTCATCGAAACCGAGATTCGCTGCCTCGGGCCGTGTATCGAAGCCGGTCGTGCTGAACTGGAGATCTTCGACGCTGAAGCCCTCGCCCACCTCGCCATCAATCGCGCGCGTGAAGAACGAGCTGTGCGCCGTCGCCAGCCAGGCGTCAGTCTGATCAGCATGGCAGAACGCGCACTGCGTCACGTCCGGATCGCCGCCCGCCGTCACGCCTGTGCCCACATAAGTGGTCGCGTTGACCGTCCAGGTCGTCGAGCCGCTGTTGCCGTCCGCGTCGGTCGCAGTCAGCGTCAGCAGGTACTGGCCCTCAACGTCCGCCATGAAGATCGCGACGTTGCCCTGGGTTAGCTCCGCAGCCGATCCTTCGGGCGCTTCCAGGCTCCATTCAAAGGTGAACCCTTCGACCGTTGGCTCTGGCTGCTCGAAATCTGCGAAGCTTGCGCCCTGCAGGTTGGGATGGATCGCATAGGGCAGAATAAACGCTTCCACCGGCTCAGCCGCGGGATCTTCGCCCGCAGGAACCGCGTACGCTTCCGCCGCGACATACGTCCCGATGCCGACGGTGTTCGTTGCCGTGGTGATCACCGGCGTCTCAGGGAACTGGCTGTCGCCATCCCCCTGCCCGCTCACTGACAGCACGCCCGCGGCTAGAAGCAGCACCAGCGTGCCGACCGCGAAAAGCAATTTGCGTCTCATACTCGTCTCCCCTCTCTTAATCAGTTCTATAGGACAAGACTGCCGGACCTCGACGATGAAACACACGAAAAAAGAGATCGCACCGCTAACAGGCGCAATCTCCCTTTTCCTAAAACAGACATACGGCGGCAATCCCCCAGCGGAGGGCCGCGACGGCGCGCGCCATATACGACCTGCCGCCGCCAGACGCGGATTACCGTGTCATCGCGGCGAGCAATGTGTAAAGCCGGAAGGATGGTGGCCAAAACGACCACCAGCGCAACCAACGGCTGCGGCACGGACGGCGCGTTCGCCGCAGATTCGGGACCTGTCACTGGGCCGTCAGGCGCCACTGCGAGCCAGTACGGGTTCGCCTGCTGTTCGAGCGCGCGCACGTGCTGTTCGGCCACGTCCAGCGCGCGCAGCACGGCGCTGTGCTCGGCAGGCGTATTTGCATCGGCGAGAGCATCTGACGCCGCAACAAACTGGTCAACCACCGCCGTGTACGCGTCAAGCTCCTTCGCCTGAACGTTCAGCAGCCGCGCGCCAAGCGCCGCGACCCTTTCGGTGGCGTGCACATTTACGATTTTCGTGCTAGGCTGGATATCAAGACTGGAATTGGAATCAGTCGAAGGTGCCGTGTGCGTCACAAGACTCGCCCACCCCGTCTCCAACGCCAGACGTGGCGTTTCGGACACGGCCGTGTGGCAGGACGCGCAGGGCGCAGAACCGGCGAGCGTTTGCTGCACCCGCAGGCGCTGGCTACTCCACACGGACGAATCGGCGTCGTCGGTGACTGCGAACAACACCGCCGCCAGCAGCAGAAGCAGGCCGCCAGTCCACAGGGCAAGCTTATGCACGCGAGACTCCCTACCTCCGAAGCTGTATTGCGCCGCAGATGCGCGGCGGGCGCTACTCAGATTATTGGCACTATCGACTTGCTTTGGCGACAGCGCGCGGCGCGCAGTGACTTCCGTCACTTTTGTTTTGCCCGTTTCTTCATTATTATAAGCAACGCGCCTTGCATCAACAGACATTGAAATGAGTCATTGCGCCGGATTATATTCCGAAAGGGCGACTTCAACAAATGAGACGTTTCATTTTGCTTGTCGTCATTACCCTGGGCGTTGCACTTCTGTTTGCTGCCACGCCAAGCTATGCGCAGGATGATCCTGATGACGAAGCGGAGCGGGATTTCGTCGGCTCGCGGCTGTGCATGGGCTGCCACCGTGACGCTGGCCCGGCTCATATGGAGTCGCGTCACGCGCTGACGCTTTCCGCCGGCCCGGATGACGACGCCATCCTGGGCGACTTCTCGCAGGAATCCGACGCACTGACCGTTCAGCTTCCTGGCGAAGAGACGCCGCGCGCCGTCGCGCTCGAGGATATCGCCTACGCGATTGGTACTGGGCGCTATATGCAAGCGTACGCCATCGCAGTCGAGGGCGACGCCGAGGAAGACGAGGAAGCCGCGACAGACTACGTCGTGCTGCCGTTTGCGTGGAACACCACCAGCGGCGCGTGGCAACCGTACACGCTCGGCGACGAAGACTGGCCGTCCGCCGCCTACGATTTCGCGAGCGAATGCGCGGCGTGCCATGTCACCGGCTACGACGTCGATGAAGGCGCCTGGCTGGAAGATGGCGTCCAGTGCGAGTCGTGTCACGGGCCGGGCAGCGACCATATCGCCGTGGTGCGTTCGCGTGATGCCTCGCCTGAGGATATCAGCGCGAGCATCGTGCTCTCGCCTGACTCAGCGATCTGTGGCGCGTGCCACAGCCAGGGCGAGTCGGCAGATGGACACCCGTTCCCGGTCGACTACGTTCCTGGCAGTGACCTGCTGGATGGCTACTCGCTGGTTCCGCCAGACGACGAGGCGCACTGGTGGGCGAGCGGGCACGCCAGCCAGAAGTACATGCAGTTCAACGAGTGGCTGAACTCCACACACGCGACCTCGCTCGAAGGGTTGCGTTCCAGCCCACGCGCAGAGGATGCCTGCCTCGTTTGCCACAGCGCGGATGGCGCGTGGGCGCTGGTCGCCGCTGAAGACGAGGATAGTGAAGAGCCCGCCTCTCCTGTGACGGTCGACAGCGCGGCGCACGGCGTGGAGTGCGTGAGCTGCCACACCATCCACCAGCCCGCAGCCGACCAAGACGGCGTGCCGTTTGACTTCTTGCTGGCTGAGGAGCCCTACGCGATGTGCGTCGCCTGTCACCAGGATACCGACGTGACCGGCGTGATTCACGCGCCTGTCAAAGAGATGTACGAGGGTGAGACGCTGATCGAGGGCATCGAAGGTGTCCCTTCGGCGCACTTTGCCGTGGCAAACGGCCCGACCTGCGTCACCTGCCACATGCCGCGCGTCCCGGTCGACGCGGGCACGCGCAGCAGCCACGCCTTCCACCCGGTCATGCCGGGCGCGGCGCTGGACGCCGAGGTGCTGCAGGATTCCTGTTCGATCTGCCATGCTGACCAGGTGGACGCGTCCGGCCTACAGGCGCTGATCGATGATATCCAGATGGATACGCAAGAGCGTCTCGACGCGGCGCGCGCCGCCATAACTGAGGACGCTGCCGAATGGGTAGACGCGGCGCTGCGCTTCGTGGAAGGCGACGGCAGCCTTGGCGTGCATAATTATGTCTACAGCGATATCCTGCTCGACCGCGTTGAGAGCGAGCTGGGTTTGATCGATCAACCGGGCGCCGAAAACGAGGGCACCCCGTAGCGTGGGACCCGTCGAACCGACACGACAAGGAACAGTGGCATGAGTCACGACCAACGCCATTCAGTGTTTGTTCTGCTGGCCGTCTGCCTCGGCGCAGCGCTTCTGTCGCTCAGCGCCGCGCTGGCTTTCAGTCCGACGCCGGTCGCGCTGGCGCAAGACGGTGACGACGAGCCAGAGCCAGCGGCGGATACCGAATCTTCGGTTAACAACAGCTACTGCGCGATTTGCCACAGCCAGCCGGGGCGCGTGATGACGCTGGCAGATGGCAGCGTGCTGAATCTCTACGTGCCTCCGGCGCTGATCGCAGACTCTGCGCACGGCACGAACAGCAGCCACCCGCTCGGATGCATCGACTGTCATGGCGAGGACATCTTCCCGCACAGCGGGCCGTCGCCCGCTGGGGTGCGCGCCTATCGCATCGAAACCTCGCAGTTGTGCAGTGATTGTCACAACACACTGCTGGCGGACAGCGCGCACCTGGAAGCGATCGCACGGGGCAATCTCGAAGCTGCGACGTGCGTAGACTGTCACGGCGCGCACGACGTACCGAATACCGAAAACCAGCCGACGCTTGTCGCGGCAGTCTGTGGCGATTGCCACACCGAGTCATTTGATGAGTGGGCAGTCAGCCCGCACGCGAACATGGGATCGCTTGGCTGCGCGGTGTGTCACCTGCCGCACGGACAGCAGATGCGGATCACTGACATCACGGCGCTGTGTGAGAACTGCCACCAGGCGCCCGAAGACATCTACGTGCACGCCAAGCACCTCGACAGCGAGTATGAGGTGACGTGCGCAAGCTGCCACATGGGGCTGGACCCTGGTGTCGAACTGATCTCCGACAGCCACGAGCCAACCGATCACCGCATGGTGGTCGAGACGCGCGCCTGCAACGCCTGCCACGAAGAGCTTGAGCAGAGCGGCGTGTGGGCCGAGTTGGTCGGCAGCGACGAACGCCTGACCATCGAGCGGGACTCGCTGCGCCAGCAGATCGCGACACTGGAGCAGCAGATCGCGCGCGGCGAGGGCAGCTCAGGTGGCGGCATCGACTACATCCAGCTTATCCAGGGGTTAATCGTGGGATTGGGCCTGGGCGCGGTTGTCGCCCTGATCTTGATCCCGCGACTGGGACGCAACGCACAAACCGTCATTGTAGAAGAGCACCCAGTAGACGACTATGAACAACCAGACGAACATGAACACCACTAACGGGCCCGAAAACGAACCGATCCTGACGCGGCGCGAGTTCGTAACACTGCTCGTGGGCGCGGGCGCGTCGGTCGCGCTTGCCACCATGCTGGCGGACCCGCTCAACCCGCTGTTCCAGAAGGTGTTGGGCGGCGATATCGAGCATGAGAAGTACAGCGCCAGCGCATCCAATAACCCGCGCTGGGGTATGGTGATTAACTTGAGCACCTGCATCGGCTGCGAGTACTGCGTCTACGCCTGTCAGGCGACGAACGACGTCACGGATGACATGCGCTGGAACGTGCACATCGTGGACGAGACGCCAACCGGCAGCATCTTCCATATGACGCGCCCCTGCCTGCACTGCAACAATGCGCCTTGCGTTTCCGTCTGCCCGGTCAGCGCCACCTACAGCCGCGACGACGGGCTGGTCGTCATGGACTATGACAAGTGCATTGGCTGTCGCTACTGCGAGGTCGCCTGCCCCTATGACGCGCGGAAGTTTAACTGGGAAGAGCGCGGCGATGAGCCAAACCCGCGCGCCCCCGAGTGGGGCACGCCGGAAGTTGCCCGCCGCCCGCGTGGCGTGGTGGAGAAATGCACCTTCTGCATCCACCGAATTGATGCGGGGGTGGCGAACGGGCTGACGCCGGGCGTCGATCCTGAAGCAACTCCGGCCTGCGTCAACATCTGTCCGGTCAAAGCGCGTGTCTTCGGCGACCTGAACAATCCGGAGAGCGAAATCTCGCAGATCATCGCGTCAACGGCGACCTTCCGCCTGCGCGAAGACCTGGGTACCGAGCCGAACGTGTATTACATTCCGCCGGAGGGCCTCGCCATATGATTGACCGAGCGCTCGCGGCCACGCGCCGCTCACCACAGCTCACGGCCTGGTATCTGTTTCTGCTGGCGCTGGTCGCCATCGGGCTGGTTTCTGGGGCGTGGGTGTTAATTGAGGGCTTGCACGTCACCAATCTGACCGACTCGCTGCCCTGGGGCCTGTGGATCGTGGTCGACCTGTCGTCGATCGCACTTGGCGCCGGGGCCTTTACCCTCTCGGCGGCGGTGTACGTCTTCGGGCTGAAGCAGTACGCGTCCATTGCGCGGGCAGCGGTCTTTGTTGGCCTGCTGGGGTACACCTCGGCGATGCTGGCGCTGTTCGTGGACATTGGCCGCCCGGACCGCTTCTATCATCCAATCCTGTATTGGAACCCGCATTCGGTTCTGTGGGAAATCACGATCGCGGTGATGTTCTACACAACCGTGCTCGTGCTGGAGTTCACGCCGATCATCGTGGAGAGCACGCCGCTCAACAATTACCGGCTCGCGCGTCGCCTGGGAGACATTCTGCACCGGATCATGCCGGTCGTTGCGTTGATCGGTATGGGCATCTCACTAGTGCACCAGTCCTCACTCGGCGCAACGTACGGTATCCTGACCGCGCGCCCGGTGTGGTACTCGCCCACTGCGCCCGTGCTGTTCATCCTCTCCGCAATCGCGGCGGGCCCGGCGCTGACGCTGCTGGTGACCATGATCTCCGGCGAGCTAATGCAGAAGCGTCTCGTGCCGGAGAATGTGCTGCACGGTGTGGCGCGTTTCGTCGGCTTCGCCAGCCTGGCGTACCTCTACCTCAAGCTGTGGAGCTGGCTGGCGGTGAGCTACTACAGCCACGTGCCCGGCCACGCCAGCGGCATTGAGATCCTGAACGAGAATACACCCTACGACTTCACCTTCTGGTGGGGTGAGGTGCTGATGGGCGCGCTCGTGCCAGCGATCATCTTCCTCTGGCCGCGCACGCGCCGCAACCGTTACATGCTCATGCTCGCCGCGCTGATGGTCGTCGCCGGGTTGGTCGTCAACCGCTGGAACGTGACGCTTTCCGGATTCGTCGTGCCGCTAGACTGGTCGCCTGGCGTGCTGGACGTCTTCCCGATCAACACCTACGAGCCGTCCCTGGTCGAATGGGGCGTCGCGGCGGGTATCATCGGGTATAGCTGGCTCGGCTGGACGCTCGGCGTGCGCTATCTGCGGCTGTATCCGCAGGCGGTGCGGCTGGTCCGGCGCCGCGTTGCGACGCAGCCCGCAGTGGCAGACAGCGGCGAGCAGCCCGCGACCGCCCGCTAGAATCCTGCTGCTCCCACATTCAAGAGCCGGAAACCGCTTCCGGCTCTTTTGATTCCGCTTGTGCGTGGTTAAAGAAGCTTAAAACGCCGCGAACCAAGATTTAAACCTTGCTTACCAGGCGGTTTACGCCTCCCCCTTAGCATCTGGGTCATGGACAAAAAACATAACACACCATGCGAAGACCGCACACAAGGAGACACTATGCTTCACGTACGTCGTTTTTGGCTCAACGGGATCGTGCTGGCACTGATCGCGGCGCTCGTGCTGCCACTAGCGGTTGTTTCTGCGCAAAGCGGCGAAGAAGTCGAGCCCATCGTGCTGCCTGCGGTAGACCCGCTCAGCGTGACCGGTGACATCGCGATTGCCGGTAGCTCGACCGTCGAGCCGGTGACCGTTGCGATGGCCGCCCGCTTCAATGAAGACGGCTTCTCGGGTAACATCGCCATCGCCGAGACCGGAACTTCCGCCGGGTTCGAGCGGTTCTGCGCCGAAGGCTCGACCGACATCTCGAACGCCAGCCGCGCGATCAAGGACTCTGAAGTGGCTGACTGCGAAGCCATTGGCCGCGATGTATTGGAGTTTCTGATCGGAATCGACGCCCTGACCGTCGCCGTGAACCGCGACAGCTTTGTGGACCAACTCACGCGCTCCCAGTTGGTCGCCATCTTCACGGGCGAAGTCACGACCTGGGATCAGGTGAACCCCGAATGGCCCGCCGAGACCATCCAGCTCTTCACGCCGGGCGTGGACAGCGGTACGTTCGACTTCTTCGGCGAGGCAGTGCTCGGGACAAAGGGCGCGTATGAGGAGCGCAGCGCTCGCTTCGACGCCCTGCTCACCCCGAACCCCACCACGAGCGAGAACGACTACGTCCTGGTAGAGGGTATCCAGGGCAGCGCGAACGCCATCGGCTACTTCGGCTTCGCCTACTACGTCGAGAACGAGGACACGCTGAAGGCCGTCGCGATCGCCAACGACGTGACCAATGATGATGACGGCAACCTGGTGGTCATCCCCGCTGAGGAATGGGAAGCGGAAGAGATCGGCTACGTTGAGCCGAACGCCGAGACCGCCGAGAGCGGCGAGTACATGCTGAGCCGCCCGCTGTTCATCTACTCGGCAGCGCAGATCCTGCAGGAGAAGCCGCAGGTCGCCGCCTATATCAACTACTACCTGACCAATGCGAATGAGGTAGTGGAAGAGGTCGGCTACTTCCCGGTCAGCGCCGAAGCGCTGAACAGCGCCAAAGCCGCGTGGCTTGAGGCGATGGGGATGGAAGCACCTGCAGAATAGCAGCGCGTCCATCGCAGCGAATCGTGATAGGGGCGAGCGTGCTCGCCCTTATCGCGCGTTCTGGCACCAGACGCGGGTCTTCGGCAAAGCGCAAGGTTTAGTGACCGATGGATGCAGGGAAAAACCGGATGGAAAACCAGTATCTTATTGCGCAAAGCAAGCCCTGGCAGCGGCTCAGCGCGCGGCGTGACGACCGGCTGAATGGTCTTGGCAAGCGAACACGCCCTGGCGAGCGGCTGATCCAGGGATTTCTGTTTTTGTGCGGCTTTCTGACCATTATCACCACGCTCGCAATCGTGATCGTGTTAGGCCGCGAGGCGCTGCGGCTTGTCACCAGCGAGTATGTAACCGAGTCCGGTGCGGTGTACACCGTCAGCCTATTCGATTTCGTCAACACTACCGAGTGGCAGCCGCACCGCTTCAAAGTGGGAATCGCCCCGCTCGTCTCTGCCACGCTGATGAGCAGCGTGATCGCGATGTTAGTTGCGCTACCGCTGGGGCTGGGCGCCGCAATCTATCTCAGCGAATACGCCAGCCCGCGCACGCGCAGCACGATCAAGCCGGTGCTGGAAGTGCTGGCGGGCGTGCCAACCGTTGTATATGGCTTCTTCGCGCTTCAGTTCATGACGCCGGTGCTGCAAGGCATCTTCGGCAAGGGCACCGTAGAAGTCTTCAATGTGGCGTCAGCCGGGATGGTAATGGGAATCATGATCTTGCCGCTCGTCGCGTCGATGAGCGAGGACGCGCTTAGCGCCGTGCCGCGGACTCTGCGCGAGGCCGCGTTTGGGCTTGGCTCCACGCGGCTTGAGACGACAGTGCGCGTCGTGCTGCCCGCGGCGATCTCCGGGATCGCGGCGGCGCTGATCATC
>CAZVCM010000125.1:0-11705 GCA_964626105.1 uncultured Thermoflexus sp.
GTATAGATCGCCGCTCGCTCCTTAGCGAAGCCTCAGTGGCGGAACGGTAGACGCCGCGGACTTAAAATCCGCTGAGGGGAACCTCGTGTGAGTTCGAATCTCACCTGCCCTACTGAGAATCACGCGCAAAGACGCGCTGGCCGGACGTTTCGTTGTATGCGATCTAGACAAAGCCCGGTCGCTTTGGTAAAATGCACTCGCTTGTCAGTCCGAAGATGATGAATTCCTGGAGAAATTCCGTTGGCTAATCACAAGTCTGCTCTAAAGCGTATTCGCAGCAACGAAAAACGGCGTCAGCGGAACCGCGTGTGGCGCTCGCGCACGCGCACCGAGGCCAAGCAAGCCGTCACCGCGATCCAGGCGGGGGACCTCGAAGAGGCTCGCCAGGCGACGATTGAAGCGATTCGCGTACTCGACAAGGCCGCGAACAAGGGCGTGCTGCACAAGAACAACGCTGCCCGTCGCAAGAGCCGGCTGATGAAGCGGCTGGCTCAGCTTGAGACCCAGAAGTAACTATCTGATCATCTGCGACTGACTGCGCCCATAGACAAGCGAAGGCATCCCTTCAACCGGATGCCTTTTTGTGTTTCTATCTGTAAAGCGTGTGTAGTTATTGCGCAGCGCTTGACACCGCGTCTCCGTCCGGCAGTTGGAAGCGATAGCCCACTCCGCGCTCGGTCACGATGTACTGCGGCTTGCGCGGGTCCGGCTCGACCACCTTGCGAATCCAGCGGATATGGACGTCCAGCGTGCGCGTGTCGCCCATGTAGTCCGTATTCCAGATCGTTTGCATGATGTGGCGCCGCTCCAGAGTCACGTTCGGATTCTGCATGAACAGTTCCATAAGCGCGACAAGCTTGGGCGTCAGCTTCTTCTCGGTGGTGGGAGTTGTCAGCGTTTGCTGTTCGGGGATGAGGCAGAATGGGCCAGCCGTCAGCCGGTTGCCATGCGCTGCCGCCGAAAAACGCTCGATGCGGTTGATCAGCTTGCGCGACGTAAAGGGAGGTGTCAGGAGCACATCCGCGACACTTTCGCCCCGGGTTCGGTCTTGCGGTCGGATGTGGATGATCGGTAGCTCGCCGTGCTGCGTGCGCATTTTGGCGACAATGCGATTGCCCGATGTGCGCAACGATGCCGCGTCTAGTACGACGACATCAGGGCGACTCGATTGAATCATCGCGAGCGCTTGCTTTCCGGAATGCGCGATTCGGACCTCGTATTTGCGCTGCAGGGCGCTGGCGAACGACACACCATTCGTGCGAGCGCTCTCAACTAACAAGACACTCGTCGCCCTCATGTGTCCCCCTCTACACCGTCCACCGAGGCCGCAGGCTCATTCGCGGCGATCAGCGGTCCCCATCGTGCGTTTTAACGTTGCGCTGCCAGTCATTATAGTGACTGTTGCCAGACATACAAGCCCAACCCGCCGATTTGGTTAACCCTCACATGCCCGTATGTGTAGCGCGCTGAACGCATTTCGGGCGGCCCAAGAAGTGGGGGCTGTGGCGCGTCCAACCCCCGTATTTTGGACTCGCATTTTTCTGCTGCGCCTTCATTTTCGTTCATTTCCGACGCGCAGTCCTTAACACTCGGCACATGGATTTTTCCCACGAAAATCCCACATCTGGCCGATTTTTGGGAATCGGAGCGCGGCCCTCCGCGCCTCGCCAGCCGAATCATGCGTGCGGCGTCTCGGGCGAAACGCCGCCAGCACGAAACGTAACCTTACGGCATAATCGAGGGCAGGGTTGTCTTTGTACCCAGTCGGACCGGAGAAGGAGCGAATAATGGGGATCTACCTCGATTCTGCGAATCCTGACGAAGCGAGGCGCGCGCAGGAGTTGGGGTTCGTCGAAGGCGTCACGACCAATCCGAAGCTGATCGCCCAGACCGGGCGGCCAGGTTTAGACGTGCTGGCCGAGCTGACCGAGATTGTCGAGGGGCACGTGTTTTACCAGCTCACCGCCAAAACCGTTGAGGCGCGCGCTGACGAAGCCTGGGCCGCCTACAAAATCCGTCCTGACAAGGTGTTGCTGAAGGTTCCTGCCACGACCGAAAACTTCGCGATGGCCTCACGTCTGATCCCCGCCGGGATCGAGTGCGCGATGACCGCCGTCTACAGCCCGGCGCAGGCTTTCCTCGCGGCGCAGGTGCGCGCCAGCTTCGCGATCCCCTATTACAACCGCATGAAACAGCACACGCCGGATGCGCTCGAAGTGATCGAACAGATTATCCACGCCGTGCGCGGCACGCCGACCGAAGTGCTCGCCGCCAGCTTCAAATCGGTCGAGGATGTGATTCTCGCGCTGCACGCCGGAATCCAGCACATCACGCTGCCGCTTGACCTGATCCTGGCGCTGGGCGAGCACGAGCTATCCCAGCGCGATATCCGCGATTTCAGCCAGCACGTGACCGGCTGATCGCGTCAGAGGACATCTGATGACCCACGCAGCTTCACTCTTGACCGCGCTCGCCAAGTCGCCTCTCGGCGAGGCAATGCGCGCCGCGCTCGATCCGCGCGCCGTTCTAGACGACGCGATCGCGATCCAGCAGATCCCGGCGCCGACCTTTCAAGAAGCAGAACGAGCCGCTTACGTCGCGAGCCGTTTCCAGGCTGCCGGATTGCAGGACGTCACCTGCGATGCGGAGCACAACGCGTATGGACGCTGGCCGGGTGCAAACCCGAGCGCCCCAGCGTTGCTCGTCTGCGCGCACACCGACACGGTCTTCCCCGCGGGGACCGATCTCACGATCCGGCATGAAGAAGGTTGCGTCTACGGGCCGGGTCTGGGCGATAACAGCGCAGGCGTCGCGGGGCTGCTCGGCGTGCTAGGGTTGTGGCGCGCTGTGAACTTCCGCCCGCCGGTCGATGTCTGGTTCGTCGCCAATTCGCGCGAAGAAGGGCTGGGCAATCTCGGCGGCATTCGCGCGGTATGGGAGCGGATTGGCGACCGGTTGGGCGCGGCGATCGTGCTCGAAGGGATGGCGCTCGGGCGGGTCTATCACGCCGGGATCGCGGTGCGGCGCCTGCGCGTGACGTGCACAGCGCCGGGCGGGCATAGCTGGACGCACTTCGGCCAGCCTAGCGCAATCCACGAGTTGGTTACCGCTAGCAGCCGCATTATCGCCCTCGTCCCTCCCAAGCAGCCGCGCACCACGTTCAACATCGGCTTGATCAGCGGCGGGCAGTCGGTCAACAGCCTGGCGTCGAGCGCCGAGTTGTATTTGGACCTGCGTTCGGAAGAAGCCGCGACGCTCGCAGCGCTCGAGTCTCAGGTGCGCGAGCTTTTACGCTCGGACGCGCACCCCGCCGTGGCATTCGATATCGAGGTGGTGGGGGACCGGCCAAGTGGCTGCATCCCGGTCGAGCATCCGCTGGTGCGGCTTGCGGCGGCATCGCTGGCCGCAGCCGGGCAGAAGACGCATTTCCAGTCTGGCAGCACCGATGCCAACGCGCTGCTCGCAAAAGGCCTGCCGACCGTGACGGTTGGGCTGACGACCGGCAGCAACGCGCACCGGCTGGATGAATATATCGAAGTCGAGCCGCTGGCCGACGGGATGTGGCACGTCGCGCTGCTAGCCACCGCCGCTGCGCAGCATGTCGCAAGCTGGACACAGCCCGGCGCGTGACCCGTCGCCCGTATTGGAAATCCTTCCCGAGCCGCGTACAATAGGGGCGCGTAAGGCTCGACCAAAAAAGGTTCCGGCAGGAGTATGGCATGTCAGCTCGACCCACGGGGCGACGGACAGAAAGCCTATTTGACAACCGCTATCGCTATGACCACATCTACCCGCGCGGGCGCTCGGGCGAGACGCTGCGCGCGTATGACACGCTGGATGGCGATCGGCCGGTCGTTGTCAAGCGCCCTGCCCCGCAGGACGCGCCGCCGATGCGCGCGGGTCAAGAAGTCAGCATCCGCAACGAGCGGCACGCGCTAGAGCGGTTGTCGGGCCACCCGGTCCTGATCGAGTTGTGCGGAACTGGCACGTTTCGCGTCGGCGGGCACACGCACGAATACATCGTGCTCGAACTCGCCGAAGGCGTGGTCATCGAAGAAGAAGTGCTGGAACTTGCCAAAGAAGATCGCCAGCTTCCGGAGCTTGAGAGCCTGGTGATCGTCGATCACCTGCTGGATCTGCTTGCCTACGCGCACGACCGGAACGTGATCTATAACGATGTCGACGCCAAACACCTCTTCTGGGATCGGTCGCGCTACCAGTTGAAGGTCATTGACTGGGGTAACGCCGTTTTTGCGGACGAGCCGGGCGCGCTGGCAACCGCCACCCGGGCCAGTGATATCTTCCAGTGCGGCGAACTCCTGTATTTCATCTTCACTGGCGGCATGCGCCTCAGCACGGAGTCCGGTGACAGCGGCGAGGGATTCTTCGTCAACTTCGGCATCCATGCGGACCGGATTCCCGCGCGCCTGCAAGCGATCCTCACACGAGCCGTCCATCCGGATCCGCAACGGCGCTTCGGCTCGATCAGCGAGCTTCGGCAGGCGTTGGTGGAATATCGCCAGCCGTTGGAGCGCGTGCGCGACGAGATCATCGGGCGCGTGCGCAAGCGCGTCCGCCCCACCGCCAGCCAGCAGGAGCTTGAGGCGCTTGGCGCGGAACTTCAGGACGCGCTGGTGATGGACCCCGGCTATCCCGAGGCGAGCACGCTCGCCGAGGAAATCGAGCTATTCCGCCGCCAGTTGATGATCCAGGCAGACCTCGACGCGATCCGCATCTACCTGGAAAGCGGCAATTGGCCGCGCGCGCTCTCCCTGCTCGACGATCTCCTGCCCGACGCAGACCCGGAAAGCGCGCGCCTGATCCGCTTTTTGATCGCTGCGATCGCGATCTGCGAGGAATTGCGCGTCTCGCCGCCGCCTGCCGGGTTTGTTGCCGCGCTCGACCCGCTGTTCGAGGGGGACATGGCGCTCGCCGGACACACGCTGCTTACCACGCCCGAGTCACGCTCGATGGCCCGCGACGCTCAGTGGCTGATTGCCGAGCAGTTGTCGGCCATCACCGGCCTGATGCTGTTGCGCCCGCACCTTGTGCGGCTCAAAACCGACCTGCAATCCACGCGCGGCGCCGAGCGACCGCTCAACGCGCTGCGCGCCGCCGCCTCGCAGCTTGAGGTCGCACCCGGCAGCGGCGTCACCGGCCTGCGCGTGCTGTACGAGGATGTCGAGCGCTCTCTGGAACATCTCGGCAGCGAGCTCGAGCGATCCGGCGCCCGCTGGAACGACAGCGGTCATAACGGCGCACTGGCCACCGTCGAGCGCGCCCGGCAAGCCACCCGCGCCATCGCCGAGCATCTCGAAGCGGTCGCGCACACCGCGGTCGGCGATCCGCGCCACGCCGGGGACTTGCTGCGCACTGCCGCCGCCATTGATCCGCTCTCACCGCATTTTGACGCCGTCAACCATTACCTCGACGAGGTCCACCAGGCGCTGAACGCGCTGGCGCAGTTCAAACCGCGCCCGGATGGCACAAACCTGGGCGAGTGGTTCCGCGACGTGCGCGATTTCTTGCAGCCGTACCTGGCGGATTTGACCGATCCACGCCTGCAGGCGATTGCGGATGCGATCGAGCGCGCGAGCGAGGGTTGGGCAACAGCGATCAGCTATATCGCGCTGGGGCGTCGCCAGCCAACAATTGAGATATTGCATGCCACCGCCGACGAGATTCGCCCGGCTAACGAGCATCTGGCAGCGTGGCTCGGCACGGTGGCGAACCGCATTCCTGACGCGACCTTTGTCGAGAAGCACAGCGCAAATTCATCCCTGGCCGACGCGCTGATTAATGGCTGGAAGGCGTGGGATCGTGGCGATGCGTCGCGCGCCGTGCAGCTTGCCGAAGAGGCGCAAGACGACGCGCAAACGGATGGCGAGCGTTTGGCGGCAGATCGCTTGCACCGCCTGAGCGCGCTATTGGGTGACTGGCTCGCGGGCGGCGCGCAAGACATAGAATGGTCCACCCGCGCCGAGCAGGAGGCTCTGAGCATTCTGCTAAGCGACGAAGAGCATGAGCGCAGCACCTTCGCCGAGCAGATGCCGACGCCCACGCTCTACCTGCGCACGATGGGGCGTGGCATCGTCGCCTATCTGCACCAGAGCAGCAGCGCGGGATGGCGCGCGCTCTATTTCCATTTCGTGCTGCGTGGGATGCGCGCTCTGTTGGAAGGCGCACTTGACGACGCGGAATACTGGCGCAGCGCCGCTGCGAAGACTTACGAGGACGCGCCAACGCACCTCGCCTACCAGACATTAGACCGCGCGCTCACCGGGCGGCGGTTGGTCGAAACCGCTGAAGCGACGCTCAATGCGGTCACGGCTCCGGCAGACCTCGACCGGGCACGCCGTGCGCTGAACGCGCCCCTCGCGGCTGAGTTATTGGGCGGCGCCGAGCAGTCAGTCCAAATGGCGATGCAAGCCGTGCGGGACTGGTCGGACGGCGATTTTTTCGCAGCGCGGCAATCGCTCGATGTGGCGCTGGACGACATTCAGCGTGCGCGGTCAGCTAGCAACCTGCAAATTGACTCGTACGTCGCTTGGCTGACGGACCTACGCGACACCGCCAACACGCTCCAGGCGCTCAAGCTAGACATTGAGCAGACTGCCGCCCGCGCCGATGACCAGCCCGATCCGGCGCTGGCGGATGCACATCGCCAGATCATTGACCTGACGCTCAGCACGCTCGGGCCGGACTACGCGCATCAGGTCCGCCAGTGGCAGGAGATGCTCCAGAGCGTGCTGGAAACCTACACGGCCACTCGGCTCAACCGGCGCGAAAAGCTCGCCGCGTTCAACCGGCACTTTAGCTCGCTGTTTATCACCAAGCATCCCGCCTACCCGCTCTACCGGCATTGGGAGTCAGTCGTCGAGCAACTGCCGCCAGACGAGCCGGAGAAGTCTGCCGACGAAGTACCGCGCGCGCCGCGCATCCCGCCGCCGACCGTAGTCACTGACGATGGCGAAGAGCTTACCTTCTTGCTGGACGATGCCGAGCCAGAGCCGGAGTCTACACCCGAACCTGCACGCGCCGAGCGCAGCGATCTGCCATGGAACTGGATTATTGGCGGCGCGCTGATTATCCTGATCGCAGTCGTCGCAGTGGCTATCATACGCTCGCGGCAGAGCAGCCAGGCACGCGATGAAGACCGGCTCCGCTCGGGCCTGAACAATCCGCCGACGCTGACGCTCGCGCCGCCAACAGACGCAGATGCCGAAGCCGCGCTCGCGCTGACCGCAGAAGACGCATCCAGCACGCCCGAGCCGCCGACGCCGGAGCAAACCGCGACGCTGCCAGAGCCAACGGCCACGCCGGAGCCATCACTGACTGAGCCGCCGGTCACGCCGACGTTATTCGTCACCAGCACGTCCGTGCCTGCGCGCGCCATCGCCGCCAGCGGCCCCGTGAGCGAGCCGCCGCCGAATACGGACGTGCTCCGCGCGATGAGCGCGCTGGCCGAAGATGACCGTTCGTGGGATACCGACTCGTTCTATACGGGTGAGGGCGACGCGTGGCAGATGGCAAGCGATCCAGCCAGCGGCAGCGCGACACTAACGATCGATCCCGCGCTGCTCAGCGCGCTGTTCGGGCCGGGCGTGGCGAACACGCTCACCAGCGCGCGCGCCGTGGTGGAGCTTGTCGCGTATGATTCGGATGAGCTTTCTGGCGGGGATGTGCGCGTGGGGTTCGGCGCGCTCAACAGCAGCGGGCAGAGCGCGATCGGCACAATCCAGTTTCAGGATGCTGACACAGTCGGCCTGGGCATCACGCAGAACGGAAGTTTTCGGGCACGTCGCGAAGCCCCGCTGGAATCAGAACAGATTGAGCTGTCGCTACGACGCGTAAACGCCAACACGCTTGGGTTTTACGCCAACAACTCTCTTTTAGGTGACTCGGTGGTAGTGTTTCCTGAGGGCGCGCCCATTACGCTGGCTCTCACCACAAGCGGGAGCGGGACCGTCGTTGAAGTCAGCGCCTTTGAAGTAGAGTTCAGTCCGCGCAGCGAGCTTCCTTAGAGCGTTAAGAGATCACACACGCAGAGTTCGTAATGGTATACGCAAAAGGACCTGGGATGGCGGTAACGGAAGTCGCGCTTGAATCGCGCTATCTGCTCGGAAACTATATCGACACCTTCGCACCGGGGCACTATGCCCGCGTGCTAGAAGCCGAAGACAGAGCCGCGAACCGGCTGGTAGCATTCAAAGTCATGCGACCAGAGCACTTTGCAACAGATGGTGGCCCGCGCTGGGAAGCCCGCGCCTTCATCAACGAGGCTGATCTGCTCGTCCGCCTGGTGGATAGCGCAGCAGCGGTGCGACTGTATGACTGCGGCTATATCTCGTCGGGCGCAGAACGTCCCGATGGCGGCGAGATGGTATCGCTCGGGACAAATGTGTCTGCCTTCCGCGAGCAGCTGTATCCTTGCATCGCCAGGGGCTGGCGGCCCTACCTCTCGCTCGAATTGATGCCGCGCCAGAACAACCTGTTCTATTTGATGAAGCCCAGCGGCTCGAACGGGCGCCGCCGCCTGCCGACCGAGGAAGGGATTGATCTCGCGTTGCAGTTCGCCGCGTTTCTCCAGGACGCGCACCGGCAGCGAATCGTCTATCTCGACCACAAGCTAGAGCACGTCTATTGGGACGGGGCCACCCTGCGCATCATTGACTTCAACAGCTCGAAGTTGTTGGAAACCGGCACGCACACGCTCGACCAGTCAATCCAGCAGGATATTCACAATCTGTGCGTGGGTATTCTGTATCCGGTGTTCACCGGCCTATCGCCGCAAAAGGGCACGCTGATGCCACAGCCCGCCTCGCAGAACGATGTTGACGCGCGCTATTCGGACATCAATCATCTGGACTTCGGCGTGGAGCCGACACTCAGCCCCGGGCTTCAAGAACTGCTACAGCAGGGCGCGCGGCAGAGTCTTCCGGACGCCCGCGCCTTCATCACCGGGCTGGAGCGCGTCGCGGCGCGGCATGGCTGGCACTTTCCCGGGATGCACACCAGCCCTGCCCTGCAACAGGCGCGCGAACAGGTCCGCACCGGGCTAGAGCAGCTTCGCAGCGGCCAGGACGCGATGCGCCTTGCCCGTGAAAGCCTGCTCGAAGCGATGATCCTGGATGAGATCAATGAAGAACTCGAAGCGGAGCTTCGCCGCCTGCTCAGTCAGATCAACACGGCGTTAAACCACCGTGTGATCCCGTGAGGACCCGACGGCCCATTTAAGGAGACGCCGGATGGCCGATCTCAAAAGTCAACTGGATGATCTGCGCGCCGCGCTGGAAGCGCTGCCGGAGAGCGCGACCGCCAGCCAGATCGCTCAACTGGAAAACGAGGCGCGCAATCTGCTCGCGCAGAGCAAAAACACCATCCACGAATCCGACGCGCGCGAGCTATTTGGCGAGCTAGCGCGGCGCAGCGCCCCGGCCTCGCCCGAAACGGCGCAAGTCCGCGCGCTGCTGCGGCGGGCGCGCATCCGGATCGAGATCGCAGGCGACGAAGACGACATTGACGAGGCGATCGACATTCTCGCCGAGGCGCTAGAGCAGGATCCGCATAACCCTGAAACGTTGGAGTTGTTGAACGAAGCGGCCTCGCGTAGCTCGCACCTGGAACTGAAAGTTCGCGGGCTTTTGGAGCGCTATGGGCTGGAAGCGCCCTCACCTGCTCCAGCGCCGCCGCCCACTCGCCCGGCCTCGACACCGGACGAGGATCGCCGCCCCATGGCAGAGGCGCCGTCCGTGCTGCCGCCCACCGACGGCGACCTGATCTCAGAAACCGCGCAGGCGTACTATTCCGGTGATTACCAGCGGACAGTCGATCTGGCGAACCGCATTCTAGCAGATGACCCAGAGAACGCCCAGGCGCAGGAGTATCGCCAAAAAGCAGAAGATAACCTGCTGCGCGGCGTCGTGCCCGATCACCGCATCCCGTTTGACGCGCGTGTCGCCTACAACCGCGCGAACTCGCTGGTGCGCGCCGGAAATTACGACGAGGCCGAGCGACTCTATCGCGAGGCGCGCGATCTTGCCGCCCGCGCCGGGATCCCAAGCTGGAAGGATGTCGAGCAGGCGCTGCTCGATATTCAGGATCTCTCGCTTGCGCGCGAGCTACTGGCCGAAGGTGACCGGCTGCTGGCTGCTGATGACTGGGACGGCGCGCTCCAGAAGTATGAGGGCGCGCTGCGCGTCGTATCGAACGATCCGCTCGCCCAGGAGCGCATTGACTTGGTGCGGAACGTCCGCCAGCAGTACGACCAGGCGACGGTGCAGTTGAACATGGCGTCCGGCTCGCTGCAGGACCGCGCGCGCGACCTGCAAGAGCTACACACGACGCTCGCCAGCCTGCGCCAGCTTCTGCCCAGCAGCGAGCGACTCAAGCGGTTGGTGCGCGAGGTTGAAGACCGCAGCAATAACCTGATCGCGCAGCTTTACAGCCAGGCGCAGGGCGCGCTGACACGAGTTGAGTCGGCAACCGTGCTCGAAGAGAAGCACCGGCTGACAATTGAAGCAGTGCGCGCGCTCGAAACTGCGGTGGAGTTCTCGCCCACCGACGAGGAACTCACCGGCCTGCTGCAGCGCGCGCGGCAGAGCGAAGCCGATATGGGCGAGGCGCGGCACGTCATCGAGCGAGCGTCCGCGCTGATCGCGCAGAATTACGAGAATGAACTCAGCCAGGCGCGGGTCATGCTTTCCGGACTGCGCAACTACGCGCAGGATCCGCGCTATCGCATGATCGTGGCTGATCTGCTCGCGCGCCATCTGGAACGTGTCGAGGCGGCGCTCGACGAAGAAGACCCGCAAACCGCGCAGCGCTGGCTCGATCTGGCGAAAGAGGAGCCGTTCCGCATTCTGGGGCGGCGCACGGAGATTTTGCGACTGGAAGAGGCCGTCCGGCAGATGCGGCGGCGGCGCTACATCGTCTGGTCAGTAAGCGGGATCGTGATCCTGGTGGTGCTGGCGGCGGTCGCACTGGCAACCGAACCGGCGTGGGGGCCGATTGTCAACCCGCCAACCGCCACGCCCACTTCAACACCAACGATCACGCCGCTGCCCTCGGCGACGCCGACCGAGACGCTGACGCCCACGCCAACCGACACGCCGACAATGACCTTCACGCCGAGTCACACGCCCACGCCGACTGACACACCAACGCCGACGGATACGCCCACGGTCACATATACGCCGACCGACACGCCAACGCCCACCGATACACCCACGCCGACCGACACGCCGACCGCGACGTATACGCCGAGCATCACGCCGACGCCGGAGATTCTGTGTATTGTCTTCCCGAGCGCAAATGTCAACGTCCGCACGCAGCCAAGCGCGGTCGCCCGGCAGATCTCGGTCGCGATGCAGGGCCAGCGGATGGACGTGCTGGCGCAAGACCTGGGTAACGACAATCAGCTCTGGTATCGCGTGCGGCTGGTGGTGGAAGATTCGATCGTCACGGGCTGGGTACGTGCCGACCTGGTCGTGCAGGCGGGTGATGGCTGCCCAACCTTCCGGCCATGAGAGTGGAAAAACGAAGCCGGTTGCTCAACTGAGTGAGCAACCGGCTTAAGTGGGTCGTAGAAGACTTGAACTTCTGACCTCGTCGATGTCAACGACGCGCTCTAGCCAACTGAGCTAACGACCCAACGACCCACATTATAGTCAAAGTTGGTAGGTTTGACAAGGGCAGAATAGAGT
>CAZVCM010000126.1:0-11648 GCA_964626105.1 uncultured Thermoflexus sp.
AGTGGCTGCGCGACGGCCTGGGCATCATCCAGTCGGCGGGAGAGGTGGAGTCGCTTGCCGCGCAGGTGGACAGCGCCGAAGGCGTCTATTTCGTTCCGGCGTTCGTTGGGCTGGGCGCGCCAAGCTGGGACCCATACGCGCGCGGCACGCTGATCGGCATGACGCGCGGCACCACCCGCGCGCATATCGCCCGCGCCACGCTCGACGCGATCGCGCTGCAATCGTATGATGTGCTCGAAACCATGCGCCGCGATGGCAACATCGAACTCAGCGCGCTGCGGGTAGATGGCGGCGCCTCGCAAAACAACCTGCTGATGCAGATTCAGGCAGACGTGCTCGGCGTGCCGGTCGAGCGTCCGGCGGTGGTCGAGACGACCGCGCTCGGCGCGTCTTATCTGGCCGGGCTGGCGGTTGGATTCTGGTCGTGCTGCGACGATCTTGAAGACAACTGGCAGCTTGAGCGCACGTTCGAGCCACGCATGTCATCCGCTGAGCGTGAGGCGTTGCTCGAAGGCTGGCGGCGCGCCGTCGAGCGCTCGCAGGGCTGGGCGCAGGCGTAGCCGCGATGAGCACTTCGCCGAGTTGGGACGCGGATTATCCGCGCAAGCCGTTCGATCTCGCGCGATATGTCGAGCGCACGCAGGCCGGACCGTGCTTCATCTGCGAGATGATCGCGCGTGACCCGGCGTATCCGCTGGATCAGATCGTCTACGAGGACGATGTCGCGATTGTGTTTCTCAACCGCTATCCAACGCTGCTCGGCTATACGCTTGTCGCGCCGCGCCAGCACCGCGAGCACGTTACCGGCGATTTTTCACCGGACGAGTACCTGGCGCTCCAGCGCGTGATCTACCGCACGAGCGAAGCGATCCGTCGCGTCGTACCGACTGAGCGGCTCTACGTGCTGTCGCTCGGCAGCCAGCAAGGGAACCGGCACGTCCACTGGCATCTCGCGCCGCTGCCGCCCGGCGTGCCGTATGATCAGCAGCAGATCGCCGCGCTGATGGTCGAGGCAGGGATTCTTGACATTCCCCCGGCGGAGATGGCGGCGCTGGCGCAGCGCATCCGCAAGGAAATGGATGCGCTCGAGGATGGCGCATGAGCGAACTCACACGCAAGCTCACGCAGTGCGTGTTTCCGCCGCTCGATGAGCCGTATAACCGCGCGCTGCGCGAGGCTGTGCGCTACATCCTGGAACGATATGACGATGCGGTCGGGATTATCGCCGCCGGGTCGATCCTGCGCGGGCAGGGGCGCGCCACCAGCGACCTCGACCTCTACGTGATCCGCACGCGCCCGCAGCGCCAGCGCGTCCAGCGGTGGTTCAACGGCGTGCCCGCTGAGATCTTTGTCAATCCGCCGCACCAGGTGGAGCAGTACTTCGCCGACGAGTTCCGCGACTCGCGCCCCATCACCGCGCACATGCTGGCGAATGGCGCGCTGGTGCTGGCGCTCGATCCGGTCGTGGCGCGGTTGCGCGCCCAGGCAGAAACTGAACTGGCGCGCGCGCCGGTACCGCCCGAAGCCGATCTGCGCTGGGAGCGTTATCTCGCAGCGCTGGAACTGGAAGATGCACTCGATATTCTCGACGAAAACCCGGCAGGCGGCGCGATGATCCTCGGTGGCGCGGCGCACAAGATGTTGCGCTACGCCTTCCGGCAGGCCGGGCGCCCGATCCCGCGTGACAAAGACTTGCTGGCCGCATTGGAATCGCTCGACCCGGCGCTGGCTGATCTGGCGCGGCGGTTCTATCTCGCGCATGAACCGGACGCACAGCGCGCTCTGGCGGAACAGATCGCGGATCGGACGCTGGGCGTGCGCGGCTTTTTCGAGTGGGAGTCCGATCCAGAAACTGTCTGATCGCTGCTTGCGCCGCAGGCTCACCCATGCAATACATGATGAAAGGCTCACCCTATTATGAGTGAAAGACCCCCCGAGTTCGGCGCGTTGTACGCCGGTCTGAGCGCGCTCGCCGGCGCGGGCCGATACAGGGAAGCGTTAGAGCGCGCGACCGAAGCGCTGCCGCATTACCCCGAGGATCGGGGCATTCTGACGCTGTTCCGCGCCGGGATGGCGGCCCGCCTGAACGACCACCAGGGCGCGCTGGCGCTGCTGCGCGAAGCGCTGGACACCGGCGAATGGTACGCGCCTGTTTTCTGGGACTCAGCTGATTTCGCCGCGCTGCGCGATCTTGAGGAGTTCCACCGCCTGCGCGCGCTCTCTAACCAGCGTCGCGTTGCGGCGCGGACGGGCGCTCGCCCAGAGTTGTTCGTCCATCTGCCGGAGCAAGTGCTGGAGCCGCTGCCGGTGTTGATGGCGCTGCATGGCAACCTGCACAACGGCGAGATCGAGATGCCGCAGTGGTCCGGGATGCTGGCGCGAGGCTGGCTGGTCGCCGCGGCGCAGTCGTCGCAGATCGCGCGGCCCGGTCGCTTTGTGTGGACCGACCGCCGCAAATCCGAGCGCGAGCTACGCGCGCACTACAACGCGCTGCGCGATGAATACCCGATTGAAGCGGGGCATTTTGTGGTCGGCGGGTTTTCGATGGGCGCGGAAACGGCGCTCGGGCTGGCGCTGCGTGGCGTGCTTCCGGCAGACGGGTTCATCGCGGTCGCGCCGGGCGGGCCGCTGTTGCGCGCTGAGGACGAGATCGACGCGTTGCTGAGCAGCCCCATACCCTCCGGGCTGCGCGGCGCGCTGGTGATCGGTACGCGGGACCCGATGCACGACGCGATTACCGCGCTGGCGCGGAAGCTAGAGGCCGCCGGGCTGCCGCTGCGCCTGCTGGTGTATGACGATCTTGGGCATGACTATCCGCCAGACTTTGCGGAGCGATTGCCTGAGCTGATCGACTTCCTGGTCGCAGGCTGAGCAGGCGGCGCAGCGTGACCGAACTCGCGGTGTTAGAGGGGTTTGTCTCGGTGCGCGCCGCGCTCAAAGCGCGCAGCCGCCCGATCCACGCGATTATGGTGCGACGTGATAAGTGGGATCGCGGTATCGCTTGGCTGGAACACGCGGCGCGCGACGCGGGGATCCCGGTTGAGCGCGCCGAAGCCGCCGCGATTGACGCGATCGCGCAAGGGACCACGCACGGGGGCGTGATCGCCCGTGTGGGGATGCGCCAGTTCGTTCCGTTGGACGATCTTGGCGCGGACGCTGGCGCGCCGTTTGTGGCGATGCTCGACGGCGTGGAAGACCCGTTCAACTTCGGGCAGGCGGTGCGCGCGCTGTACGCGGCTGGGGCGCACGGGCTGGTGGTGCGCCCGCGCAACTGGCTCTCGGCGGCGGGGACGGTGGCGCGCGCCTCGGCAGGGGCGTCGGAGTGGATGCCAACCGCCGTGGCAGAGACCGCGCTTGATGCGGCGGCGCACTTTCGGGCGCGCGGCCTGACGATAGCCTGCACCGCGCAGCAGGGTGCGGTGTCGATCTACGAGGCCGATTTGAGCGGGCCGCTGTTCCTGGTGATCGGCGGCGAGCGGCGCGGCATTACGCGCTCGTTTCTGGATCAGGCCGATTTGCTGCTGGAGATCCCCTACGGGCAGGCGTTCGATCAATCGCTGGGGACGACGGGCGCGACCGCTGTGCTGGCCTTCGAGATCATGCGGCAGCGGACCCGCGTATAACCCATCAAGTCCCAAGCTGAGAGGGTCCTAGCCATGATGCGACGAATCGCACTGCCTGTTATTCTGATCGCTGCCTCACTGCTCGCAGTGTGCGCGCCGGCTTCTCGCACGGCTGCGCAGGCGCCCGCTGACGACGTGACGCTCGACTATGACGGCCTGACGCGCAGTTACACGCTCACCGTGCCGGACGATCTCGATCCTGCTGAGCCTGCCCCGCTGCTGATCGCGCTGCACCCGTTTGCGTCGTCTGGCAAAGCGCTTCGCGCGCTGAGCGGGCTGGACGCGCTGGCCGAGCGGGATGGATTCCTGATCGCGTATCCGGACAGCGCGGACCTGTACTGGGACGATGGGCGCCCGCGCCCCACGTGGTATCCCGCGCCGCAATCGATTGACGATGTCGGCTTTTTGGGCGCGCTGATCGATGACGTGAGCGCGCGCTATGCGATCGACGCGGAGCGCGTCGTGCTGGTCGGGCTGGCGGGCGGCGGCACGCTCGCCTTCAGCGCCGCGTGCCAGATGCCGGAACGGCTGGCGGGCGTGGCGGTGGTCGGCGCGACAACGTGGGACTATCACGTGCGCGCCTGCCCGGAAGAGTCCGCGCCCGTCCCGCTGCTGATCTTGCTCGGCGGGCATGACCCAAATATCCAGCCGAACGACCCGGACACCATCACGCTGGAAAGCGCGCAGGCGCTCGATCCGGCGGGTGCTGCCGAACCACAGCGGCTCGACCTGGTCAGCACGCTGATGTTCTGGATCAGCCGCTTCCAATGCGCGCTGACGCCGCCGGATGACCGGCTTCCCGGCAACGTCGTGCATTATGATGACTGCGACGCGTCGGGAAGCGTGACGATGGTGGCGCTGCCTGGCGGTGGGGCGAACTGGTCGCGGCCCGGGGATTATACGCTCAACCAGTCCGAGAACGATGCGAGCGCGATGGTGGTAGACTTCCTGCTTCACGGCGCTGATCCGTTCGTTTTGAGCGAGAAGATCATGCCTGCGGCAGAGATGTGGGGCGGCAGGCCGCGCAGCTACACCGTCTATGTGCCGCACGGCTACGACGCCGGGCAACCGATGCCGCTGCTGGTCGCGCTGCATGGTCGCGGTGGGAATGGCGCCGGGATGGCGTATCTCTCGCAGTTCAACGAACTGGCCGAGCGCGAGGGCGTGATCATCGCCTATCCGGACGGGCTGAACAACGAGTGGAGCTACCTGGCTGGCACGTCGGGCATCCCTGCGAGCAGCGCGCCGGACGATGTGGGGTTCCTTACGCGGCTGGTGGGCGACCTCGCGCGCGATCTGGCGATTGACCGGCAGCGCGTATACGTTACCGGCTTCTCGAATGGCGGCTTTATGACGCAGCGTCTTGCGTGCGAGGCGCAGGACACGTTTGCCGCGTTTGGTTCGGTGGGCGCGACGCTTTACCCTGGCTTCGTTCCGCTTTGCGAGGGCGCGCTGCCGGTGCCGATCCTGCTGATGCACGGCACGCTTGACCCGATCGTGAGTTGGGAAGGCGCGCGCTATGGCGGCACGGTGATCGCCGCGCCCATGCCGGATACCGCGATCTTCTGGGCCGAGCATAACGAGTGCGACCCGGATCAGGTGGTGCGCGAAGAAGTGCCGAAGGAAGACCCAGCCGCGCCGACACAGGTCTTCCGCTACCATATTGAAGGGTGCGCGGGGCGCGGCTCCGTGCTGTACGAGGTAATCGAGGGCGGCGGGCACACGCTGCCGGGCGTCGCCGGGCGGATGGACCCCGCTGGTGTAGGCGAGACGAACATGGATATCAACACCGGCGAGGAGCTATGGACATTTTTCGCGGCGCACCCTTTCACCGAGTGAGCGCGCCTGATCCGCACCCTGGAAGGAGATCGCCATGAGCGCGCGCTGGCACGCGCTGCTGATTCCGCTGGAAGACGCCGATCGTATTGAGACGGCTCTGCGTGAGGCGCTAGCCGCGCTTGGCTACGAGCCGTATGACCCGTTCCCTGGCGGGACGGGCACGCCGCCCGGCCTGGTCGATCTGGCGCGTTGCTTCGTCGCGCCGCCGGACGAGGGCTGGACGCGCGTGCTGGGCGAGGTCGATCCCGCCGCGCTGCCCGCGCTAAGCGCTGCGCTCGAGGCGCCGCTGATCGAGGGGTGGCTGGCCGACGATGAGGGGGGATTCGCCGTGTGGCGCGATGGGACGCGTGACACCTCGGCAGACGCGCTGGCCGCGTTTTTGCGCGAGGGGCGTTCCCGCGCGGGCCTGGACAGCGCGCTGCGCTCTGCACCTGCTGCGCAGATGGGCGCATCCGCGCTGCCGCCTGACATCGCAGATCTGGCCGAAGCACGTGGCGTCAACCCTCGGCAGGCGGATAAACTGGTCAGGCGGCTGAGCGGGAACCTGTTCGGCAAGCTGAACCGGCAGGCAGGTGGCGGTGAAGATGACGCGCAGGCGCAGGCTCGCGTGCTGCTAGCTGGGCAAGCGGACGTGTGGGCGTCGCCCGCCGGGCAGCGCGTGATGGCGATTGCCGGTGTGCTCGCGCTGCCGCCGAACTGGCGCGAGCCAGACCTGGACGCGGTGCGCGATGCCTACCAGCTTCGTCGCCTGCGCGCGCGCACGCCACGCCTGCCGCTGATGCCCGGCGACCAGCAGATGCTCGACGCCGTGCCGGACGCGCTCAGCTACCGGCCCGTGTATATGGGGCGCGCCACCCGCTGATATGACCACTTGTTTCGAGCTATTCAACGCCATTCAAAAGGACATTCGATGACGCGTTATGACCGCCAGCGCTGGGACCGGCGCTACTCTGACCCGGCGGAACACGTACATAAAGATGAACCGGACGCGCTGCTGGTACGGCACACCCCGGCGCCAGAGACCGGCGCGCGCGCGCTCGAACTGGCGTGCGGGCTGGGACACAACGCGATCTGGCTGGCGGAGCAGGGGTACACGGTGGATGCGTTTGACATCAGCTTGAACGCGCTGCGCCAGGGACGCGACGAAATGCACGCGCGCGGCGCGCACGGCGTCAATTTCGTGGTGGCGGATCTCGATCACTACGCGCTGCCGGATCGTTCATACGATGTGGTGTGCGTCTTTCGCTTTCTGGATCGCTCGCTGCTGCCCGCGCTGCGGGGCCGCGTGCGCCCCGGCGGGGTGATCGTCTACCAGACGCTCAACGTCGGGCATCTGGCGCGGCATCCTGAGACGAACCGCGACCAACTGCTACAGCGCGGCGAGCTTCCGACGCACTTCCCTGGCTGGACAGTGCTGGAAGCAGCCGATCTCGAGCACCTCAGCCTGCTTGCCGCGCGCAAGCCGTCCGGCTGATCAACTCCGACCTTCATTAACAGCATTGAACACAAGGAGAACTCGATGGCGAATATGACAGGCACCCTCACCACCGCGCGGGTCCGGCGGATCTCGCTGCCCCACGCGTTGCTGCGGCTCGAAGGCGCGGCAATCTTCTTCGGCGCGATCGCGCTCTACGCCGACGCGGGGTGGAGCTGGCTTGCGTTTGTGGCGCTGCTGTTTGCGCCAGACCTCGGCATGATCGGCTATCTGGCGGGCCCGCGCACCGGCGCCGCGGTCTATGACGTGGTGCACTTCTATGGGCTGCCGGTTGCGTTGGGCGTGATCGGACTGCTGACAGATACCCCAGTCGCCGCGCAGATCGCGACCGTCTGGATCGCGCATATCGGCATGGACCGGGCGCTTGGCTATGGGCTGAAGTACGCGACGGGCTTCAAGGACACGCACATCCAGCGCCTGTAATATGCGCGCTGGCGCAACAGAGACCGGCACTCGCTGGTTATAATTCCCCACGCAGCAAAACGGGGTGGCGCTCATAACGAGCCCACCCCGCGTTGTGTCTCTAGAAATGGACGCTGCGCGCTTTTACGACCCGGCAGCTTCCGCGTTGTCAGGCGTGGGGCGCTGCGAGGGCGTCCCTGCCGGGCGAAACAGGTCTTGAATCAGCAGGCGGAAGTCGGTCGGGATGGGAACCAGGATATCTTCGCCCTGGGGTGACTGCTGCAAAAGCACTTCATCAAACGTGATCTGCCCCTGGCGGATGTTTTCGGATGAGATCCCCTCGGCAGCGAGCGCCAGCCGGATGATCTCTTGCAGGCTGAGATTGGTCCGCACGTTGTCCTGCACGGACTCCCACAGCGCCGGCGCGCGCGGGATGAGCGAGATCACGCCGCCCGCCGACAGCACGCGATCCCGCGTCGCCATGATGACTTCCTGCTGGCGGCGCGAGCGGTCGATATCACTGTTGCCGTGCCGCGTGCGCGCGTATTGCAGCAGTTGCTCGGAGCCAAGCTCTTGGCAGCCCGCGTCGAAGTGGATCGTGATCGTGCCGTACGAGCCGTCCGGGTACCGGTCGTCGTCAATCGGCTCCGGCGGGCAGACCTCGATCGGGCCGACCGCGTCGATGACCTCGGTGAACACCTCAAAGTTGATCACGACATAATAATGCACCGGCACGCCGAGCGTCCGCTCGACCGTCTTCATTGCCAGCGCTGGCCCCCCCCCACCCGGATAGTTGACCTGATCGCCCCGGATCATCGCCGTGTTGATTTTGCCTGGCTCTGGCAGGCCGGGGAACTCCACCCACAGGTCGCGCGGGATCGTCAGGACGGCGGCGGTCTTGCCTGCCGGGTCAATGGAGAGCAGAATGACCGTGTCCGTCGGGAAAGGGCCGGCCTCACCCTCGCGCTGGTCGATGCCCATCAGCAGGATGGTGACGCGGCGCGGGTCGTCCCATGGCTCAAGCTCGGCCAGCGCGTCTGTTTCGGCGCTCGTTGCTTCGCTCGCGTCCGCGTCCGGATTCGGCTCGTCGCCGGCGTCTTCGCCCGGCGGAGACTCACCCGCAGCAGCGATCTCAACCGGCTCTGGAGTCGCATCTGGCAGGGCGCTTGTTTCGCTCGTGTCCTCGCTTGTATCCTCAACCCCCTCGCCATCTTCGAGTCCTTCGATCACAGGCGCCTCGTCGACGTTTAGCGGGTCCGGCGTTTCAGTGGGATCATCGATTGCGAATGGATTCAGGCCGCTCACCTGGGGGAGCTCCGGCAGGTCGAGCACATCATCTAGCTCAGTCGCGCGCTCGCGCACAAACGAATAGGCGAACACCGCACCGCCAACGGAGCCGAGGCCAAACACAATTACCCAGGCGAAGACGAACCACTGCGGAATACGACGCATACTGCTTCCCTCTCATCGCGTACCAGCGGATGAACCGGGACGATTATACCGCCGTGTAAGGGGATGTCACCCCGCGGCTGAGCGGTGCTCGCCCTACGCGGGCCTAGTTGCGCGGAAAATGATAGAGCTTGTTGCCCGCCAGCACGTAAAGGTTGTTGCGCTCGACCGAGTCGGCGTAGACCCCGCTGACGCTCTCGAACGCGTCCGGCAGGTTGCGCGGGCGAAAACCGCGCTGGAACGTCCCGGCCCACGACGTTTCGTAGATGGCTTCGGTCTCCGGATCTACGATAAACAGCGTGCGCGCCTCGCGGTCGTTGTCGACGAACAGGCTCACGCCGCTTTGAATCGCGCCTTCTGGCTTGAGACTGTACTCAAACTCCTGCGGGTTGCCGCTCAAATAGCGCCCGACTGCGCCATCCGCGAACAGCACGAAGACCTCGCCGGTCTCGCTGATGCCCAGGTCGATCGCATTGCTGAGGTCTGGCCGGGCTTCGCCGGTGAAATACTCGTCTGGCGCGCTGCTATAGCGCCGCTCGCCGATCGGCGGCACATAGCGCCAAATCTGGTTTGCGCCGGTGTCGAGTACATACAGGTTCTCGCGGAAGACGGCCATCGCCACCGGGTTGATCCAGCGCTGCTCGATCACCAACTGCTGCGCGCTCTCGGCGAAGGTCCACGAATGCGCGATCAGCACGCCGTTTTCGTCCAGCGCGATCAGGACGTTATCGTGCGTCGTGCCGCCGCTGCGCAGCCAGTCGATGTCGATGATTTCGCCGACGGTGAACCCGCTGATCGCCTGCCCGCGCCGTATGATTGGCGTGTCACCCCGGCTGGTGAGGCCCGTCCCCGTTTCGTTGAGCGTGTCGTGGTAGATGGCGTCGGCGTTGCGGTCCAGCACGTACAACTCGACGCCGTTGTGGACGATGGGCCCGGCAAGGTCTGCGTCGTTGGAGAATTCGTGCAGCACGGTCAGGTCACGGCGCTGCACCCGGTCGAAGCAGTCCAGGTAGTTCATCGCGTCGGCGCGAATCTGCAACACGTTCAGGTCGTCCGGGCGGAACTCGCGCGCCTGATCGACCAGCCACATAACCTCTTCCCACTTGGGGCGTGTGTTGATCGGGCAGCCGGTTGTACCGGACAGCGCCAGCGCCTCGGCGTGGGCGGCCTTGGCGCGGTCATAATAGTTCTGGAACTCGCTGCGGCCCTGCTGCGAGAGCGCGAGGCCCAGCACTGCCACGACGATCACGACCGGGATGATGATCGCCATGCTCACTGCGACGTTGGTCGGGATGCCCTGGCGACCCTCTTCAACCGGCTCCGGCAGGATAGCAGCCAGCCCGCGCTGCAAGGCGTCGAACACGGCCAGCAGGCCGGACAGCAGTGCGCGGAGCGCGTCCCGCCCGGCACGCCGGACGGTGACTCCCAGCGCGCCCAGCCGCTCCGGGGCGCGTGCGCGGGACTCCTGCGCGGCGCTAACGGCCGTATCCGCGGCGCGCTGCCACGTTTCGCGCACCTTTTCGGCGGCGCGTGAAGCGTTAGCCGTGATCTCGGCTTTCTCGATGGCGGGCAGATGCAGCGGGATGCGCGGCTCCGCGCCTTCTGGCGGTGGAGTGCTCTCCGGCGGTGGTGGGGGGCTCGCGTGCGCTTGAAACTCCTGCGACGGGGGGGTGAGCGGTGGCGCGTCTTCCTCGTCGAGCGGCTCCGGCAAAATACTACGCTCAAATGGCGCGGACGCGGGAGCCTGCATAGCGGGCATCGGCTGCGGCGTGCGCTGGCTGGCGCGCGGCTGAAGATGCGCGGCGCCTGCTTCTGCCGCTGGAGCGAAGCGGATCACGCTGGCTGACAGCGACGGCTCCGCCAGCGCTTTCAGTTGCTCGATGGCGGCGTCCAGGTCATTTGCAGACAGCGCCACGCCGAGCGCGTCATCCGCTGCGTCGAACAGCCCCGCATCGGCAGCGAGCAGCATATCGCCGGGCGCCAGCGTGTAGCGCGCCAGCTCCATATCCGGCTCGGGTGCGGCGCCCAGCGGTGGCAGGCTGGTTTCGAGCGGATCGCGCCGATCACGTGGCAGGAACTGGATCTCGCCCGGTTGGTGGAGCGCGGCGAAGGTGTTCCCCGCGCGCGCTGCGTACAACTGGTCGTCACGGAGCGCCAGCGCCAGCGCGTTGAGGCGCACCGGCACGCCGTCTGTCTGGCTGCGCGACCGCGCTTGCGTATTGATCACGGTCAGGGCTTCGCGCAGGCCACCGGTGATCCCGCCACCGCTGCCGAAATAGACATCGGCGGCGAGGCGTGCCAGCTCCTCAAGCAGCGGCCCGGAGACGTGCGTCCCGGCGGCAGGCGCCACCAGCACGAAGAAGGTGTCTCCCGCGCGGGCGCGCGCGGCCTTCGGCGGGGCAAGTTCCGCCAGGGCGCCCGGCGGCGGAATGCTGACCGCGCGGCCTCCTACAATGAACAAATGCTGCACGAAGGCTTGAAGTTCAGTTGTCATTTCAAAGCGTATCCCGCGTTGCCTCACGGCTTCATTTTACCGTAGAAGGGATTCCAGAGCATCCGCGAGGAAGAGGCGAGAACACCGGGCGCGCTGTGTGCGAGATTTCGGATCCCCGCGCGTGCCCAGTTGAACCGCTATTCGCCGAATTCCTGACCCTTGAAATCAAAGCCTTTCGTGTTAGCGGCTGTACGGCGAGTGGCGTTCGGCGCGTATTCCCACCCCTCGATTTTTCGCCCGATATAGACACAACCATCGATCAACTTGATATGGCTAAGTGGTGCCAGAATACTGGGATATAACGCTGAGACTTCGACAGTCTCAAAGCCAGCCCGCTCACAGAAGA
>CAZVCM010000127.1:0-11629 GCA_964626105.1 uncultured Thermoflexus sp.
CCGACGATCAACCTCAACACACCCGATCCAGAGTGTGATCTCAACTATGTGCCGAACGTCGGGGTCCAGGCGGATCTCAAGCATGTCATGTCGAACTCGTTCGGCTTCGGGGGACACAACGCCGTCTTGATTTTTAGCCAGTACCAGGACTAAATGAGCGAGCATCGACCGCGTATCCGTCCTGTACGCCGCAGCCGGGCAGCGTCCGCCACCCGACCTCGCGCGCTGCGTCACGTCCATATCGTTGGATGGGGGCTGGAAGTGCCATCACAGGTGCTGTCCAACTCTGACCTTGAGGCGATCGTAGACACCAACGACGAGTGGATTACTTCGCGCACGGGTATAAAAGAGCGCCGCATCGCCGAGCCGCGCGAAACGACGACCAGCCTTGCCACACGCGCCGCGCAGAAAGCGCTCGACGTGGCGGACCTGCTGCCGAGCGATATCGACTTGATCATTGTCGCCACCGCCACGCCGGAGTACATCTTCCCCAGCACGGCCAGCATGGTGCAGGACTATCTCGGCGCGACCAACGCTGGGGCGTTCGACCTCAGCGCGGCGTGCTCGGGCTTTGTGTACGCGCTCGACATGGCGACCAGCAAGATCCGCACCGGCGAGATCAACTGCGCGGTCGTCATCGGCGCCGAAACGCTCAGCCGCGTGGTGGACTGGGCTGATCGGGGGACGTGCATTCTCTTTGGGGATGGCGCGGGCGCGGTCGTTTTGCAGGGGAGCGATGTGCCCGGCGGCGTGCTGAGCAGCGTCTTGCGCTCCGATGGCTCTGGCTGGGACATGCTCACGCTGCCGACCGTCAGCAGCCGTGACACGTATCTGCAAGACGGCTTGCACGAAATGCACCGCATCTATATGGACGGCAAAGGCGTCTATCGCTTCGCCACGCGCATCATCGGCGACAGCATCCGCGCGGCGCTGGAACAGGCCGGCCTGACGCCGGACGATCTGTCGCTGGTCATCCCGCACCAGGCGAACCAGCGCATCATTGAGTACGCCGCCAGAGCGTTGAAGATTCCGGAAGACCGGGTGTACAGCAACATCGAGCGGTTCGGGAACACATCTGCCGCGTCGATCCCGCTGGCGCTGGCCGAAGCGGCGGAGTCCGACCGGATTCAACCGGGCGATATCGTGGCGTTCGTTGGCTTCGGCGGCGGGCTGACCTGGGCGGCAATGATTGTCGAGTGGTCCGCACCGCCAGGGCGCCCCGGTCGCAGCCTGACATGGGGCCGCCGCCAGGGTGAATACGCGCTGGCATGGCTGCGCCGCCCGCTGGTCCGGCTCTGGCGCCGGATCATGCTGCTCAGCCCGCCTGCGATCGTGCGCCGGATGCGCGAGCGCGCAGAAAAGGCGCGTGAGGGGTTGCCAGCGCCGCCCCTGCCGCGCGAGCGAACCAAACGCGACGAGACCAAGTCAAGCGATAGCGGCGCGGGCGACGACTAAGCCGCCCCTCCCGGCGAACGGATAAAAAACACAGGGCGTCTTGCGATTGGCAGACGCCCTGTTTGTGTGCGAGGAGCGAACCGCGGTCACGTGAGGCTGACGGGAAACTCGATCAGGCAGGTGCTGCCGAATGCCTCCAGCGGTTGATTGCGAACCAGATACTCCGCGCACACGGGCCGGTCAGGATCATCCGGACGGCGGGTATACCCGTCACCCGCGAACAGCGCATTGACGTTCATTTCGTCATGCAGAAAGCGGCGCACGGCTGCGATCTCGCCGCCTGCGGCCAGCGCCTCGTCGTAGCTCAAATCGCAGAGGCGCGGCGCGACCCGTTCGATGCGCGCGCGCCAATCCGGGTACACTTCCGCCGCCAGTGCGAGCAAATTTTCCCAGGTTGCCAGTTTGAGCGCCGCCGAGGGGATCAGCACCAGCTTAAAGCGCGTGCCGCGCTCGACCAGGTCCGCGATCGCGTCCTCACCATAGCCGATGTGACGGAGAATGCTCGCCCCGGAAAGACCGATCAGGCCCGACAACCCTTCTGAATCGAGCAAGAACACGATCTGGCGGCACGGGTCATCGCTCAGGCTGGCGAAGGCGTCGTCACTGGTTCCACGTAGCACGCGCCCCGCGAAGCCATCAACGACGGGAGCCGGATGCGGTCCGCGCCCGAACGCCTGCGCAAACACGCGCGCGAAGCCGCCAAAAAGCGCCTCACCATCACCGGTGAAGGTGATGTCGAGCCTCATCTGCGGGAGTGCCTAACCCGCGACGACGCGGACAAACTTGCGCTTGCCGACTTGCAGCACGGCAGGCGTCTGGTCGGGCGCGATCTCAGTCTCGAAGTTCGTGACGCGCTCGCCATCGAGCCGCACCCCGCCGCCGGTGATCTGGCGCTTGGCGTCGCTCTTGCTGGCGGTCAGCCCGGTTTCTGCCAGAATATCCGTGATCCGCGTCGATCTGCTGATCGTGTAAACCGGCATGTCCTCGGGCAGCCCTTCGCCCTGGATCACGGTCGCGAAGTGGCGCGCGCCCTGCTCTGCCGCCTCATCGCCCATGAAGATCGAGACGAGCTTGTACGCCAGGTCCTTCTTGACCTGCATCGGCTCGGACACCATTCGCTCTTGCAGCGCGGCCAGCTCATGCTCGCCCCAGCCGAGCAGCAGTTTGTGATAGAGCAGCATGGCATCGTCTGGCACGCTCATCACCTTGCCATACATATCTTCGGGCGTGGTCAGCAGGGGGATATGGTTGCCCATGCTCTTACTCATCTTCAGCACGCCGTCCGTACCGGGCAGGCTTTCGCCCATGATGACTGCGATCAGCGGCGGCATGCCTAGCGCCTGCTGGAGCTTGCGCCCCGCCACCAGGATGTTGAATAACTGATCCTGTCCGCCGACCTGCACATCCGCCTTCAGCGCGACAGCGTCATACGCCTGCATCAGCGCGTAGAACATCTCATGCAGGTAGATCGCCTCGCCTTCGTCCAGCCGCCGCGCAAAATTCTCGCGTGTCAAGAATTGCTGCACGGTGAAGTTCTGCGCCAGCCGGATGATGTCGCGGAAGTCCAGGCCAGACAGCCATTCGTCGTTGCGGCGGACGTGCGTGCGCGCCGGGTCGAGGATTTTGAACGCCTGCTGCTGGTAGGTGCGCGCGTTCTCGTCGACTTGCTCCGGGGTAAGCTGCTCGCGCGCCTTGTCCACATCCGACGGGTCACCGATCAAGCTGGTGAAGGTGCCGATCAGGAAGGTGACGTCGTGCCCGTAATCCTGAAACTGGCGTAGCTTGCGCATGGTAATCGTGTGGCCGAGGTGCAGGTCTGGCTTGCGCGGGTCATAGCCGCAATAGACGCGCAGCGGGCGCCCTTCGCGCTGCGCCTGAAGCAAACGCGCGCGTAACTCCTGCGCCATATTGTCTTTGGTTTGCGGGTCGCCATATTCCGTCCCGGACATCAAGACTTCGACCTGCTCGGCAATGACCTGCTCGTCAATTGCGGATGTCACGATTCGCGTCCTTTCCTGCTCGCGCAAGCGCCTTCAGCAGCGCCTGAATTCGAAACGGGCTAATCATACCATACGAGCGGCGCGATCACACCGATCTTCTGGCGCAGGGTGAATGTTGTCATGCCAGTTGATCATACGCTACGTTCTATTTGAGTTTCACGATCTCGCACCAGAGGTCTGTTTGCCGACCGGCGCACCAGCAGGAGACTTGTGGCGCATTTTATCAAGTACTGGAAGTGGCCCACCGTTCAGCCGCGTTATGACGAGGCCGTGCCAACACTGCGCCACATGGGCAGCCGGCAGTTCAGCCGCGTCGCGCCGGGTGATGTCATCTGGATGGTCACCGTCCAACCAGGGACGGACCTTTTGTTTCTGGTGGGCAAGCTGGCGGTCGGGTGGCTGGGTGACCGCGACGAAGCCGCGCAGCGATTAGGCAACCCCCGGCTGTGGAACGCGCCGTTCCATGTTATCGCGCAAGAGGTGATCGAGGGACGCGGCCCGGGCGAGCCGTTCAAAGAAATCAATCTGCGCGAGGTTGCGGAAGACCTTCGCTTCGTCAGCCCGAGCGGCAAAGACCGCCTGCGTGCAGCCGGTGGGCGGGTCCACCCAACGCAGCTCCAGACGATGCGTCGATTGACGAGCGAGAGCGCACAGCGCCTCACGCAGTTGTGGGATGCAGCGCCCGCCGGTCGCAGCCCTGATGGTTCGGGCGCGGGGGTCATCCAGGGAAATCAGCCATGACCTGCTTGCTCACATCCGTCTCGATTCAGTAGAATGCCGGGCAGGACGATCCGCTCCGGCAAGGCGTACGGCATCGCATGTTGAGAACCCACCGCCGCAAGATCATCGGCGACCTGTTTTCGCGCAAAACACGGACATTGTTGGTTTCGCTGAGTGTTTTTGTCGGCGTCTTAGGCGTGGTTGTGCTGATCACCGTTGGCGAGCTAATGACCGCGCAGCTCGAGAGAGACCTTCAGCCGCAAGAGATGGCGATGCTGAAGATCTACCTCGATCAGCCCATCGGCGAGCGTGCGGATAACGATCGCATCCTGGAGCTGCTCCGCAGCCGCCCCGGCGTGACCGATGTCGAAGGCCAGGCGGTGTTCGGCTTCCAGTGGAAGCTACCGGACGACGAGGAGTTCCGTACCGGGCAGATTTACGCATACTCCGAGCCATTCGGCAGCATCAACTTGGAGCCGGTGCGTCTGGTGCGCGGGCGCTATCCCACGCCCGAAACAGACGAGGTGGCGATCGAGATCCGCATGGCGGAAAAATACGGCATCCACCTCGGCGACACGATCATCGCGCAGCGGAACGGCTTCGGCACGGCGACGCTGACCGTCGTCGGCTTTATCTTCCAGCCGTATCTTTATGTTGGCAGCACCGAAAACACCGAAAGCATCTACCTCTCGTACGCCGAGGCACAAAGCATTCTGCGCTTCACCGGCTTTAGCTCGCTGTACGTCCGTTTTAACGATTTTGCGACCGCGCGCGAGCGCGCGTCCGAGTTTCGCCGCGTCGTCTCAAACCTGACGTCCTACCGCATCAGCTTCTACCTGCTCGACAACCCGCAGCAGAACGCGTTCATCGTCGGCGCGCGCCAGTTCAGCCGCGTGCTGATGATTCTCGCGGTCGTCGCCATGATCGTAGCGAACTTCCTGGTGACGAATGTGATCAGCACCGTCGTCGCGGAGCAACGCCAGCAGATCGGCGCGATGAAAGCGCTCGGCGCGACCGGCAAGGACGTGTTGCTCATCTACCTGGGCCTGGCGTTCGCCTATGGTGTGCTGGGGACGATTCCCGGCGTGCTGGCGGGCCTGCCGCTGGGCCGCGCGGTAGCCGTCTTCGCGGCGCCGATTGCGAACACGATGCTCGAAGACACCTCGCCACCGCCACTTGCGATAGCGCTGGGGCTGGGTATGGGGCTGGTTGTGCCGGTGCTGGCGGCGCTCGTGCCAGTGCTGAACGCCTCACGCGTAACCATTCTCGAAGCGATGACCGACCAGGGAATTAGCTCGAACTATGGGCGCGGGCCGCTGGCGACGATCCTGGCGCGTATCCACCTGCCTATCTCGCTCGATCACGCGGTGAACAACATCCTGCGCCACAAGTCGCGCCTCTCGCTTACCATGCTGACGCTGATGTTTGCGACTGCCGCGTTTATGGGGATGTTCGCCGTATTTGACCGGCTCAACGGCGTGATCACCGACATCCGGGCCGAGCTAAGTCTTGATCTGTCGGTAGACACCGCGCGCATGAGCGTTTTCAGCGTGATGCAAACGTTACTTTCTGAGGAGCCAATTTCCGAGATTCAGCCCGGCGTCGCGGTCGAGGTGACCGTCAACGACCCCGTCGGCGAGAGCGAGCCCGCCGCCGACACGCCTGTCAGCGACGAGGGCGAAGAAGCCCCGCGCATCTTCGTCACCGCGATCGATCCCGTCACCAACGCGCGCGACGTTACGCTGCTCGAAGGCGAGGGGTGGGAAGACGATTCGGCGCGCAGCGGCATCGTGATCACCGAAGAGATTGCGGATCGGTTCGACAAGATTGTGGGCGACGATCTCACGCTCAGCTCGGTCGAAAACACACGGACCTATCGCATCATCGGAATCGCGGAATACCCGCTACAAACGGCATTTATGCCCGCGGAGGAGTTGTCCGCCTTTGTCGGCACGCTGCGCGACGCACCAGAGCCAAATGCATATTGGCGCGAGTTGCGCGTCAGCAATGGGGCCGTTAGTGCGCTCGAAACGACAGATGGCGCAGACGTGTGGGCGGTGGGGATCGATGAGAACGTTGGGCGCTTTCTAGCGCCTACGTTCAGCACGGAGGAGCCGGGCATTATCATCAGCCGCGGGCTGGCAGATGCGATTGGCGCAGTCGAAGGGGACACACTGACGCTGCGCCCGACGGACGGATCGCTGCTCGGCACGCTGCTCGATCAATCGGCGACAACCTATCCGATTCTGCGTGTCGTTGACATTGACCCCGCGCAGATGAGCCTGATTCTGCGCCAGGCGCCCGAAGGGACGTTTAGCGCCGGCGATCCGCGCCTGATCGCGATGCACTGGACCGCGCTGGCCGAGCTGGTGCAGGAAGACTATCGCGAGTTCACCCCGCGCACCTTCCGCGTCGATCTGGCTGACCCGTTCGACCCGCGCCTGTTTGCGCGCCCCGTGCCGGTCTATACCGAGCAGGTGGACTTTGCCGATCGCGTTGCGGATACGATCCTCAGCCTCGGCGCGCTGATGAGCTTCGCCTCGATGCTGATGGGCCTGGTCGGCGGAATCGGGCTGTTCACGCTGACGTCGATGGCTGTGCACGAGCGCCAGCGCGAGATCGGCGTAATGCGCTCGGTCGGTGCCACGTCGAGCGTGATCATCCGGCAGTTTCTGATCGAGGGCATCGTCGTTGGGTTGACCGCGTGGGTGGTGGCCGTGCCGATTAGTTACTACCTCAGCCGCCTGCTGCTGGCATCGGTCCCGTTCAACGAGGTAATCCGCTTCGAGTACACGCTGCTCGCGCCGCTGCTGGGGCTGGTGGGCGTGTTGATCATTACCGTGCTGGCGACGATCTACCCCGGCATCCGCGCCAGCCAGAAGACCGTCGCCGAAATTCTACGCTATCAGTAAACCAAACAGCCCCGCCGAAGCGAGGCTGTTTTCTCTCACAGTTTCGCGGACGCTAGTGGACCGGCGCGCCGACACACTCGATCGGGATGTACACCGTGCGCGCGCCGCCCACGAACACTTCCGTCCACTCCGTGCCGTCCGGTCCTTCGTCTGGCTCCGGGTTCACGTACCAGGTCTGTCCCTCATACACTGCGTTCTGTCCGACCGGCTCGCCCGCAGGCCGATCAAAGACCGCCGTGCTGCACGTAATGTGGTGGAGTTTGAACCCCCGCGGAGCGCCGCGCCCCGGCTGCGCCCCCGGCGCCGGTACGGGGCCTTCAGGCTCTTCTGGTTCGTCTTCCTCTACTGCGCACGCCGGAATACGTTCAAGCTGAACAGTCGCGATGAACCCCGCTATCGTTAGGTCCTCACTATCAGACTGCACATTAGCAGCCGCGATCATTGCTGGACCTGACAGAGCAGAGTCCGGCAGCTCAAAAGTAACGGTAACCGAATGAAGCGCGTTATCAGCCGGGATGCGAGGCCGTATTTCGCCGGAGTATCCGCCGCCTTCGCTGTCTCGCAACATAGAGCTCGAAACGAAAACGACGAGCAAGTCTGACCCGTCGCCGTCATCCTGGTCACCCAGCGCCTCGACCGTGACAAAGAGTGTGTTTCCATCCAGGCAAACGCCGGTGATACTCCCGAAACTTGCCGCCTGGATTGGATCAGTAGGCGCTGCCGCCAACACGAGCGCTATCACAATAACAATAAAGCCAATTCGCCTAATGAGCTTCATGATTGACTTCCTTTACAGACAAGCAAGGCAAACAACTACTTAGTACCAGTGTATCGTGAACGCTCTCACAATTCACCCAAAATGCGTAAATTTTCTCTCATGACCTGGTCGCCTGGTGATATGATGTGCGCGGACCAGAGACTTTCCGCGTTGTGGCGAACTGCCAATTGGTCGAACGCGCCTCGCCTGACCGTTGCCAATGGCCGCCTGGCTCACTATAATTGCCGCGTCAACTTCAGTGCGAGCCGAAACCGAAAGAGAACTATCCCCATGAAGAAAATGACCAGCGCGCAGGTGCGCGAGGCTTTCCTGGACTATTTCGAAGAGATGCGCCACAAGCGAGTCGCGTCGTCTTCGCTGGTCCCCGGCAACGACCCCACCCTGCTGTTCGCCAACGCCGGCATGGTGCAGTTCAAAGACGTGTTCCTCGGCATGGACCAGCGCGACTACTCGCGCGCGACCACCTCGCAAAAGTGCATGCGCGTCAGCGGCAAGCATAACGACCTGGAGAACGTCGGCCCGTCGCCGCGTCATCACACATTCTTCGAGATGCTCGGCAATTTCAGCTTCGGAGACTACTTCAAGCGCGAGGCGATCCATTACGCCTATGAGCTGCTGACGAAAGTCTATGAACTGCCTGAGGACCGGCTGGCGTTCACCGTTTTCGAGAACGATGACGAGGCGTACGGCATCTGGGTGAACGAGATCGGCGTCGATCCGCGCCGCGTCGCGCGGCTCGGCCCCAAGACGAACTTCTGGCAGATGGCCGAGACCGGCCCCTGCGGCCCAACAAGCGAGATCCACTGGGACCAGCGCCCGCACGAAGGGATCGATGGCATCATCCCCGCGCTTAAGGCGGAGAATGACCGCTTTCTAGAGCTGTGGAACATCGTGTTCATGCAGTACAACCGGCTCCAGCCCGACCCGGCGCACACCGGCCAGTGGGATGAGCCGCTGCCACGCACGGGCGTCGATACCGGCATGGGGCTAGAGCGCATCGTGAGCGTGATCCAGCAGGGGAACGCCAATTACGACACGGACCTGTTCATGCCGCTGATCCGCCGCGTGCAGGAGCTAACTGGGCACTCCGACGCGGAGCGTGACGCGAACATCGTGCCCTATCGTGTCATCGCGGACCACACTCGCGCGGCCACCTTCTTGATCGCGGACGGCGTGCGGCCCGGCGCGACAGGTCGCGACTATATCTGCCGTATGGTGATCCGGCGCGCGGTCCGCTTCGGCACCAAGCTCGGCTTCGAGGAGCCGTTCCTGGCTGAGATCGCGGATGTGGTGATCGACCAGATGGGCGAGCATTACACCGAGCTTCCTGAGCGCCGCGAGGCGATCCGCCGCACGATCACGAATGAAGAGGTGCGCTTCCGCCGCGCGATGGATCGCGCCCTGGGCGAGCTGGAAGAGATGCTTTCGGCGCTGCCGGATGGCGGTGAGCTTCCGGGCGCGCTGGCCTTCCGCTTGCACGCGGAAAAAGGCCTGCCGCTGGAGATCACGCGAGACATCGCGCAGGAACAGGGCTACACGGTCGACGAGGCGGGCTTCCGCGAGGCGCAGGCGCATCACGAGGCGGTCAGCCGGGGCCAGGATGGCGGCGCGTTTGGCGCGATCGTCACCGCCGAGGCGTATCAGGCCGCGCTCAACGCGCTGCGCGAAGGCGGGCGGCTGAATGGCGGCGTCAAGCAGGAGCAGTACGGGCCGCTGGCCTGCGACGCAACCGTGCTCGCAATCCTGCGCGACGGCGAGCTGGTCGAGCAGGTGCAAGCGGGCGACACGGTCGAGATCATTCTCGACGTGACGCCGATCTACGTCGAATCCGGCGGCCAGGTGAGCGACACCGGCGCGCTGCAAGGCGACGACTGGACAGTGGACGTGGAAGACGTGCGCCAGCCAGTCGGCGGGCTCATCGTACATCGCGGCGAAGTCGTCGAGGGCCAGCCGCGCACCGGCGATCGCTGCACCGCGCAGGTTGACGGCGAGCGGCGGCTGGATATCACGCGCAACCACACCGCGACTCACCTGCTCCACGCAGTGCTGCGCCAGGTGCTCGGCTCGCACGTCCAGCAGCGCGGATCACTGGTCGCGCCAGACCGGCTGCGCTTCGACTTCAGCCACGACCAGCCAATCACGCCGGACGAGCTTGACGTGATCGAGCGCCAGATCAACGAGGCGATTCTGGCAAATATGCCCGTCCTCGCCGTATGGAAGGACCTCGAATCTGCGCGGGCAGAAGGCGCGATGGCGCTATTTGGCGAGAAATATGGCGACCGCGTCCGCACGATCAATATCATGCAGACGGACGCGGACCGCTTCAGCTATGAGCTATGCGGTGGCAACCATGTCGAGCAAACCGGCGTGATCGGCCCGTTCGTGATCACCAGCGAGGGCAGCGTGGCGCAGGGTATCCGCCGCATCGAGGCGCTGACCGGGCGCGGCGCGGAAGCATATATCCGCCGCCACTTGCGCCAGCTTGACCTGGCGGCGGCGCGGCTCGGCACGACTGCGGAGAGCGTCATCCCACGTGTAGAGACCTTGCTCGACGAGCTGCGCGAGCAGCAGCACGAAAACGCCCGCCTGCGCCGCCAGCTTGCTCGCGTCGAGTTCGAGGCGCAGTTGAGTCACGTCGAGACGGTCAACGGCGCGAACGTGCTGGTAGCCGAGGTGCCCCCTACCGCGCCCGAAACACTGCGCGAGATGACGGACTGGTTCCGCGATCGCGTGTCGAGTGGCGTGATCGTCCTGGGGATGGTCGCGGACAGCGGCAAGCCGCAACTGATCGCGGCGGTCACCAAAGACTTGACCAAGCGCGTCCAGGCGGGCAGCATCATCAAGAACATCGCTCGAACGATCGGCGGCGGCGGTGGCGGGCGCCCCGACATGGCGCAGGCGGGCGGCAAGGACCCGGATCGGCTGCCAGATGCGCTGCGTGAAGCGTCGGCCCTGATCCGCGAGGCGCTCGAAAGCTAAGGCGAGTCGAACCGGCGTTTGTGAGCGCTGTAGGGGCAACGCAAGCCCTGCCCGTCTTCTCGATTTGAACAGGCGGACAACAAGCGTAGCAAGCGATGCCCCTACACATCGACACGAAGTTAGCTACTCTTAGCGGTTCCTTGCTGTATTTCGCTGCTCCGTGCTACAGTACGCGCCATGAAACCCACTCTGCACGTCCTGCGCCTTGAGCCGCACGACGATGTCATCTCCATCCGCGACCGGCTGACCTTCGTCCGCTCGACGCATGTGCTGCTGGTCTGGCCGGAGAACGGCGCGACCTTCCCCCGGCGCAAGCTGGATCTGCTGCTCGTGCAACGGCAGGCGCAGCAGCTTGCCATGCGCCTCGCGCTGGTGACATCCGACCCGGACACGGTTGAATACGCCCAGGATCTGCACATCTCGGTCTTTCCGTCCGTGGACGCGGCGCGCCGCACGCGCTGGAAGAAGCCGCGTAACAAGGTTTTCGCGGACCGCGCGCAAAACCCGGCCCTGCAAGTCGAGCGTGCCGAGAAAGCCGCGTGGCTGGCCGAACGCGCTGCCGCGCGCAGCCACCGTTCGTCCCGGCTGGGGCGCTGGCTCATCTTTCTGCTGGTGATTGCCGCGCTGGGCGCGGCGTTCTGGGCGCTGGCGCCGAGCGCGACCGTCACGCTGACGCCCGCCACCGACCAGATCGGCGTCACCGTCGCGATCACCGCCGACCCAGACCTCACCGATATCGACATCGAAAACACGCGGATGCCCGCCACCGTTGTCACGCTTGAGGC
>CAZVCM010000128.1:0-11496 GCA_964626105.1 uncultured Thermoflexus sp.
CGGCGCCAGCGGCGTGATCTATGGGATCCGCTTGCTGGAAGCGCTGCGCCAGGATGCCGCGATCGAGACGCACCTGGTGATCTCACCTGCCGGGCGGATCACGATCGCGCAGGAGACGGCGTGGTCGGTCGGGCAGGTCGAAGCGCTGGCGGACGTCGTCCACAAGCCGGAGAACATCGGCGCCAGCATCGCCAGCGGCTCGTTTGCGACGTTGGGGATGGCGATCGTGCCGTGCAGCATCAAGAGCCTGTCTGCCGTGGCGCACAGCTACGCCGACGACCTGCTGGTGCGCGCGGCAGATGTGACGCTCAAAGAGGGGCGTCCGCTGGTGCTGGTGGTCCGCGAGACGCCGTTGCACCTGGGACACTTGCGTTTGATGGTTCAGGCGGCGGAGTTGGGCGCTGTGATTTTGCCGCCGATGCCCGCGTTTTACAGCCGCCCGCAGTCGTTGGACGACATTATCAACGAGACGGTAGGGCGCATCCTGCTGCGGCTGGGGATCGATAACGGGCTGTATTTTGAATGGCTGGGACTGCGAGGAAGCCGGGAATGACCGACACACTGCCCCTGCTACCCGAAGATATCTGCGTGGAGCTACGTGCGTTCCTTAAAACCCAGTCGACGCTGGCGCTGGCGACCGCTGGCGACAAGGACGGCAGGCCGCAGGTCGCGCCGCTGTTTTTCGCCAGCGATGACGCGCTCAACCTCTACTGGGTCTCCAGCCCGGACAGCCGCCACAGCGTCAACATCAGCGACTGGAATGACGTCGCCGCCGCGATTTACGCGCACACGTGGGAATGGTCCGGCATCAAGGGCGTGCAGCTTGCGGGGGATGCGATGGCGGTCACCGACGACGAGGAGCGACGCCGGGGCTTGCGCCTCTATGGCGACAAGTTCCCCTTCGTCAACGATCGCTTCGCGGACCTGATCGACAACAGCGTGCTCTATGTGCTGCGCCCGACCTGGCTTCGCTGGCTGGACAATGAGCGGCGCTTTGGCTACAAGCAGGAGTTCCGCCTCGGTCGCGGCGAGTAACGCGTCGGGTGGGAATACAGCGAAACACCCTTCGGCGTCTCGCTCCGGATACGCTGCCATGAGAGGGTGAAAAACATGAGGTGGGCCTAGCAGGATTCGAACCTGCGACCGACCGGTTATGAGCCGGCTGCTCTAACCGCTGAGCTATAGGCACGGAGCAACAAACCTAAAAATCGAGGTGCAAAATGCCCAGGCTGCCTGGGCATTTGTGGCGAAGCGGGCAACGGGATTCGAACCCGTGAATACAGCTTGGAAGGCTGTTGTGTTACCACTACACCATGCCCGCGCGTACGCCCCCTATCTTACACGACCGGGGCGGTTTTGACAATGGCCCCGCCCCTGGTTGCGCCGCTCAGAGGACGGCTTGTAGCACCCACAACGCCACCATCCCGACCGCGATCGGCAGCAGGGTGCGGCGCGTCGTCCACGCAACCACCCCGGCGATGATCCCCGCCAGCAGGCGCACATTACCCGGCGATAGATCGAGCGCGCCGTTGGGCGTAACTAGCTCCGGCAGCACGATCGCGCTCAACGCGGCGGGCGGCACAAACCGCAGCGCGCGCACCAGCGAAGGTGGCATCTCCGCGCCGCGCAGCAGCACGATCACCGACAGCCGCACGCTGTACGTGACCAGCACCATCCCCCCGATGATCAGCCAGAGCCGTATCATAGATGGCGCCTCGGCGTGGGGTGTGCGGCCACGTGGGGCGGGCGTTGCCAGTGCTCGGCCAGCAACCCGGCGCCGATTCCCGCGATCACCGCGGCGCTCAAACCGAGGTTGTACGGCCAGCCGCGCGCCAGCACCGCGACTGTTCCAGCGGCGAGCGCTGCTAGAATCGCCGGGCGGTCTTGCACCACTGGCACCAGCAGCGCGATGAACGTCAGCGCGAGGGTGAAATCCAGCGACCAGCTTGCGGGAATCTGCGCGCCGAGCAGAAAGCCCGCCGCGCTGCTGAGCTGCCACGAGGCCCAGAGCGTCAGCCCCGCGCCGAGGAAGAACCAGTGCGCCGCGGTGTCGCGCGCCGCCTCGACCGGCTCCTGCCGGTAGCGCGAGATCGTCACGGCGTACGCCTCATCCGTGAGCAGAAACGCCAGCAGCCACTTCCAGGCAGGGGACAGATGTCGCACATACGGCGCGACGGACGCGCTGTAGAGCATGTGGCGCAGATTGACGACGAAGGTGGTCAGGACGATCACCACGCCGGTCGCGCCGGTAGCGAACAACTGCGCCGCGATGAACTGCGACGAGCCCGCGAAGACCACCAGCGACATCGCCAGCGCGACGCTGAACGGCAGCCCCGCTTCGTAGGCGATGATCCCGTAAATCATGCCGAAGGGGCTGGTTCCGAGCAAAATGGGGAGTTGGGCGCGCAATCCAGCCCAGAACTCGACGCGCGGTGAGCGCATGGTGCGTCCTCTAAATGCTAGTGACTGCCTGATGGATTCGGGCGAGTCTACTGCCCGGTGCTGCGGCGGGCAATCGGCAGTCTGCACAAGCTCCGCGCGGCCCCTGGCGCACGCTATAATCGACCGTGTACGCTTTACATGGACATCCGCAAAATGACAGGAACGATTGATGAAGCTTTCGTCGCGCGCGCATAATCTTTACGAGGCGTTCTCCAGGCCCGGCTGCCCCGTCTGCCGCCTGACGCTGGAGAGCGTCCACCATCACCTCGACAGCCTGATCTACGAATACGTCAACAAACCGGCCACGCACGAAGCGGTCCGCGCCGCGCGCGGCTTCTGCCCGGTGCACGCGTGGCACGTGCAGGACGCGATCAACGCCAGCGCGCTGGGGATCGCGGTGCTGTACGAGGGGGTGATGCGGCATCTGCTGGACGATATGGGCGCGGTGCAGCCGAACGGTGGGCGGCGGCAGGTCAATCAGGCGGAGAGCGCGCTTCAGCCGCGCGGCGAGTGCCCGGCTTGCGTGCATCAGGCGACGGTCGAAGAACACCTGTTGCGCAACCTGCTCTCGCACATTGGTCAGGCGGAGTTCGCCGAAGGGTTTCGCGGCTCGGCGGGGTTGTGCCTGCCGCATCTGCGACAGGTCCTCGCGCAGAAGGGGAGCGCCGATCACAAGGCGCAACTGCTCGCGATCCAGCAGGACATCTGGCGCGCGCTGCAAGAGCAGCTTGCCGAGTTCGTCCGCAAACACGACTATCGCTTTGCGCTCGAAGGCATGGGCGAGGAAGGCTCCAGCCCGCGCCGCTCGATCGAAGCGCTCGCCGGGCAAAAGGGGCTGCGCTAGCACGAGCGCGTGCGATAGCATCCCCCGGCTACCAGCTAAACACGCCGATCTGCCCTTCCATCAGTGTGCGCGGCGCGTCCTGGCTGGTCGTGTCCAGCAGCGAGACGACGCTGCGGCCATCGCGCAGCACCTCGCCATAGGTCAAATAGCGGCTGTCCGGCGACCACAAGCGATGGCTGCGCGCGAACTGGTCGAAGAACTGCAGGTAGTAGATTGTCTCGCGCGTAGGGAAGAAGGTTGCCAGGCGTGTCGCGGCGCCTGTCGCTGGCGAGTAGATCACCCATTGCAGGCGCGGCGGCTCGCTCTGCAAGCTTGCCAGGACGTCCTGCCCCGGCTGGCTGATAGTAAGATAGGCTAGGCGCGCGCTGTCCGGTGACCAGAAGAACGCAAACGCGTCATCGGGGGCGGTGGCGACCGGCGCGCCGGTCTGCGCGTCCGCCACGGTGAGCGTAGTGCGCTGTTCGTCCAGGTAGGCGACCTGCGCGCCATCTGGCGACCACTCGAACGATACCGGGCCCCTGAAGCCTTCGGCCAGCACCAGCCGTTCATCCTTGTCGAAAATTATCAGGTCGTTGCGGCGTCCGGGCGCGCGCACCGCAGCCAGCAGCCGGTTATCCACCGGCGACCAGTCGACCGCACGCTGAAAGCCGAGCCGGTCGTCAAACGTCTGCGCGATGGCGTTGCTGTCCGCGTCGTAGATCGATAGCTCGGTGCCAAAGCGCGCCCACAGCATCGACGCGCCGTCAGGCGACCAGTCCCAATAGTGCGGCCCGCCTTCCGACAGCTCCTCGATGGACACCTCACCATCGACGCGCACGCGCCGCAGCGCGAGGTTGCCGCTGGCCGCGGTGTATAGCAGAGCGAGGTCGCGGCAGTCCCCGGCGGGGCAGTCAGCGGGCGCCCAACTGGCGTAGGTGAAGAACTCGTCTGCGGCGGAATAGAGGCGCTCGACCTCACCGGGCGCGCGCTGCACGAAAATCCCAAGCTGGTAGCGGTCGTCTGGCACGCGGCTGGTTCCGAAAAACGCCAGCCGGCCATCGTTCGCCCAGGTCGGCCAGGCGTACATCTTGCTGCCGCGCACGGCGTCTTCGGTCAGGGGAACAGCTTCATCGGCGGCGAGATCGAAGAGATAAATATTGCCGTCTTCTGCGGCAATTGCGATCTGGCCTGTGTCAGCGGTCTGGGCGCGCCCGGTGAGCGCGCCGCCGCCAAGCGGCAGGCACAGCAGCACGAAGGTGATCAACAGTGCACGCGAGCGTGTCATGGGGGAGTCTCCTGCCTGTCTGACACTTAGCCCCATTATCGCAAAGTACACATCTGGCGGCACGTGCGCCGCGACTGCGCGCATAACACGCAGGGGGCGCCTCATGCGCCCCCTGCAATACTCATCGTGTTGAGTGAACTATCGCGCGGTTAGGTTAGTCAGCCGAGTCAGTGTCCGGCACGGTAGTGGTTGCCGGAGGCGTCCCTTCTGTCGCGGAAGGCAGCGAAACACCGCCCGCGCTCGCCAGCGAGTCGAGGTCGAAGAGGAACGGGCTGTTCGACGGGATGACCATCAGTTGGACGTTGCCACCGAGCGACTCGATGTAGCGCCACTGAAGCAGCAGCGGGTTCTGCGAAAGCTGCTCGTTGATGAGCTGCATCGCGGCGGCCTCACCCTCGGCGCGGATGCGGGCAGCGTCCGCCGAACCACGCGCCAGGGCACGTTCCTGCTCGGCTTCCTGGTTGCGCTGCTCGACACGGAACTCCGCTTCCTGCGCCTGCTGTTGCGCAACCTGCTTCTGCTCGATCGACGCGACGTATTCTGGGGAGAATGCGATGTTACGAATCAGTACGTTCGTGACTTCAAAACCCTCTGGCGCGATCAGATCGCGCACGCCTTCTTCGATGGCCTGTTCCAGCGCGCTATGCTCGGTGCCATAGATCTGTTCGACGCGGAACTGTGTCAGCGAGCCACGCACCTGGTTGCGCAGGGCCGGGCGGACCAGCCCGTTCACATAGCGGTCTTGCCAGTTGCGGTGGACGATGTTGGCGTTGGCCGGGCTGATGCGGAAGATCACCGTGACATCTAGCTCGACGCGCTGCCCGTCTTGGGTTAGCGCGACCACAGCGTCATCGCCACGTGTTGCGCCGGTGCTGACTGAGCCGGCCATTGTATACTCTTGCTGCGCGATGGAGTAGATCGTTGCATCCTGAATGCCGGGGATGATCACATGCAGCCCCGGGCCGAGCGGTGTTTCCGCCAGATCGCCCGTAAGAACGTTGAAGACGACCGCGATTTCGTTCGGCTGAACTTCGATCACGCCTGCGCCGATGACGAAGAACACGATTGCGAGGATCAGCCCGACGACCGTCACCAGCACGCCGCTGCGAATCGACGCGTTGCGCGAAAGGAACTGGACGATCATAAAGCCGCCGAAACCGGCGATCGCCAGACCGGCTAGCGCCAGTATGTTAAAGACCACATTGATCATGTTGTGCAACTCCTGTTCTCACCTGCTGTCCAGGGGGTGGTACGGTTTGATAGTCGCCCGAAGGTTGGACGGCCGGGGTGCCAGTGAGGGCTTGGTCGGTCAGCGCCGCACGCGTTGACATCCGCCGGATTTGGCTTTAACGTGAGGGACATTATAGGATATTTCACGAGCGCGGTCGACATTTCTTGCGTGTTACTGATGAATCCGATCCTGATTGAGGCGGGGCCTCTCACTTTGCGCGCCTACACCGCCTGGCTCAGCGGCGCGCTGCTGGTGGGCCTGGGTGTGATTGCGTGGGGCGGCTGGCAGCGCGCGCCCGAGGCAGCAACACGCTGGCTGGATGTGGCGATCGTGGCGCTGGCAGCGGGAATCGTTGGCGCGCGGGCGCTGCATGTCGCGCTTGAGTGGGACTATTTCACCGATCACCGTGCCGAGACATGGCGTGTGTGGGAAGGTGGCTTGGCGTGGCACGGCGGGTTGATGCTCGCCGTTCCGGTCGCGCTGGTGATGCTGCGCCTGCGCCGCGTGTCGCTCGGGCCGTGGACGGACATGCTTGCACTGGCGTGGCCGATCGGCATGATCGGCGCGTGGAGCGGGTGCCGCGCCGCTGGATGCGGCTATGGGCATGAGGTCCGCACGCTGGCGGATTGGCCGGGCTGGGCGGTCGCGGAACTGCCGGATGTGTACGGCGTGGTCGCGCCGCGCCTGGACACCCAACTGGCGGGGATCGCGTTCGGCAGCGGGCTGCTAGCGCTGGCGCTGCTGCTGACATGGCGCGGTTGGCTGCGTGGCTTGCGCTTCTGGCTGATCCTGGCGCTGAGTGGGATCGGCCTCTACGTTCTCGGGTTCTTCCGCGCGGACCCGGCGGTCTGGCTGCTGGATCGCCGCGCCGATCAGGTTTTTGATCTCGCCGTACTGCTGTTGGCGGTCGTGGCCGGGGGCGCGGTCTGGCTGGAACGACGCCGCGAGGCGTCCCATCGTCCGCTGAGAGAGGATGAACAGCATGAAGCTTACCCTGGGGATCGCGCAGACCAGCCCGAAGCTGGGGGACGTTCCGGCGAACCTGGCGCAGCATCTGGCGCTGATGGAGCAGGCGGCGGCGCAGTCGGTTGAGCTGCTGCTGTTCCCGGAACTGTCGCTGACCGGCTATAACCTGCAAGACCTAGTGTACGAGGTGGCGACGCACCCTGGTGCCGACGATCCGGTGTTCGGGCCGCTGCTGGCTGCCACGCGGGAGCATCAGATCGACGCGCTGGTCGGGTTCGTAGAAGAAGACTCGCGGCATCGCTTCTACATCGCGCAAGCGTATCTCAGCGGCGGTGAGGTCTTGCATGTGCATCGCAAGGTCTATCTGCCTACCTACACGCTTTTTGATGAAGGGCGCTACTTTGCGTGGGGCGATGGCGTGCGCGCCTTTGACACGCGCTTCGGGCGTGTCGGCGTGCTGATCTGCGAGGACTTCTGGCACGTGTCGCCGCCGTACTTGCTGTGGCTGGATGGCGCGGAAGTGCTGTTTCTGCACAGCGCCAGCCCTGGGCGCGGCCTGGACGAGCGCGACCGGCTCGCCAGCGCGCGCTGGGTAGAGCGCATCAACCAGGCGTATGCGGGCCTGTTCACGACGTTTGTGGTGCATTCCAACCGCGTCGGGTTCGAAGACGGACTGAACTTCTGGGGCGGCAGCACCATCGCGGACCCGAACGGCGAGTTTTTGGCGCGTGGGCCGTACTTCGAGGAAGCGCTGCTCGTCCACACCATCGACCTGAACCAGCTTCACCGCACGCGCAGCCGCCTGCCCCTCCTGCGCGACGAGCGCACCGGCCTCATCGCGCGGGAGCTTGGCCGCATCCTTGGCAGTTCCGAGCAAGGCATGCGCTAGGGCTGCTGTGTGATCAAAACGTCGGGCACCCGTGTCCGGCGTTTTGATTTTCCCCCTGATGACGCGCTTCTGATATTCTGTTGACGGCATTCTTACATGCCATTGCTAGACTTACACTGTCATCATCAGGTGGAAAAGATAGAGACGCGATTTAGAGGGATAACGATGGATCTCAACCGGTTTACAACCAAAGCGCAGCAGGCAGTGCTGGCCGCGCAGCGCCTCGCCGAGAGCTACAATCACGGCGAGCTGGAATCGCTGCATCTGCTGCTCGCGCTGCTCCAACAGACAGATGGCGTCGTGCCGCAGGTCATCAGCAAGATCGGCGCGCGCCTGCCCGGCGTGATCGGGGACGTGCAAAACGCGCTTGCCAGCAAGCCGAAGGTATACGGCGCTGCCGCTCAGGTTGGGCTCAGCCGCGCCGCGAGCGACGTGCTGACCCGCGCGGAGACCGAAGCGGCCAACATGCGCGACGACTACATCAGCGCCGAGCACATCCTGCTCGGTCTGACACACGACCGCACCGCGAGTGATCTGCTGGCGCGGCATGATGTCACCGCTGACAACGTGCTGCAGGCGCTCACCGCCATTCGCGGCGGGCAGCGCGTCACCAGCCAGGACCCGGAAGGCACCTTCCAGGCGTTGGAGAAGTACGGGCGCGACCTGACCGCCCTCGCGCGCCAGGGCAAGCTCGACCCAGTGATCGGGCGTGATGAAGAAATCCGCCGCGTGGTGCAGGTGCTCAGTCGCCGCACGAAGAACAACCCAGTGCTGATCGGTGAGGCGGGCGTGGGCAAGACCGCGATCGCTGAAGGGCTGGCGCAGCGTATTGTCAACGGCGACGTGCCCGAAGGACTGAAGGACAAGCGCATCGTCGCGCTGGATATGGGGGCGCTGGTCGCGGGCGCGAAGTTTCGCGGCGAGTTCGAGGAGCGGCTTAAGGCTGTGCTGAAGGAAGTCAGCGACGCGCAGGGGCAGATCATCCTGTTCCTCGACGAGCTGCACACAATCGTTGGCGCGGGACGGGCCGAAGGCTCGATGGACGCCAGCAACATGCTCAAGCCGATGCTGGCACGCGGCGAGCTGCACGCCATCGGCGCGACCACGCTGGACGAGTATCGCCAGTATATCGAGAAGGATGCCGCGCTAGAGCGCCGCTTCCAGCCGGTGTTTGTAGACGAGCCGACCGTTGAGGATACGATCAGTATCCTGCGCGGGCTGAAAGAGCGCTACGAGGTGCATCACGGCGTGCGTATTCAGGACAGCGCGGTGATCGCAGCGGCGGTGCTCAGCGGGCGTTACATCACCGACCGCCAGCTTCCTGACAAGGCGATCGACCTGATTGACGAGGCCGCCTCGCGCCTGAAGATGGAGATTGACTCCAAGCCGCAAGCGCTGGACGACGTCGACCGCCAGATCATGCAGCTTGAGATCGAGCGCGAGGTGCTCAAGAAGGAGCGCGACAAGGCGTCGAAGGAGCGTCTCAAGGCGCTCGAAGAGGAACTGGCGAACGTGCGCGAAAGCTCGCGCGCGCTGCAAGCCCGCTGGCAGCAGGAGAAGGACGCGATCCAGAGCATCCGCCAGGCGAAGGCGGAGATCGACGATCTGCGCGTCCGGCTAGAGCAGGCGGAGCGGCGCAACGACCTTGAAGCGGCGGCGCGCCTGCGCTATGGCGAGCTGCCGCAGTTGGAGCAGCGGCTCGCGCAGAACGAAGCGCGCCTTAACGAGCTTCAGGCGAGCGGCGCGATGCTCAAGGAAGAGGTCGACGCCGACGAGATCGCCTCGGTCGTCAGCCGCTGGACCGGCATCCCGGTCTCACGCCTGATGGAAGGCGAGGTCGAGAAGCTGCTGCGCATGGAAGAGCGGCTCCACCAGCGCGTCATCGGACAGGATGAAGCGATCCAGGCGGTCGCCAACGCCGTCCGCCGCAGCCGTGCCGGTCTGCAAGACCCGCACCGCCCAATGGGGACATTCCTGTTCCTGGGGCCGACCGGCGTCGGGAAGACAGAGCTGGCGCGCGCCCTGGCCGAGTTCCTGTTTGACGATCAGGATGCGATGGTCCGCATCGACATGAGCGAGTATCAGGAGCGCCATACCGTCAGCCGCCTGATCGGCGCGCCGCCCGGCTACGTCGGTTATGACGAAGGCGGCCAGCTGACCGAGGCGGTCCGCCGCCGCCCGTACGCGGTTGTGCTGTTCGACGAGATTGAGAAGGCGCACCCGGAAGTCTTCAACCTGTTCCTGCAGGTGCTGGACGAGGGACGTCTGACGGACGGGCACGGGCGCACGGTGGACTTCCGGAACACCGTGATCATCATGACCAGCAACGCCGGCAGTCACCTGATTAAAGAGATGAACAAGCGCAACGAGGCCGAGATCCGGCAAGCCGTGCTGGCAGAGCTGGACCGCACCTTCCGTCCAGAGTTCCTGAACCGGATCGACGAGGTGATCCTGTTCCACAGCCTGACGCGCGAACACCTGCGCCAGATCGTCGGCATCCAGCTTCGTCACCTGGAGCGGCTGCTCGGCGAGCGGCGGATCGGGCTGGAACTCAGCGACGCGGCGCAGAGCTATCTCGCGGACGTGGGCTACGACCCGGTCTATGGGGCGCGCCCGCTGAAGCGCGCTATTCAGCGCGAATTGCAGGACCCGCTGGCGCTCGCGATCCTCGAGGGGCGCGTGCAGGAAGGCGAGTCGGTGCATGTGGATGTCGCGCCGGAAGGGGACCGGCTCGTATTTAGCGCGGCGGAGTATATCCCCGCCTGAGCGGCGCGATCTTCGCAACCCGACCAGGGGCGGAACGTGAGGGTCCGCCTCTTTTTTTGCGCCTGACGGCATTTTTGAATGCCAAAGATTAATGTACAATCGTCCATTCATGTTTTCACAACAAATTCACGCACAGCTACGCGATTCTTCGTTATGCTGAATACAACCGTCTCGCCCGATCCACTGCGTTGAGGACGCTGACCCATGTTGTTCATTCTGGCCAGTTTGCTGCTGATGTTCTACGGCTACAGCCACATTTACCACAAAGATTTTTGGTGGTGGGATGCTGTGCTGCTCTGGGAGCGGCTGAATCGCCCGATTCACCGCACCGAGCAGTGGGAGCGGCAGCAGGATTTCCTGGGGCTGCTGTGCATGGCGGGTGGCGTGTGCTTGCTGCTGTACTTCGCGGCGAGCGGCGCGGCCTAGAAGAACACGCGCCCTTGCGCTACACTTGCGGTCTCTCGCGAGCCAATGAGGACACGCGCATGACCGACAAATGCCCCGAGTGTGGTGCCGAGCTTCAGCCGGGCGAATCGTGCGAGGCGTTCTTTCACAGTCTGCTGTTTGAGGAACACGCCAACATGGCGCACAACGGCCCGGTGCATCTCCATATGGTCGCCAGCTATATGATCACCCACGACCGCTATGCGGACGACGTGCGCCCGCGCGCGATTGAACTGCTGCGCACGGCGCTCGACGGACAGCACCCGCCGGATTATCTCCGTCGCGTGGCGAAAGAGTTGTTTGAGCTGGAGCGCCCGCGCACCGGCTCGATCCTGCGCGGGGATCGCACGCCGCGCGCCATCGACTGGCCGATCACGGTGCGGGATGTGGCGCTGCACCCTGAAGAGGACTATCCGACGCGCATCAAACGCTGGGCGCGCTCGATCCTGGACACTGTCGACGCGCTGGGGGAATAGCGCGCTGGCGCCCCGTAACAGGCCGCCGCGCGTCAATTTTCCCCTTGTCAAATCCATGTCGATGGGCTATACTATCGGGCAGTTGAACCATGCGGGCGTGGTTCAGTGGTAGAACGTCTCCTTGCCAAGGAGAAGGTCACGGGTTCGAATCCCGTCGCCCGCTCACGACAGCGC
>CAZVCM010000129.1:0-11259 GCA_964626105.1 uncultured Thermoflexus sp.
ATCCTCGGCGCGCTGCCGATGCTGCTGGTTAACCCGATCATGACCGCGATTTTCATGTTCCTGGCGACAGGCACGGCGGCGGCGCAATTTGGCACGCGGCTGACGCTTAACCGGTAACGACAAAAGGCGACTGACGTCACGGCCTATGCTGCAAGAACTGCGTATCAAAGACTTTGCGATTATCGACGCGCTGGACCTTACGCTGACGCCGGGCTTTCAGGTGATCACCGGCGAGACTGGCGCGGGCAAGTCAATCATTGTCGATGCGGTCAATCTGCTGCTGGGCGAGCGATCGGACGCGACATTTGTGCGTGCCGGGGCAGAACGCAGTGTGATCGAGGGGATCTTCGCTGTGCCGAATGGCGTGCGCGAGGACCTGCACGCGATCCTCGAAGCCGAAGGACTGGAAGGCGACGGCGCGGACGAGGTGATTCTGACGCGCGAGGTCCGTGCGAATGGCCGCAGCATCGCACGTGTTAACGGCGTGACGTGCGGGCTGGCGGTTTACCGCGAGGTCGGCGGCCTGCTGGTTGATATTCACGGCCAGGGCGAGCACTTGTCGCTGCTGCGCCCCGCGCAGCACCTGTACCTGCTCGACCGTTACGCCGGGGTCGAGGACCAGCGCGCCGAAGTTGCCGCGCAGGTCCGCGCGCTGGCGGCGGTCCGCGCTGAGATCAAGGATCTGCTGACAGATGAAGCCGCGCTCGCCCGGCGCGTGGACATGCTCCAGTTTCAGCTTGAGGAGATCGAAACGGCGGATCCGCGCCCGGAAGAAGAGGCGGAACTGACTAACGAGCGCACGCGCCTGGTTAACGCCGAGAAGATCGCGGAGCTGGCAAACGAGGCGTACTACGCGCTGGTTAGCGAAACGGGCGAGGCCGCTGGGGTGGACCGGCTGGCGCATGTTGCGCTGGCGCTGGGCAAGCTCGTGCGGCTCGATCCCGCGATGGAAGACGCCTACACCCTCGCCGAGACGCTCAGCATCCAGGCGGACGAGCTGGCGCGCACCCTGCGCCAGTACACCGACGACGCCGAGTATGATCCGCGCCGCCTGGACGAGATCGAGGAGCGCGTCGAGCTGCTGAACCGCCTCAAGCGCAAATACGGCGGGACGATCGAGGCTGCGTTGGAGCACGCCGAGAAGGTTCGGGCCGAGCTGGACGCCATCACCCACAGCGGGGCGCGGCTCGAAGAACTGCGCGCCGAGGAAGATCGCCTGCTGCACGCGATTGGCGATGCCGCCGCCGCGCTGAGCCGCGTCCGCCGCGAGGCCGCCGACCGCCTGACAGAAGCGATCGTGCGGGAGCTAGCCGACCTCAAGATGGAAGGCGCGCGCTTCGAGGCGCGCATCACGCGCGAGTCTGATCCCGACGGCGTCTACATCGAGGGCGAGCGCTTCGCGTTCAGCGCGACTGGCGTCGATCAGGTCGAGTTCTACATGGCGGCGAACGTGGGCGAGCCGCTCCGCCCGCTGGTGAAAGTCGCCTCCGGCGGCGAGACGGCGCGTATTATGCTGGCGCTGAAGAGCGTGCTGTCCTACGCGGACCGCGTGCCGACGCTGATCTTCGACGAGATCGACCAGGGAATCGGCGGACGCGTGGGCGCGGTTGTCGGGCAGAAGCTGTGGCAGCTATCCGGCACGCACCAGGTCTTGTGCGTGACGCACCTCGCGCAGCTTGCCGGGTTCGGCGACGCGCATTTCCGCGTGACCAAGCATGTCGAGGGCGACCGCACCGTGACGCGCGTCGAGCGGCTGACCGATCAGGGGCGCGTGGACGAGCTGGCCGAGATGCTCGGCGCCGAGACGACCAGCGCGCGCCAGAGCGCGTATGACATCCTGATGCTGGCGCGCCGCGCCAAAGAGGGACGTCGCCTGGAAAAAGTGTAGAGCCAGCAATTAGCCGTTAGCCGTTAGCGATTGGCAAGGAAGAAGCCCCGCCTTTTCGACGCTGCAGCACGCTCCACCACGGGGGCAGGCGCAGCGTTTTCTTTCGCTTGTGACTCACTGCTAACGGCTAGTCGCTAACCGACGTCGTCCTCGCGCAAACGTTTGGACTTGGTACATGGCTTTGCGAGAATCTAGAGTGTCGTCAAATCGTTGGCGCGCACCGGAGGACAACGCATGCCTCAGCATCTGACGCTCGTTCAGATGAACGATAGCCATGCCTATTTCGAGCCGCACCCCGAGCTGTTCTGGTCAGGGAACCGGCTGGTCTATCGCACAGCGGGTGGCTATGCACGCGTCGCCAGCGCGCTGAACGCGATCCGTGCGGAGCGGCCCGGCGCGGTGCTGGCGTTTGACGGGGGCGACACCTTTCACGGGACGTACGCTGCCGTCCACACGCAGGGCGAGGTGCTGATCCCGGTGCTCGATGCGTTACGCTTCGACGCGATGACCGCACATTGGGATTTCGCCTACGGCCCTGCTCGCCTGCGCGAATTGGCGACGCGGCTCCCCTATCCGGTTCTAGCCGCGAACTGCTACGATGAAGCAACCGGCGATCGCCCGTTCCCTGCCTGGCGCATCTGCGAGGCGGGCGGTGTGCGTGTCGGCGTGATCGGGCTGGCGGCGGTCATCGTGGATCGCATCATGCCGCCGACGTTCAACCAGGGCATCCGGCTTACGCTGGGAAACGACGAGCTTCCAGAGTTGATCGGGACGCTGCGCGGGCAGGAGCAGGTCGATTTAGTGGTTGTCCTGTCGCACTTGGGGTTTCCGCAAGATATGAAGCTCGCGCGCGAGGTCGGCGGGATCGACGTGCTGTTGAGCAGCCACACGCACAACCGGCTGCAACGTCCGGCGCGGGCTGGTGAGACACTGGTCATTCAGTCTGGCAGTCATGGCGCGTTCTTGGGGCGGCTCGATCTGGAAATCGACGGCGGGCGGGTGGTGGACTTTCGACACGAGTTGCTGACGGTGGACGATCAGATCGCGTCCGATCTGGACGTACAGGCGATCGTGGCTGGCTCGCTGGCGCCCTATCGCGATGAGTTGGGTGAGGTCGTGGGCCGGGTGGCGACGCCGCTCAATCGCGGGACCGCGCTTGAATGCACGATGGACAACTTCCTGCTGCAAGCCTTGCAGCACGCGACCGGCGCGACGCTTGCTTTCTCGAACGGCTGGCGCTATGGCGCGCCCGTGCTGCCGGGGCCGGTCACACGGGACGACCTGTACAATATCATCCCGGTCAATCCGCCAGTGTCGCTGGTGGACTTGACGGGCGAGGAGATCTGGTCGATGCTCGAGGAGAACCTGGAGCACACCTACGCGCGCGATCCGTACCAACAGATGGGCGGATACGTGAAGCGCGCGCTCGGCCTGAACGCGCTGGTGAAGATCGAGAACCCGCCTGGCACGCGCCTGCAAGAGCTGTTTGTCGAAGGCCGCCCGGTTGACCGTTCGTTGACCTATCGCGCGGCGTTTGTCACGTCACAGGGCGTCCCGAAGAAATATGGCAGCAACCGGCAGGCGCTCACCGTGCGCGCGGTTGATGCGCTGGCGGCGTATCTCGGCAGCGCGCCGGAGATCGAAGCGCCCTTGCGCGGGACGTTTACCGTCATATAGCGCGCTGCGCACGAAGGGGACCTTCAAACGAAAGGAAGTGCAAGGAGCGGCATCATGTCCAGGACCGTCACACTCCAGCAACGACTCGACGAGATGACGGCGCCGGCTGCAGATGCGCTGGTGGAAGTGATCGACGCCGAGGAGCATAAGCTCCGCTGTTTGTCGTGCGGACATCGCTGCCTGATCAAAGACGGGCGGCGCGGCATCTGCAAGATCCGCTATAACGAAGGCGGGACGCTGCGCGTGCCGCGTGGCTATGTCGGCGCGCTGCAGGTCGATCCCGTCGAAAAGAAGCCGTTCTTCCACGTCACGCCTGGCGCCAATGTGGTCAGCTTCGGGATGCTCGGCTGTGATTTCCGGTGCAGCTATTGCCAGAACTGGGACATCTCGCAGACGCTGCGCGATGACGCCGCCGGACGCGACTACATCCCGATTCAGGCGGATGAGCTGGTTGATCTGGGGCAGCGCTATCGCGCACGTGGGGTGGCGAGCACCTACAACGAGCCGCTGATCACGTCGGAGTGGGCGGTCGAGGTCTTTCAGCAGGCGCGCGCCGCCGGAATGCTGACGATGTACGTCTCCAATGGCAACGGCACGCGCGAGGTGATCGACTTTCTGACGCCGCACCTGGACGCGTACAAGATCGACCTCAAGACGATGCAGGATCGCCACTACCGGCGCGAGCTTGGCGGCGTGCTGCAAAACGTGCTCGACACGATCCGCTGGGTGCACGAAGCCGGTATCTGGCTTGAAGTGCTGACGCTGATCGTGCCCGGTTTTAATGACAGCACCGACGAACTCTATGACGCCGCGCGCTATATCGCCAGCATTTCGGTCGATATCCCGTGGCATGTCACGGCATTTCACCCGGATTACAAGATGATGGACACACCGCCCACCACCGCGGCGACGCTCGTCCGCGCCGCTGAGATCGGCGCCGAAGCCGGGTTACGCTACGTCTATGCGGGCAACTTGCCGGGCCGCTGTGAAGACTGGGAAGACACACGCTGCCCCACATGCAACACGACGCTGATCGGGCGCTCAGGTTATATGATCACATCGAACTCGCTTGCCAGGGCCGGCGGACGCTGCCCGCAATGCGGCACGGCGATCCCGGGAATCTGGCAATAGAAACGTATCTATGACTATCGGAGCTGCGCAGGACACCATCCACCTATGAGCCGTACCATCATCCCGCGCTATAAGCTGATGCTGTTTTATGACTTGAAGCCCGGCGAACAGGAGGCGTATTACGAGTTCGTGATGAACGACTTTGTGCCTGCCGCGCAGGGCATGGGCCTGCATATGTCGCAGGTTTATCACACCGTGTGGGGAAACTGCCCGCTGCGACAGGCTGAGTTTGTCGCCGAGGATCTCGACACCATTCAGGCGGTGCTGGCGAGCGAGCGCTGGCAGATGCTGGAGAGCACGCTGCAGCGGCACGCGCACAACTACCGGCGCAAAATCGTCCCGTTCCGTCCAGGGTTTCAAATTTAGCCTGCGCGCAAGTGGCGCCGGGCTTGTCACACAGGCGATAGAGCGACCACGCGTGAATGCGCAGGTGAAACGATACGGGCGTTCCACGTGATATGATCGCGCCCCGCCGTGCCAGAAAGTGCGCGTGCGTTGGGCGGTTATAGCGGTTGATGCTTTGTTGTGTGGAGTACTTGAAACCTGAAGGAAGGGATATGATGAAGCTCGAGGGAAAAGTTGCGCTGGTGACCGGCGCAGCGATGGGTATCGGACGCGCAATTACAGAGTTATTCATTGCAGAAGGCGCGCGAGTTGTGGCGGCGGATATCGCCGAGACAGCGTTGGATGAGCTCGCCCAGGCGCTCGGCAACCGGGGCGACGCGCTGAAGACGGTTAGCGGGGACATCTCTGTCCGTGCTGAGGCCGAACGGACCGTCGAGGTGGCGCTCGACGCGTTTGGCACGCTGGATATTGTGGTTAACAACGCCGGGATCATGGATGATTTCGTTCCGGTAGGCGACCTCGACGACGAGCTATGGCGCAAGGTGATGAGCGTTAACCTCGATGGCCCGATGTTCATCGCCCGCAAGGCGCTGCAGACGATGCTCCCCAAAGAAAGCGGCGTGATCGTCAACGTCGCCTCGGTCGGTGGGTTGTTCGGTGGGCGTGCGGGCGCCAGTTATACCGCGTCCAAACACGCGGTCATCGGGTTGACACGCAGCATCGCTTACCACTACGCCAAGAAGGGGATTCGCTGCAACGCCGTGTGCCCCGGCGGCGTGGCGACCAATATCAACATCCGTAATCCAAGCCCGCTGGGCATGGAGCGCCTGCAGACGCTGCTTCCTGCAGCTACGCGCAACGCAGAGCCAGAGGAATTGGCGCGCGTGGTGCTGTTCCTCGCGTCTGACGATTCCTCGTTCGTGAACGGTGAAATTCTGGTCGCGGACGGTGGCTGGACGGCAGGCTAAGTGACGCTGGACGGTTAGCCGCCAGTAGAAAATATCAGGCGCGCTCCCCTGTCAAACACAGGATGGCGCGCCTTTTGCTGTCTTTGCGTGTGGTTCGCGGCTGTCGCAAACTGCGACCTACACCAGATGTGCGTCGATCAGGCGTGTGGCAGGGCCGGGCCGGTTCGCCAGGACATCGCGCACGCCTTTCAACTCGCGCAGCCGCTTGGCGAGCGCGTCCACGTCTGCGCCGGGACACAGCACATGCACATTCGCCCCGGCGTCGATTGTGAAGTAAGCGCGCACCCCTTCGGCTCGCCACGCCCGGATCGCCTGCATAATCCGCACCGTCTCCGGCGACCAATAGAGCACGCTGGGCTGCGAGGTCAGCGCGACGGCGTGCATTCGCAAGGCTTCCTGCTCGGTTTCCTCGCCAAACGTCTCGAAATCGCACGCGCGGATCGCGTTCCGCACGACCGCCAGGCCGCGCTCGGCGGCGGCCAGCCGCGCTTCGGAAAACGGGCTGCTATCCACCAGCGCCTGCCCCGTGGTCGAGCCGACATCTTTGTGCGCGGTTTGCACGATCGCGATCAGATCGCGCAGGTCCCAATGCTCTGGCGGGGCGATTGTCTCGGCGTACGAGGTCTCGCTGTCTTCCCCGGCGTGCCACTCCACGAACCCCGCCGGGATCGAGCGGCAGGCGGAGCCAGAGCCGAGCCGCGCCAGAATCGAGAGAGCGCGCTCGTCTAGCGTCAGATTTGCGGCGGCGCACGCGGCGACGGTCAGCGCGGCGAAGGCTGACGCGGATGAGGCGATGCCGGTCCCCATCGGGAACGAGTTCCGCGAGACGACGCGCGCCCGCGTGGTGATCCCGGCCAGCGCGCGCACGCGATCCAGGTGCGCGGAGACGCGGTGTGCGGCCTGCGCGGTCGTCCCGGCGTCGAGGATGGTGACGCGATCCTCGTCCAGCGCCGGATCGAAGATGACCGTCGTGGTCGTGGTCGCGCCGTCCAGGTTCATCGAGATCGAGCCGTTGAGGGGCAGGCGCAGCGCGTGATCGCGGCGGCCCCAGTATTTGATGAACGCGATGTTCGCGCAGCTTTGCGCGGTGGAAGGGGCGGTCACGGCGCAGCGCTCTCGTCTTCGACGCGCACGCCCGGCGCGTGCGGTGCGCTGCGCACGATCATCCCCCCGGCGCTGACCAGCGCGCCCTCAATTGCGGTCCGGCGGTCTTCCGGCGCGAGCGCGATCACACAGTCGCCGCCGCCCGCGCCGCTTAGTTTCGAGCCGTAGGCCCCAGCCCCGCGTGCGGCGAAGACCAGACGCGCGGTGATGTCGGTATCCACGCCGAGCGCGTGCGCCAGCCCGTGCTGAATGTCCATGAGCTCGCCCAGGCGCTGCCAGTCGCCATCTTCCAGGGTGCAGCGCGCGTCTTTGACGATGTGCGCCATCGCGTCGAAGATACCGTTGATCGCGTCTGGCCAGCGTTCCAGCCGCTCGGCGACGTGATCGACATAGGTGGGCGTGTCGGCTTTCACCCCGCTGTACGCCACGATCAGCGGCAGGTCTGGCGTTTTCAGTGGCAGGATCTGGCGCGGGCGCGCGTTGTCATAAAACAGCGTACCGCCATAGATCGCGCTGGCCAGATCGAAGCCAGAGCCGCGCTGCTGCACGCGCCGTACGGCATCCAGCCCAAGCGTGAACAGCTCATCCTGATCCAGCGACAGACCGAACAGCCGCGACAGTCCGAACAGCATCGCGGCGACGGTCGCGGATGAGCTGCCGAGGCCATAGGTGCTCGGAAAATCGCTGCGCGTGGTGATCGTTAGCCCACGCGGTAGCCCAAAACGCTCGTGGAACACGGCCAGCGCGCTCTCGATGAAGCGCGTGCCAGGCGCGAGCGCGTGCCCGCCCTCATACGCCGCCGCGATGCGGCCCTGGCTGCCGTCGACGCCGACGTCCGGCGCGAAGATCGTGAACGTGTCGTCGCCCGAATTCGTCAGCTCGAGCGTGAGATGGAGCCGCGCATCCATCGCGGTCACCAGGCAGGGGCGGTGATGAACGACCGCGTGCTCGCCCAACAGCATCAACTTGCCGGGCGCCGAGACGCGGATCTGAGTCGGTGATGTGGCGCTCAAGATACCTTCCTTCGATTCTGGTGGCGCCCGCCAGTTTAATCTGTTTGGCGGCGGGCGGCAATCACATTTTTCGTACAATTGCTGTTTTCTGGCGCGACAGCGCGGCGTATGCGATAACAATAGGCGCTGGCGCGGGAGCGTGTGGAAAGGACTTTGGCATGGCCGCCTCATTGGACAACACGATCTACGAGCCGATCGTTGCTGCGATTGACGCGGAGATGCGCACGATCCGCGCCGAGCAACAGCCGGTCGCACCCCTGCTGTGGGAGATCGTGGATTACCAGTTTGGGTGGGACCTGCCGCCCGATGCGGTCGAGGAGCGGCGGCGCGTGGCCGGGAAGAAAATCCGCTCGCTGCTGATGGCGCTGGTTGCGCAGGCGGTCGGGGGAGATTATGCACCCGTGCTGCCCGCGGCGGCGGCCCTGGAGTTGCTCCACAACTTCACGCTGATCCACGACGACGTGATGGACAACTCGCAAGAACGCCGCCATCGCCTGGCGGTGTGGACGCGCTGGGGTATGGCGCAGGCGATCAACGTGGGCGATGGGCTGTACGCGCTGGCAAATGTTGCGATGGCGCGGCTGCTGCGTGCGGGCGTTCCGGCGACGCGTGTCGTGCGTGCGTCCGAGGCGCTGTCGCAGGCGTGCCTGTGGACGTGCGAGGGGCAGGTGTTGGACATCAGCTTCGAGACGCGCGGGCAGGTGTCGCCGGACGAGTACATCACGATGATCGCGCACAAATCCGGCACGCTGATCGAGGCGGCGGCGCGGATTGGCGCGCTGCTCAGCACAGACGACGACGCGATCATCGACGCGTATGGAGAATTCGCGCGCAATCTGGGGATCGCGTTCCAGATTCGGGACGACGCGCTCGGCATCTGGGGCGAGGAAGCCCTCACCGGCAAGTCTGCCAAGAGCGACCTGCGTGACAAGAAGAAATCATACCCGGTGCTGGTTGCGTTCGAGCGCGCTGCCCCGCAAGACCGCGCCACGCTCCAAACGCTTTATGCGCGTGACACGCTTGACGACGAGGCGATCGCGTCGGTGCTGGCGATCCTGGCGCAGATCGACGCAGCAGGGGAAACAGAGCGCGTCGCACAAGCGTATTATGAGCGCGCGCTGGCCGCGCTGGACCGCACAGGCATCGACACCGCACCGCAGTCCGCGATCCGCCGCCTGGCAGAGTTCCTGATCCGGCGCGCGTACTGAGCGCAGCGCACGCTGTCAGGAGCGGCCTGCCCAGCGCAGAGATCGCGCCACAACACGCATTTCCTCTCACGCGGTGCAATTCACTATTGTGCACTCTTTCACAATGTGCTTTACGGCACGATTTACTACGTCAAGCGCCACTGTTCAGCCTGGTAAGGCCTGTTAGCCTATAAAATGAGGTTATTGGCACTTGCGCGGCCCGCGAAATGGCGGCCCCGCGGCTCATATTCGTTAAGTAATTTGAATTCTCATTGGAGTTGTGATGAGCCTCTACATTCTCCCCAAGGAGCGCTTGCCGGGTTTTGTTGAAAACCTGCGCACGCAGTTCCGAGTGGTTGGCCCTGTTCGCAGCGGGACCGGCTACGCGTTCGATACAATTGGATCTGCCGAAGAGATGGAGCTGGATTATCCCACCACGATCCTGCCGCCGAAGAAATACCTGCTGCCACAGCGCGAAGTCCTCTTTAGCTTCCACACGGACTCCGACGAGCAGGGCGCGCGGCAAATCGAGGTGAAGCCGGTCTTCGATGCCGTTGAGCCAACGGTGATCTTCGGCGTGCATACCTGCGATATGCACGGCATCATGCTCTATGACAAGGTCTTCGCTGAGGGCTATAAGGACGAGCACTATGTGGCCCGGCGCGAGCAGACCTATATTATCGGCATCGAGTGCCTGCGCCCGTGTGATGACGCGTCATTTTGTAAGGATATGGGCACGCTGACCGCGCCGCCTGTCTACGACCTGCACATGACGGCGGTGGATGGTATGTACCTGGTCGATACCGGCACCGAAAAAGGCGAGCGGCTGTTGCTCTCGAACGTCGAAGTGCATTTGGCGACGACCGAGGATATCCGCCGCCTGAGCCAGACGCTGTCAGCGAAGTGGCCGCACTTCCGCCATCGCTTGAAGATGACGAAAGACCAGATCCCCTCGCTGATGACGATCAACTATGGCTCGAACATCTGGGACACGCTTGGCGAGCAGTGTCTGGCGTGCGGCTCGTGCACCAATGTCTGCCCGACCTGCTTCTGCTTCGACGTGCAGGACGAGGTCGCGCTCAATATGACCGATGGCGAGCGGGCGCGCATCTGGGATTCGTGCCAGTTGCACGAGTTCGCGCTGGTCGCGGGCGGGCACAACTTCCGCGAGAGCAAAGCTTCGCGCGTGCGGCATCGCATCATGCGCAAGGGCAAGTACATTCAGCAGGTGCACAACATCAACGGCTGCACCGGCTGCGGACGCTGCCAGCGCGCGTGCCTGGTGAACATCACTATCCCCGGCACACTCAACGCGCTCTACGACGAGATGCAGATCGACTTGAATCCGGCAGGGGGAGCGTAGCATGTTTGAAACGGCTGCTAACCTTGTGACAACGACCACTCCGCGCACCGCAAACGGCCACACCTCGGTCTATCTGCCGACGGTCGCGCAGGTGGTGGATGTTCAGACGGAGACGGTGTTCGAGAAGGTCTACACCGTGCGCCTGCCCGGTGGCGAAAACCTCGGTCACCGGCCCGGCCAGTTCGTGATGGTGTCGATTCCTGGCGTGGGCGAGGCGCCGATCAGCGTGATGTCATCGCCCAGCCGCACGCACGACACCTTCCGGCTGTGCATTCGCAACGCGGGTGACCTGACCGGCGTGATCCACAACTCTGTGCTGCCCGGTGACGCGATCGGGATTCGCGGCCCGTTTGGGCGCGGGTTTCCGCTCGAAGTCTTCAAGGGCAAGGATGTGCTTATCGCGCCCGGCGGGCTGGGCATGGCCCCGGCGCGCTCGCTAATCGACGAGATTCTCGACAACCGCGACGAGTACGGGCGCCTGATCGTGCTGTATGGCGCGAAGAATCCGTCCGAAATCCTGTTCCGCGAGGAGCTGCGCGCCTGGCGCCAGCGCGACGACATTGAGTTGTTTGTCACCGTAGAC
>CAZVCM010000130.1:0-11229 GCA_964626105.1 uncultured Thermoflexus sp.
ACCGGCCGCTGGCTCATATCGTGAGCAGGCCGGGATCAGCAACATTTGCTTTTTATGCCAATCATCACGAGGGGAGTCATCTCTATGCGCACGCCGATCATCGCCGGCAACTGGAAAATGTACAAAACACCCCAGGAAGCCGTCGAATTTGTGAATGCTCTGAAAGAACCACTCAAGGGCCTCACCGCCGCCGAGCGTGTTGTCTGTCCACCCTATGTCGCGCTGCCGCAAGTTGCCGACGCGCTGAAGGACAGCGAGATCGCCGTTGGCGCGCAGGACGTTCACTGGGAAGAAGAGGGCGCATACACCAGCCAGATCGCGCCGGGAATGCTCGTCGGGTTGGCGAAACACGTCATCATCGGGCACTCTGAGACGCGCCAGTACCAGGGCGTGACCGACGAAATGGTCAACCGCAAGCTGAAGGCGGCGCTGCGGCATGGGCTGCACCCCATCGTCGCAGTTGGCGAAAGCCTGGAGATCAACGAAGCCGGGCAAACGCGGGACTTTGTCGCCAACCAGATTCGCGCCGCGTTCGATGGCGTGCCTGCTGAGGACCTCGCGCGGATCGTCGTCGCATACGAACCAATTTGGGCGATCGGCACGGGCAAGAGCGCCAGCGGCGAGCAAGCCAACACCATCATCGGCGCAGTACGCGCCACGCTCGCGGAGTTGTACGGCGAAGCGCACGCCGAGCAAATGCGCATCCAGTACGGCGGCAGCGTCAAGCCGGAAAACATGGCCGAGTTCATGAGCCAGCCGCACATCGACGGCGCGTTGGTCGGCGGCGCATCGCTCAAAGCCGACTCGTTCGTGGCTCTGGTCCGCATCGCGATCGAAGCGAAGGGGCTTAGCTAAACCGGATCGGACATGGACCTCAGCAGCCTGCTCACACCGTGGTTCGCGCTGGCAGCGGTGCTTTTCCCGCTGGCCTACGCGGAGAGGTGGATCCATAGCCATCTCTATGGTGTGGGCTGGCTGCTGACCAACGAGCCACGCAGCGCTACCGTCCTGTACTACCTGTTCCTGCTGCCGGGCGTGTTCATTCATGAGTTCGTGCAGTGGCTGGTCGCGGGCGCGCTGAATGTCGAGACGGAGCGCGTCATGGCGTGGCCCGAGGCGCAGGAAGACGGCACGCTGCGCCTCGACTTCGTTAACCCGAAGAACGCGGGCCGTGTGAAAACCGCGATCATCGGCGCGGTTCCGCTGATGGTCGGCCTCGCGATTATCGCGTACATCAGCACGCAGATCCTCGACCTCGACGCCTTCCTCGTTGCGCTCCAATCCGGCGACATCACCGTGATCGGCCCGGCTGCCCGCGAGCTGGCGAGCACGCCGGATTTCTACCTGTGGCTTTACCTGATGTTCGCCATCGCCAACGCGATGCTGCCCACACCTGAAGAGCGCAGCGGGTGGTGGATTGTGCTGGCGCTGTTCGCGGGAGTGCTGGCGTTCCTGGTGATTATTGGCGTTGGAGACGTGCTCATCGAGACGTTCACCGGGCCGGTCGCGCATGGCGTCAACATCCTGACCACGGCGTTCGGCACGATTCTGGCGGTGCAACTGGTCGCCATCCTGGTGATCGGTTTCTTTGAGGAAGTGTTGGAGCGCGTCACCAAGCGAAAGTTTGACTATTCGACCGAGGAGCCGGAGAAGACCACGCGCGAGCCGGGATCGAACCTGCCGCTGGCGCCGGGCGAGCCGTTCCCGTCGATCTACAATCTGGATCTGCCGCTCCCCGATCCATCGATTCAGGCGGAGCTTGACGCGAAGAAGCGGCGTCCTGCCCCGGCCACAAGCCCGCGTCCCGGGCCGAGCGACAGCCGCCCGGCCCGCGATCCGAGCGCCGCAGCCGCGATCGAGCGTTCAGGCCCGCTGCCGCAGCAGTCTCCCAGCAGACCTGCCAGCCAGCCGCCCCGCCCCGCGACTACCACCGGACCACGGGCAACACCGGGCACGCCGGAGCGCACCGAGCGACGTGGCGAGCCACCAACGCGCATCGAGAGGCCTGCCGCCCGCCGAGACGTGCCACCGCGCCGCGAGCCTGCACCTGGTCCCACACGCGACATACCCACCGAGCGCCCCGCCCGACCCGCCGGGATCGCGCCCACCCCGGCACGCGCCTCGAGCGGGCCATTCGGCAACCGCCCGCTGCCGGGTAAGCCCGCGCCGCGCCCTGGTGCGGAAAGCGCGCGAAAGCCCGCTGACACGCCATCGCGCTCGCTACCCTTCGGAAGCAGCCGCCCCGGCGACAAACCGCGCGAGCGCTCGCTGCCTGCGCCCCTGCGCAAGCCCGCGAGTGACGAGATCGACAAGACGCTGCCCGATGAACCCGACAGCGTCGACGACGATGTGGAATACGTGGATTTCGACGACCTTTAGTTGGGCGGGAGCGACCGTGGCTCCGCAGGCGCGTTATCGGCGTGATTCTGCGCTGCCCGCCGGTTAAGCCAGTACAGCCCCAGCGCGACAATCCCCGCCATAACGAGCAGCGCGATCAGCTTGAACACGCGGCTTGCCGTCACCAACGCGATCCCGCCGAACAACGCGCAGAAAACGTAATAGCCGAACACGATCTGGCGCTGGGAGAGGCCCGCATCCAGCAGCCGGTAATGTACATGCCCGCGATCGCCCCACACCGGATTCCCCCCAGACCGCAGGCGCCGCAGAATCTGCCACGCCACGTCCAACAGCGGCAGGCCCATCACCAGCAACACGGTCGCCATCTTCGCGCCGCCGATGATACTCAGCACGCCGACTGTGAAGCCGAGGAACAGCGCGCCATTGCTGCCCATGAACACGCGCGCCGGATGAAAGTTGTACGGTAGAAAGCCGAGCGTCGCGCCGAGCAGCGCCAGCGGCAGCAAGCTCACGCTGGTCTGGTTGAGCTGAAACGCCGCGTGCAAAAACATAATCGCCGCCGCGACCGCGCACACCCCCGCCGCCAACCCATCAAGCCCGTCCAGCCAGTTGACGGTGTTCATCATCAGGCCCAGCCAGAATAAGCTAATCGTCACCGTCACGACATACGGCCACTCGGGCGTGCGCTCGCCGGTGAGCGGATTGTTGAACTGCTCAATGAAGATCAGAAACGCGACAGCGATCGCCGCCGCGATCAGTTGAGCGGAATATTGCGGCAGCGGACCGAAATCCCGCCGGTCGTCCAGAATTCCCACCACCCAGATAAATGCCCCGCCGAGGACCAGCCCGGTCAGGCGGATGATCTCCTTGTCATCGGTGCGCTCGACCGGCAGGAACTGCGCGACAATCACCGCTGCCGTGAATGCTACGAACATCGCCAGCCCGCCGAACTTTGAAGTCGGGCGCGGATGCTTGTGACGATCGCGAGGGACGTCCACAATCCCCATCCGCACGCCGAGCCGCTGCGCCAGCGGAGTGAGCGCGTACGACAACCCAAACGCCAGCCCCAGCACAACCGCAAATGACAACAGGTGTTCGGCGGGAATGTCACTGCCCATGAGATTGCTCATTCCAAACGAGCCTGCCTATCGCCCTCAAGGCCATCGCAGCGCGCTACCCCGTACCAAACTGGCGGTCGCCCGCGTCGCCCAGGCCAGGCATAATGAAGCCGCGCTCGTTGAGGTGATCGTCAATCGCGGCCAGATGAATCGGCAGATCCGGATGCGCTGACGCTAGCGTTTCAATACCCTCCGGCGCAGCGATCAGGCCGACGAACTTGATGCGAGTCACGCCCCATTCCTTCAGCACCTGCACCGCTGCCGTTGCAGAGCCGCCCGTCGCCAGCATTGGATCAAGCACCAGGCAAAGCTGCACTGTCGGCTCGACCGGCAGCTTGTTATAGTACGACACTGGGCGCAGCGTTTTTTCATCACGGTAGATACCCAGGTGCCACACCTGCGCGCCCGGGATCATTTCGTGTATACCATCGACCATCCCCAGCCCTGCGCGCAGAATCGGCACCAGCCCGATCGCCTCTTCCAGCTTATAACCGGGAGCGGCTGCCATCGGAGTTTCGACAGTCGTCTCGCTCAGGCGGAGATCGGCGGTCGCTTCATAGCCCAGCAGCATCGCTAGCTCGCGGATGAGCTCGCGGAACTTCTTATGTTCCGTCGTCACGTTGCGCAACAGAGTCAGTTTGTGCTTGACCAGCGGATGCTGAGAGACATGCACAGACATCGGGGGTCTTCTCCTTCGGGATGTGGCGCTGGCCCGATTGTAGCGTGAGCAGCTTTTGTGTCAACGCGGCGTCGAGTTCAGTGGTCGCCAGCGAGCGAAAGCCTTTATTTTCTGCGTGTGGCCCGGTATACTCTCACACACCTGTTCGACGCACTTGGAGCACACCATGACCGACCAGGATCGCCTCGTAGGCGCGGGGAAGCGCCCCGAGGATCGCCTTGACTATGCCCTGCGCCCAACCCGGCTGGACGAAATGACCGGGCAGGCGCGGGTGGTTGAAAATCTGCGGATTTTGATTGAAGCAGCGAAGGGTCGCGGCGAAGCGCTCGACCACGTCCTGCTCTACGGACCGCCCGGCCTCGGCAAAACGACCTTCGCGCACGTCATCGCCAACGAGATGGGCGTAAACATCCGCATCACCGCCGGGCCTTCGATCGAGCGCGCCGGCGATCTGGCCGCGATCCTGACGCACATGCGCAAGGGCGACATCCTGTTTATCGACGAGATTCACCGTCTGGGCCGCGCGGTCGAGGAAGTACTTTATCCCGCGATGGAAGATTTCGCGCTGGATATTGTCATCGGCAAGGGGCCATCCGCCAAGAACGTCCGGCTCGATCTGCCACGCTTCACAGTGATCGGCGCGACGACACGGCTCGCCCTGCTGACCGCCCCACTCCGCTCGCGGTTTGGCGCGGTGTATCGCCTCGACTTCTACGACATTAACGCGATCGGGCAGATTATCGCGCGCGCCGCCGAGATGCTGCAGGTGACGATCAAGGATGACGGCCTGGAAGAGATCGCCAGTCGGGCGCGCGGCACACCCCGTATCGCGCTGCGATTGCTCAAGCGAGTGCGTGACTATGCGCAAGTCAAAGCGGATGGCGTGATTACCGCTGGGGTCGCCGCGGACGCACTCGATCTGATGGAGATCGATCCGCTCGGGCTGGACGACATTGACCGCCGCGTGCTGCTCGCAATCATCGACAAGTTCGATGGCGGGCCGGTCGGCCTGGACACGATCGCCGCGTCGATCAGTGAAGAAGCCGATACGATCATGGATGTCTACGAGCCGTATCTGCTCCAGCTTGGCTTCATCGCGCGCACGCCACGCGGACGGGTCGCTACACATCTCGCATACGACCATTTCAACATCAGCGACAACCGCCCAGCCCTGCAAGAGCCGCTCTTCCAGACTGAGGATGACGAGTAGCCGCGCATGGACATGAATGCCATCGGGCGATTGCTGATTGTGGGTGGAGTCATCCTCGTCGCAGCTGGCGTGCTGTTTGTGGCGCTAGGGCGCATCCCCGAGTTGCGCCTGGGTGACCTGCCGGGCGACATCCGCATCGAGGGGCGCGGCTATTCGTGCTTCTTCCCGCTCGCGACGATGATCGTCCTCAGCCTGCTGCTGACGCTGGCGCTCAACATTGTCGTCCGCCTCATCAACCGCTGAACGCTGCTGCTATGCGCTTATCCGATTTCGACTACAACCTGCCGCCTGAACTCATCGCGCAGCACCCGGTCGAGCCACGTGACGCATCGCGCCTGCTGGTCCTGCACCGCGACACCGACGCGATTGAGCATCGCCAGTTCCGCGATCTGAGCAAATACCTGCGCCCGGGCGACGTGCTGGTTCTCAACCAGACGCGCGTCATCCCGGCGCGCCTGCCCGCCCGCAAAGCGCCCTCAGGTGGCGCCGCCGAGATTCTGCTACTGCGCCAGATGGACGAGCGACGCTGGCTGGTCGCGGTCGGTGGCAAGCGCATTCGTCCCGGCACGCGCCTCGAAGTCGGCCCGCTAGACGAACCGAGCGCGGTCGCGACCGTCATCGAGGAGCGCGACGAGAATCAACGTGTGGTTGAATTCGACCGCCCAATCAACTCGTACCTGCGCGAGATTGGCGAGACGCCGCTGCCGCCCTACATTACCGAAAAGCTGGACGATCCGGAACGCTACCAGACGGTTTTTGCGCGCTATGAGGGGTCTGCCGCCGCACCGACCGCCGGGTTGCATTTCACCGGGCAGTACCTGATCGAACTGCAGCGCGCTGGAATTCAGTTCGCCTACTGCACGCTGCACATCGGGCTGGACACGTTCGCCCCAGTGCGTGAGGAGAACATCGCGGAGCACAAGATCCACACTGAGCGGGCCGTTCTGCTGGCGGAAGACGCCGAGATCATCAACCAGGCGCGGCTGCGTGGCGGGCGCATCGTGGCGGTAGGCACGACCGCCGTCCGCACGCTTGAAACCGCCGCGATCCGCTCGCTCGCCTATGGCACACCAGCTAACGATCCGGCCAGCGCTCAGCGCACGCTGCAGAGCTTTCCTGCCGACGCCTGCCCCTGGCGCCCGGTGATCGCCATCGACGAAGATACGGACCTGTTCATCACACCCGGTTTCCGCTTCCGCGCAGTCGACATTATGCTCACCAACTTCCACCTGCCGCGCTCCACGCTGCTGATGCTGGTCAGCGCGTTCGCCGGGCGCGAGCGTATCCTCGCCGCTTACGATGAAGCCATCGCGCGCGAGTACCGCTTCTATAGCCTCGGCGACGCGTGCCTGTTACTGTGAGCTAAGAGCAGCCAGGGGCAGCTAACAACCGAACACTGGCTGGCGCTCTTCAACGCTTCTCGCTGCCCTTCGCTGCATCTGGTGTTACAATAGGCGCCGCAACTGGCATCAGCACGCTCTGTCAGGAGAATTCCATGGAGTCGTCTCTTACCATCCCGCTGGAACAGTATCGCGACGCTGCCGACGCCGTGCGCCAGCGCACGCAGCAGCAACCGACCGTCGGCCTGATCCTCGGCTCCGGGCTGGGGACGCTGGTCGACGAGATCAGCAACGCGGATGTTATCCCCTATGCCGAGATACCGCACTGGCCGCGCTCCACGGTACAGGGTCACGCCGGGAAGTTAGTTATTGGCGAGCTAGAGGGGCGCACGGTGCTGGCGATGCAGGGTCGCTCGCATTTCTACGAAGGCTACTCGATGGCCGAGGTGACGCTGCCGGTGCGCGTGATGCGCCTGCTAGGGATCGACACGCTCGTTGTCACAAACGCCGCGGGCGGCCTTAACCCTGAGTTCCAGGCGGGGGATATCATGGTGATCGAGGATCACATCAACATCGTCGCGATGGCGGGCAATAGTCCGCTGCGTGGCCCAAATCTGGACGCGTTTGGCCCGCGCTTCTCGATCAACACGCGCGCCTATAACCCGACGCTGCGCGCGCTGGCGCATCGTGTCGCGCAGGAGAAGGGGATCAACCTGCGAGAAGGCGTCTATGTGGCGCTGGCCGGGCCCGCCTTCGAGACACCCGCCGAGGTCCGGATGCTCCGCGTATGGGGCGGCGACTCGGTCGGGATGTCCACCGCGCATGAGGTCACAGTCGCGTATCACACCGGGATGCGAATTCTTGGCTTTTCTAGCATCACGAATATGTCGCTTGATAGCACAGAGGTTAGCGAAGAAGTCAGTCACGAAGATGTGCTACGTTTAGGGAAGCAGATCGTGCCGCGCCTGGCTGCTGTGCTGCGCGGCGTGCTGGCGGAGCTTCCGCCCTACGATCCGTCAGAAGTGGAAAATCAACCCGAAGCATGACGAGTTTGGTTTTTTTCATCGAGAGCATCTCGACCGGCCTGTACATCATTGGTGCGGGCGGCGTGTTGTGGATGGCGTACCGCTTCCTGCGCGCCCGGCGCGATCTCACCGTCGCGCAGTTCAAGCTGGAACGCGAGCATGCTCTCGTCCGCCGCGCAAGCGCGATCACCGTTGGCGGTCTGCTGTTTGAGGCGCTGATTGGCGTGTGGGCGATCAGCACGTTGGTCGCCCCAACGCTGCGCGACATTCGGGTGAGCGATTCGGGCACTGACCCTGATGCGCCGCGCGCTTTCATCACCAGCACGCCCGTCGCCAACGCGCCGGTCAATCTGAACGTGAACCCGCTGGATCAGCAGGACGGGGAACAGATATTCTCGACGCCGCCACCTACCGCGACACCAGTCGGGACCATCATCCCCGACATGCCGCAAGCAGTGGGCTGCGCCGAGGACGCTGCATGGATTCACATTCCCGGCAACGGCCAGCTTCTGTTTGAAGCAACGACCGTCTGGGGCACAGCAAATGTCAGCAACTTCTCGTTCTATCGTTTTGAGATCAAACCGGCGCAGACAGGTGCGGAGTTCGCACCGATTGGGGAATACACAGAGCCGGTGGTCGATGGGCCGCTTGGCGACCTGCTGCCGCTCAACTTCGCGCGAGGCGATTATCGTTTCCGCCTGACCGTCTTCGACAACACGCATACGCTGGTGGCGCTGTGCGAGATCTCGATCCGCATCAGCGATCCGCCGCCCACGCCGACGCCGCTTGCCCCCGCCGGGCAGGTTGTCTCGCCCACGCCCTCGCTTGAAGGCGGAGAATAACGCCGCTCAGATCAGCGCAACCCAGCCAGGAAGCGCGCCCGCCGGTATTGCTCCGGCGTGTCGATATCCGTCAGGATGCTCTCGCTGCTGACGTTCACCAGCGCAAGCGCTTCGGGCGTGCGGCGAATCACATCGCGCGGCGCGCCACCTTCGAGCGCCAGCAAGTCCGCCCAGTGCCGCTGATCGAACAACACCGGGTGCCCACGCTCCCCGCGATACACCGGCGCCACGATACTCCCACGGCCTTCCGCATACGCCGACAGCACCTGCCCGATCACGCGCCCGTCGAGCGTCGGCTGATCGCCGAGCACCACCAGCGCGCCGGATGTCGTGTCTGCCAGCCCGCGCAACCCGACTTGTAGGGACGAGATCATCTCCCCGCGCGCGTAGTCGGGATTCTCGACGAAAGACACCGGCAGGTGCGCCAGCGCGCGTTGCACCTCGTCGCCCTGGTGTCCGGTCACAACCAGTATCTCGGAGAACCGGAAGCTGAGCAGCCGCTGCACGATCGTCTCGATCACGGTCTGGCCATCGCCCCAGGGCAGCAGCGGCTTGGAGCGCCCCATCCGTTGAGACTGCCCCGCCGCCAGCACCACCGCCGCGACGCGCTGCTGCACTTCGTGAACGGGGTTTGCCGGAGACTGCACTGCGGCCAGCGCCACGGCTTCAACCCGCGTCGAGCGCAGCATGATCTGCGCCACTACGCGCGCCCGCGCTCGCTCGTACCCATTGAGCGGAACCTTGTTTAGCAGCCCGACCACGCGCGCCTGCTCTGGCACGCCACGCAGCCCAAGCTCCGGATCGCGCAGCGTCAGCGCCATCCATGGCGGGATCACCGGCTCGCCTTCGGGGAAGCCATAGCGCTCGATAATGCGTGCCACGTTGAAGACATGCGCTTCGTCAAGAGGCTGACCGAGCGCGTCGATACCCGCAACCGGCACAACCAGCGACACATCCGCTGGCAGCACCGGCTCGTTGCCACGCGGCGCTTTGAGCGGCAGCCGCCGCGAGCCATCCGCCTCAATCAACAGCACATCCGAGTTAACCGCGTCGACCAGATGGGAGAGAGTCTCAGGTGCCAGCCCGATAATTTTGTCACGATTAAGGTCTTCACTGCTATAGAGAAAGATGAAGCCGTGTTCGTCGAGGCATTCGCGCACCATCGCCGGGCTGGTTCCCGCGCCGACTGCGATCGAGCAGGGCACGTTTTGAATCTCATGCCGCGCGAGCCGCGTCGTCGTCGTGCCAATCACGCGCCAGCCATCCGCGCGCAGCTCGTGTGCAAGCCGAAAGAGAGCTGACGTCTTGCCGCCAGCTCCTACAAACGCTACCATGTCGCCGCGCTGCACACGCAGCGCGTCAGCCAGTCGCATCGTATCAGTCCATCACGTCACCGGACGATTGCGGCTCGCGGCCAGCAGCGGCGCGATCTGCGGCGCGCTGAGCACCGCTTCAACCACACCACCCCCGATTGCGAGCGCCTTCTCGGAGATCTCGAAGCAGTACGCGCGCTCGCCGCGCGGATCAAGATCGCCGATCTTCATGCCTTTTGTAACAGAAACGGATGGATGGATCAACCCGCGCAACACGCCATCAAACGGCGCCACCAGCGGCTCGCCGCCCACCAGCGCGATCACGTCGCGCTCGCGGATATGGTCCCCGATGGCGGCGCGCGGATCAACCGTGCCATCTGCCGGCGCGCGCAGCACGCGAGTGCTCTCGCGGCCCTGTATCGCGCCCGGTCGCCCGGTATCGGGCTCGGCGCTGCCGGACCAGATCACACGACCCAGGCGGTGCCCGCGCTTCGTCTCGATCACGGCGTGGCAGTCGTCCCCGGCGCTGAAGCCAGGGCCGAGGGTGATTACCAGAGGCGCATCGTCCTTGCCAGTGCCAAGGTTGCGCTTCGCCATTCGCGCGTCGACCACCACCGGCGGGCGAAGATCGCGCAGGCTCTCGCCAGCGGGATCCACCAGCACAGGAATCGATCCCTGCATCGCCAAATCGCGCGCATCGAATGCCGATTCCACGCGCCGGACGGTCAGGTCTTCAATCGTGATCGCGCCATCGAATACGGCGGACGCAATCGCAACGGCCCGCCGGATAGCGAGCGGCTGCGCCAGCTCCGTCACCACGACGGGAAAACCCGCTTTCGACAGGCGATAAACCACGCCGGTCGCCAGATCGCCGCCACCGCGCACAAGAATAAGAACGCCGCTAAAAAGCATCATACCCATGCTGTCGCAGCAGCGAAACAACTCGCTCAGGTATTAGCGGGATCTCGTCGAACCAGATGCCGGTCGCGTCATGCAGCGCCGCCGCGATCGCCGGCGCCAGCGTGATAAACGGCATCTCCGCCATACCGCGCGCACCCCATGGCCCGTTTGGATCGGCGTACTCCAGAACAACCGACTTGACCTCGTGCGGAATATCCAACACGGTCGGGATCAGGTACGTAGAAAGATACGGGTTCAGAATGCGCCCCTCGCGGCTGATCAGGTTCTCCATGACAGCATAACCCTGCGCCTGAACCACCGCGCCTTCGATCTGCCCAACGATCTGCTGCGGATTGATCGCCTTGCCGACGTCATGCGCCGACACCACGCGTACCACCGTCAGGTGGCCGGTTTCGATATCGACCTCGACCTCGACAATCTGGG
>CAZVCM010000131.1:0-11150 GCA_964626105.1 uncultured Thermoflexus sp.
CCAGCGAGCCGCCGAGAATGGTGTAGAAGTAGCGCAGCGCCACGACAGGCGTTCCGCGCACGAACGCGGCTTCCGGCTGCTCCCCAATCGCGCGGAGCGTCAGGCCGGGCCGCGTGCGATAGATGTAAAACGTGATCACAAAGATCAAGAGCAAGCTGATATAGATCAGGATGTTGTGATTGAACAACACCGGCCCCAACAGCGGAATGTCCCTCAGCACCGGGATGGGCAGGTGCGGGATCTCGCGCCCGACCTGGTTGAAATGCGGCTTGCCGAGGAAAATCGCCAGGTCTGCGCCGAGGATCGTCAGCACAAACCCGACCGCGACCTGATTCAGCCGCAGCCCGATGCTTGAAAACACGACGATAAACGCCATCGCTGCGCCGACACCCATCGCCGCCAGCACGCCATACGTCAGACTGCCGGTGTTGCGGGTGACGGCATGCGCTGTCATGGCCGAGAGCATGATCGAGCCATCCAGCGACAGATTGATCACGCCGGAGCGCTCGGTGATCAGCTCGCCCTGTCCGGCGATCACGATCGGCGCGGCGGCGCGAACTATGCCGCTGAGTGTGCTTTCCAGGCCAGTCATAGGCAGACCACTTTCTTTATCACGTTATCGCGCCAGGTCATGTCCGGGCGACCTCATCGTCATCATCGGTGACCGGCTGCGCGCTGCGCGGCGGGAAGAAACGATTCCGCGCGCCGAACGCCAGCACCACCATCAGCACGATCGTCGATTGCAGCACGCGCACCAGCGAGCGGTCGAGGTTGACCGGCGGATCGCTCCACTGAAAGCCGCTCTCGATCTTCTGCGCGCCTTTTGACAGCACCGCGAAAGCGAACGACACGAACGGCGTCAGCAGAGCAGACATCCCCGCCAGCAGCACGATCAGAATCGCCAGAAAGCCGATGCCACCAGACGGATTAGCCGTTAGCTTGGCGCGCGTGATATACGGCCCCATCACGCGGAAAGACCCGGCCAGCCCGGCCATCATCCCGCACAACATCATCGACATCAGGACGTTGCGCTCGGTGTGCACGCCCAGCAAGAAGGCTGAGCGCAGGTTCTTTCCCATCGCGCGGAGCTGCAAGCCCCAGCGCGAGACGTACATAATGAGCATCAGGATCACGAACGCAACGGCTGTGATATACACCGGCGTCAGGCTGAGATGGCGAAAGCCGCCAAACGACGTCAGCCGCGCGACCTCTGGGAAAGCAGCGGTTTCAGTGGCCCGGCTGCCGACTGGCTGCCACGGCCCGCCATTCGACACCAGATACATGTTGAACGTCTGAATGATGAAATTGAGCGCAACGCCACCAAAAATCTCGTTGACACCGCCGCGCGTCTTCAACACACCTGCCAGCATCGCCCACAGCCCGCCAGTGATCGCCGCGAAGACGAAGCTCAACAGCAACACCCAACCGTGACTGAGCGAGGCGATTCCGGGCGTCCAGCCCTCACCTTCCGCAAAGAGACGCGCGGCCCAGGTCGCGCCGATTGCGCCCGCGATAACCTGCCCTTCGACACCGATATTCCACAGCCCGGCGTTGTATGTCAGCACCAGGCCGGCCGCAGTGATCGCCAGCGGCATCCAGTACGACACCAGGTCCGCGCGCTCGGCGGCGGAGGCCAGCGTGCCATCGTAGAGGAACTCCCACGCCAGCCGGGGATCCGCGCCCTGCCATGTCAGGATCAGGATGACCAGGCCAAACGCCGCCGCGATCCCCACAAAGGGAGTGAGCAGCGTCGGGATCAGGTCGACAATCCACCGCCACACCTGCGAGCGGTCGGGGCGATCGCTCGCACGCGGGGCGGGGGCGGGTGCGGCGGTCGTATGCTCCGGGCTCGTCGTCATGACGCCACTTTCCCTCCGATAAGCTCGCCCAGCCGGGCAGTGTTCATGTCTGCGGGGTCGTCTACCAGCGTCACCCGCCCGCCGAAGAAGACCAGAATCCGGTCGCTGTAGGCGACAATCTCGTCCAGTTCAGCAGAGATGAAGATGATCGCTGTGCCGTCCGCGCGCCGCTGGAGAAGCTGCTCCCAAATGTAAAGCGCGCTCTCCACGTCAAGACCGCGCGTCGGATGCTCCAGCAACAGCACCTTCAGCCGCTCGGGCAGCAGCGAGAGCGCAAAACGCTGCTGATTGCCGCCCGAAAGCGTCTGAATCGGGCTGTTGGGCCGCCCCTTGACGTTAAACGCCTGAATGCGGTCGTTGGTCATCTGCCAGGCGCGCATCCAGTTCACCCAGGGCCGTTTGGTAGGCAGCGTCAGCGCGAAGTGCTGCATCAGCGTCATACCGCTGATCAAGCCTTCTTCCAGGCGCCCGGCAGGCAGAAACGCAACCCCCGCCTCGGACACGCGATGGTAGGATGCACGCGTCAGATCGAGCGAGTCCAGTTGAATCGTCCCGCGCTCTGGCGTCAGCAGCCCGGCGCACGAGCGAATCAGCTCGGCCTGTCCGCTGCCATCCAACCCAGCCAGGCCGATCACCTCTCCGGCACGGATCTGCAACGAGACGTTGTGAACGGTCAGGCGGCGGCTGCTGAGGCAAACATCGTCCAGATCGAGGACCGGCTCGCCAAACGCGACCGGCGGGCGCTCCTGACGGCTGACCTCTTTGCCAAACATCAGCCCAACGAGGTCCGCGATCGCGCAGGGGATATCCTTTTGCCCCACAAACTTGCCGCGCCGCAGGACATACGCCTCGTCGCACAGCTCCATCACATCTTCGAGCTTGTGCGACACCAGGATGATCGTCATGTTCTGGTCGCGCGCCAGCGATTTCAGCACGTTGAACAGCGCAGTTTTCTGCGCGGCGGAGATGCCCGTCGTCGGCTCGTCGAGGATCAGCACGCGCACGTCGAGCGAGAGCAAGCGCAGAATTTCAAGCTGTTGGCGCTCGCCAATCGTGAGCATGTCAAGATAGCGATCCGGATCAAGTGGAAAATCGAAGCGCTGCGCCAGGGAGACCAGGGTTTCGCGGGCGGTGGCGGCGTCCGGAAAAAAGCCGCCCGGCCTGCCCACGATGAAGTTTTCCAGCACCGTGAAAGGCGGAAAGTCGAGCGGGTCCTGGTAGAGCATCCCGATACCATGTGCGATCGCATCAGTGGGGGAATTGAGCGTCACCGGTTGCCCGTCGATCAGAACGCTGCCACTGTCCGGCAGTTGGTAGCCGGACATGATCTTCATCAGCGTGCTTTTTCCGGCACCGTTCTCGCCTAGGATGGCATAGACACGACCCGGCTCAAAGCTGAGCGAAATATCCTGGTTGGCGCGCACCCGTCCGAAAGTCTTGGTAATGTCTTGAAGTTCAACTTGCATCGAGGTTTATTGAGTTCTCTCTAAGCTCATTATCCGGAGAGACTGCGGCGAAACGTCATGCAGCACAGTCCGGCGATATAGAAGGGAGAGGGGATGTTCCCCTCTCCCCCTGGAAGCGTCCGATTGACGAGACTATTGGCTGGCGCCTTCGATGCCCTCAAGAAGCTGCGGCGCGGTGACTTCTTCCGCCGTGGCAGCTTCGTCAGCGTTCGCAGCGGCGAACCAGATCTGCCGCTCGGTGGCAACCTCGCCATCCTCAAGGTAAACCGAGCCATCCTGGAAGTTCAGCGGCCCGGTGTAGACATGCAAGCCGCCCTCTTCACCCTGCGCGCCCGCAGCCAGCCCGGCGATGAACTCGTCCAGAACAGCCTTGTCTTCATCAGTCAGGCCATCACCGTACACGAACCCGACGGTGCTGGTCTCCGAGTTGTTGATGTCTTCCCAGTCGGGGCCAAGCCAGAGCCATGACGGTTCCCAGGTCCCGTCCACCACCTGCTGGACGGTCTCAAGATAGATCGGGCCCCAGTTGAAGTACGGCACGCCGAGACAGATATCCGGTGCTTCGGAGCAAGCGCCCTCGAAGTCGTACGGCACTGCCCACACTTGCTGCCCCTGCGCGGCGCGCTGGCCCGCGACCACGATCGCTTCAGTCGTGTCGATACCGGAGATCACGACATCCACGCCGCCGTCAATGAAGCCGTTGACGACTTCGGTCGGGTCGAGCGTCACGCCGGGGATATTGAACCAGAAGCCGATCCACGTCACCTGGAAGCGCAACTCGTCCGGGTCCATACCGCGATAGTTCTCGTAGCAGTGGCGCGCACCCAGATATGTCGAGTTCACCAGGCGGGTGGTTTCAGGGTCAATCAGCGGGCCAATATAGGCAATCGAGCCGGTCTCGGTCTTCAGCGCAGCGGCGCAACCGGCGATCATCTTGCCATATTCCATCTCGCCCATAATGTTGCCGAGGTTGTCTGGTGCGGTGCCCCACAGGGCGTCATCGCCAGACACGTTGATGAACTTCACATCGGGATACAGCGCGGCGACTTCAGTGGTATCCACCTCAAAGTCAGCCGAGGTGGTGAGGATCAGTTCCGCACCCTGGTTGACCATGTCTTCCACGACCTGGTCGAGCGTTGTCTCGGGGCGATCCGCCGAGTTGAGGCTTTCCAGCGCGATCATCCGGGCGCCCGGCAGGTTTTCCTCGACGTACTGCCCGGCGGTGTAATGCGCCTCGCTCCAGCCGTGATCATCCCGAGGGCCGACGAGAATTACGCCGAAGGTGATCCCGTCGTCTTGAGCCGTGGCCAGCGGCGCCGAGGATGCAATCACACCCAGCACCAATGCAACCAACAAGCCCATCACAGACAGTTTCCTGAGCATATGCTTCTCCTTGAAAAACAGACTAACTTGGGTAAGACGTGAGGCACAGGCTGCCCCACTTTTATTCAGTGTAGTTGAAAACCGTTTAAAAGGAAATGTCAATAGGCACTAAATGAAGCGCAAGCCGGATTAGGCGATCTGACCACTTCGAGGCAGATGCACGGAATATTTCACGTGCGAATACGAGCGCATTTTCCCCCCTGTCGTCGAGGCGCGCCTAGCCACAAGAGCTAACCGGGCGCAGCCCACCGGCGCGGCATGCCGCCCGTGCCAGCAGCATCTGTGCAAACTGACAACCCGCGCGCCGCTAGCCCACGAACAGATCGACAAACGTGAACGCATCCACATCCACCAGCCCGGCATCGGTCAGCTTGAGGCTGGGGATCACTTCGAGCGCCATGAACGCCATCGCCATGAACGGGTCATGCAGCGGCGAGCCAAGCCCATCGCGCGCCGCCGCCAGCACGCGATCCAGCCCGGCGCGCACCTCGCGGATAGGCGCAGCGGACATCAGCCCGGCGACCGGGAGCGGCAGCTCCGCCAGGACACGATCGCCGTCCGCCGCGACCAGCCCGCCACCGATCCGCTCTACGGCGCGCACCGCGGTGATCATGCTCGCGTCGTCCGCGCCGATCACGACCAGATTGTGATGGTCATGCGCGACCGTTCCCGCGATCGCGCCTCGCTGCAAGCCGATCCCCTGGATAAACCCCTTGCCGAGGCTGCCGCTCGCCAGATGGCGCTCGATGACTGCCATCTTCAGGATATCGCGGGAGACATCCGCCACGGCGAAGCCATCTTCGATGCACGCGTCAAGAATGCGGTGTTCGGTCACAAGCTGGTTCGGGATACTGCCGATCACGCGGATACGCTGCCCTTGCGCCGGGATGCGCAGGTCCAGCGCGGACCAGTTAATATTGACGGACGGCGGAAGCTGGCTGATATCGGGCTTAGGCAGTGACGCCAGCAGCTCGCCGTTCTCCGCGACAACCTGACCACCGCGCAAGACCAGCTCGGCGCGCGGCGCGGACAGGTCCGAAAAGACGAACATATCGGCCCGGCGGCCCGGTGCGATCCCGCCCAGATCGTGCAGGCGGAAATACTCTGCCGTGTTGAGCGTGCCCATGCGAATCGCGGTGATCGGGTCGATCCCGCCTTCGCTGATCGCGACGCGGATCATGTGGTCGATCGAGCCGTCGTCAAGCAGGTCAGCGGGCTGGCGGTCGTCGGTGCACCAACAGATGCGGCGGCTGTTCTCCGGCGTGATCAGCGGCAGCAGCGGGCGCAGGTTCTGCGCGTTGGTCGCCTCGCGGATGAAGATCACCATCCCTTTGCGGAGCTTCTCGCGCGCCTCTTCGACCGTCGTACATTCGTGGTCACTCTGAATCCCGGCGACGATGTAGGCATTCAAATCTGCCCCCACCAAGCCGGGGCAGTGGCCGTCCAGCACGCGGCCTTCGAACGCGTCGAGCTTGGTCAGCATATCGGTCTGCCCGCTGAGCACACCTGGATAGTTCATCACCTCAGCCAGGCCCAGCACCCAGCGGCTCCCCAGCAGAATCTGCAGATCGGTGGCGTCGAGCGTCGCCCCCGCAGTTTCCATGTGCGTCGCCGGGACGCAGCTCGACGCCATGACGTAGATGCTCAGCGGTCCCCACTTGGCAGCGTTGAGCATAAAGCGCACGCCTTCGAGCCCGTGCACGTTCGCGATCTCGTGCGGATCGGTGATCACAGACGTGACACCGTGCGTCAGGACGGCGCGCGCGAACTCCGGCGGCGTGCACATGCTGCTCTCGATATGGACGTGCGCGTCGATCAGCCCTGGCGCGACGTAGCGCCCGTCGAGGTCAATCGTTTCTTTCGCGTGGTAACCTTCGCCCACGCCGAGGATGTGCGTCCCGGCGATCGCGATCTCGGTGGGATAGATTTCGCCGGTGAAGACGTTGACAAGCTGTAAATTGGTCAGGAGCAGGTCGGCGGGGCGCTCGCCCCGCGCAATGGCTAAGCGATCGATCAAGTCCATTTTGCGGATCGTTCCTCTCGCGGCGGAATCGACAAATTTGAACAATTATACGCTTTGCGGGGGTGCGTTCACAACCACATGTGACGCTTTTCACTCAGAAACCGGGAGCGCAGCCACGCGAGCATCCGCCGCGCGCAGCAGCCTGGCGAGCAATTTTGCGGAGGATGGCGCCTGCCCCGCCCAGTGGTTGTTCATGTAGACGTAGGTTTGCTGCGTCTCACGCTGCTCGTCGAGCGCCTTCAGCTTCGGAACCCACTCGCTCAGGTCGTCCGCTGTGTACTCATAGTCGTAGCGCTCCCACGCCTCATCGTGATGCCACCACTTCTGATAGTTACGCCCGTGAAAGCGCACGTAGCCGATCTCGCTCGTCGCGATCGCGATCGGCGGAATCAGGCTTTTGAACTGCGGCTGGTCCACGCAGCAGAAGCCAAAGCCGTGCTCTTGCAGCAGATCAAACGTGTCTTCGCTAATCCAGTCGCGCTGGCGGAACTCGACGACGGCGGGCGTCCCGGCGAACACTTCGCTGAGCCGCGCCAGATAGTCACGGCTAGCGCCAGAGGGGCGGAAGCTGGTCGGGAACTGGAGCAGCGCGCACGCGAACTTGTCCGAGATCTTCAGCGGATCGAGCGCGCCCACAAACTCGCTTGCAGCGGGGCGGGGGTCGTCCTCACGCTCGTGGGTGATCTCGCCCGGCGCTTTGACCGCGAAACGGAACCCGGTTTCCACCTTATTCGCGATGTTTTCTAACATTCGCGCCGAAGGCATGCGATAATAGGTGAAGTTGAGTTCAGTCGTGCCAAAGTGCTGCCGGTAGTAATCCAGAAACTCGGTTTTGCGCGTCCCTTCGGGATAGAACGGGCCGACCCAGTCGTCGTATGAGTAACCGCTGGTTCCGATGCGAATCATGCCGCGCCTCTTTCCGCTCGCCGCTGATGGTTTGATTATGCGTTCGCGGCGCGCCGCTTGACCACCCCCTCGCCCTCCGCACCGTTTTTGCGTGATGTGCGTACTAGACAGTGACAAAGGTCGGCTGACGACCGACTATGAGCGTGTGACGCTCCATCACCGACCAACGCTCTCGCACCGTGTAGTAAGCAGGAGAAACATGATGTCTTCCAACAATCACAACCGATATGTTGTGCGTACTGAAAATCTGCGAAAAGACCTGAAAATGGGCGAGGTCGTGGTGCACGCCGTGCGTGGCGTTTCGCTGACTGTCGAGGCGGGCGAGTTCCTGGGGATCATCGGCCCGTCGGGCAGCGGCAAATCGACCTTGCTTGGCTTAATCGGCGGGCTGGACACGCCAACCGATGGCCGCGTTTTCATTGACGGTGAAGACATCACCAACCTCAGCGAGCGTGCCTTGACGCGCGTCCGCAACGAGAAGATCGGCTTCGTCTTCCAGTTCTTCAACCTGGTCCCCACGCTGACCGCGCTCGAAAACGTCGCGCTGCCGGTGCAGTTTGCGCGCAATCGCCAGTTCAACCCGGCGAAGCGCGCCGAGGAACTGCTCACGTTGCTTGGTCTGGGCGACCGGATGAAGCACCGGCCCTCGCAGCTTTCGGGCGGGCAGCAGCAGCGTGTCGCCCTGGCGCGGGCGTTGGCGAACAACCCGCCGCTGCTGCTCTGCGACGAGCCGACCGGCAACCTCGACAGCGAGTCGAGCGAGGTGGTCATGAATGCGCTGCGTGACGTCCAGCAGAAAATGGGCACGACCGTCATCGTTGTGACGCACGATATGGATGTGGCCTCGCAAATGGACCGGCTGATCTCGCTGGTCGATGGACATATCGCAGAAGACATCGACGCGCGCTCGACGGCTCAGATGGAAGCCGTGCGGATGCTGCGTGAGAAACGTAAGACCGACGAGATGCAGGCCGTCCAGGCGACGAGCGAGTAGGTGCGCGATGATCGATAAACTCAGCTTTTACCTGCGTCACTCGCTCAACGATTTGCGCGTCAACGGGCAGCGCACGCTGTTCGCGCTGCTGTGCATCGCGGCAGGCGTGGCGGCGATCGTCAGCCTGCAAACGCTCGGCGTGATGATCGAGGACACACTCACCGGCAGCGTGCAGGAAGCCAACCGGGGCGATATTCGCCTCTCGCCTGTGGGCAGCAGCCAGCCACAGGAAACGAACGAAGGCGAGTTCGTTGTCGCTGGCGACGAGTTCACCGGCAACCAGTTCTCGCTGGAAGGGATTGAGGCGGTCCGCGCCTGGGTTGACGAGCGCTTCGACGGCGAGGGCGGGGTGACCTACCGCCAGTCGATGGACAGCATGACGTCGGGCATCTCGGTCAGCATTCCGGACAAGGGCAGCAAACCGTTTGTCGAGAACATCGTCGTCGAGACAAACGTCTACCCGTTCTACGGGCAGATCACCGACGAAGACGGCACGTCGCTCTCTGAGTTGATCAACGCGCCGACCGACGTGGTCTTCAGCCAGAATCTTGCCCAGGAGCTGGAAGCCGAAGTTGGCGACACGGTGCAGATCAGCGGCGCAAGCGAAAGCTTCACGCTGACCGGGATCGTCCCTACCTCCTCCGAGGTCGGTTTCGAGAACATTATCGGGTCGCTGCTGGGCTACTACTATCTGGACGTGAGCGCGGTGACGCTCTTCCCGGACATCACGCCGGGCGCGAATACGATCTACGTGCAGATCCCCGCTCCCGATCAGGCGGACGAGATCGCGGACGAGCTTCGCGAGGAATTCCCATTCGTCAGCACCACGACCACGACGGTCATCCGCGACCAGAATTCGCAAGTGGCCGACGCGGTGAACCAGTTAGTCGTCGTGATGGGGCTGGTGTCGCTGTTGATCGGCGGGATCGGGATTGTGAATACGATGCTGGTCGTCGTCAGCCGCCGCACGACTGAGATCGCGGTGCTGAAGACGGTCGGGCTGGAAGGCGAGCAGATCACGATCTTGTTCCTGATCGAAGCCGTGTTGATGGGGTTTGTCGGAAGCCTGTTAGGCGTGCTGCTCGGCTGGGGCGCGACCTTCCTGCTCAAAGGCGGCGCCGAGGCGTTTCTGGCGCAGGAGCTATCCTTCCGCATCACACCCGGCCCGGCCATCACCGGGATCGTCGTCGGCATGCTGGTGACTGCGATCTTCGGCTTCCTGCCGACGCTCGCCGCCGGGCAGGTGCGCCCGAACCTGGTGCTGCGTCCGAGCGATACGGTCGTACCGCGCGCCGGACGGCTACGCTCGTTCGTCGCGGTCCTGGTCGTGATGCTGGCGCTGAGCGTCGTGGCGCAGGGGCTCATGGGGGACCTGTTCGCTGTTGGGCCGACGCTGGTGGACACGCGTGAGGCTTCCGTCAGCGCTTCCCCACAGGGAGACACGGGTTTTGAGCCGCCCGCAGCGCTCGAAGAGATCCGAGTCATCCAGGTTGTAACCGGCGCGATTGGCGCGTTTCTTGGCCTGTTGATGGCGATCCCCATGCTGATCGGCGGGATTGGTGCGAACTGGACGAATGGCAACATCCTGCTGCGCATGCTGCGCTGGCTGGTGTTGCTCGCGCTCCCGCTGCTGATCGGGCTGTTCGGCGTGATGGTCCCGGCGCTGCTGCTGATGTTCGTCACGTTTATCGTGGTCGGGATGCTGTACCTCGTCCTGCTGTTCCTGATCTGGCTGGTGGGCCGTTTCTTCCCGACATGGCGCTTCGTCGATCTCAAGCTGGCGCTGCGCTCGATGCTGACCACCAAGGGGCGCGCCGCCTCGACGCTACTGGCGCTGGTGGTAGGCGTCTTCACCCTCAGCCTGATGACCATGATGGCCGAGTCGATCACCAACCTGTTTGAGCAGGTGCTGATTGACGAAACCGGCGGCAACGTGATCGTGCTGGCCGCGGGCCGCCGCGACGGGCTGGATCAGGTGGCAGACCGGTTGGACGAGATCGAAGGCGTGCGGAGCTTCGCCGCCGTCGCAACCTACGATACGGAGCTTGTATCGATCACAGATGTGAGCGAGGGCGAGGTCCTTTCGCGTCGCGCGCTGGTGCAGCGACTTATCGGTACAAGCGAGGGGAACGATTGGGGCTTGTTCTCGCTGGAGCAGATCGACGGACGCGCGTTGGAATCGAATCTGCCAGATGTGGAATTCTACGCCGGGCGCCAGCTCGACCCGACCGATATCGGTCCGTGGGACGCAGAGCAGGACGAGTATCCGCCGATCGTGATCTCGGCGTGGAACCCGACGCTCGACCTCGGGCTTGAGATAGGCGACCTGTTGACGTACAACGTGCGCACGAGTGGGATCCAGTTAGGCTCGCAACCACCGCGTGCCGAGCAGGTCACCTTCCGTCTTATCGGCATGATCGATCGCACAGGGTCGCAGGTCAGCGTGAATTTCAGCGCGCCGAATTACGCCCCGATCACCGCATTCCCCGAGTCGGTGACGCCGTCAATGGTCAGCGCGA
>CAZVCM010000132.1:0-11115 GCA_964626105.1 uncultured Thermoflexus sp.
CTCCGCGAGCACGCCCGCCGCGACCTCGACGCGGACGTCTCCTGAGCGGTTGGCGATTAGCCGTTAGCGATCTGCGCCTTATAACATCGGCAATTGTCGCCGTCTCTCCATCCCCTTGCCCCAAATTGCGGACAGGGAAAATGGGGCGGCTGGCAGCCTTTTTTTCCTTCCCTCCTGGTGGGGAAGGAACGCCGACCGCAGGTCGGAAGGAAGGGGGGGTGAATTGAAAACCCGCCAGCAAAGTGCATAACCACCCGCTCGCTCTTGCCTACCCGGTAACCGCTGCTCGTCCCCTCGCTGGCGCGCGGTCCCCCATTCACCCTATAATGACGCCGGAACCGCTCAGTGTGGAGAGTGCCCGATGTATCACAAGGCGTGGGTCGTTCTGCTGTTCGTGTTAGCCCTCGCGCTGGCCGCGTGCGGCGGCGAGTCCGAGCCGGAATCCCCGCAAGCCACCGTGCCGCCCACCAGCCCGCCGCAGGACGCTGGCGCCCCGGTCCAGCCACCGAGCGCGCCGGACAGCGTGGGCGCGGCGGACGCATCCGCGACGGAAGAACCGGCGCCCGACGAAGCCTTGGCGGACTTCAACGTCTACACGCCGGGCATGCACGCGCGGGAGGGCCTGACCATCCTGCGCTCGACCGAGTACGCCGAGAACCCGACCGGCGCCTTCTTCGCGGAAATCCGCAACGACACGGGCGAATTTCTGCGCAGCGTTGACGGCTCGATGGACCTGCTCGACGCCGAAAACCTGCGCCTGGGGACCGTTCCGCTCTATATCCTGCTCAGCGACATTCCGCCCGGCGAGAGCTTCTTTGTGGGCGAGACCTTCCCGCTGCCCGCCGGGTACACGGCCTCGGCAATCTGGCTGGACTACACCGCCGCCGACGCGCCCGCGCTCGACGCGTTCTTCAACCTGCCCGTCACCATTGAAACGCACGGCCCCGGCGAGAGGCATCCCTACATGGTAAGCGGCGCCGTCGAGAACAACACCGGGCAAGAGCTTGTGCTCTGGGTGCTAACGCTCGCCGCGCTCGATGCGGACGATCAGATCGTCGGCCTGGCGCACGCCCTCGTCACGCTCGACACGCCGAACGGCAACTGGCCCACCGGGACAAACGCCCCGTTTGAGGCGACATTCACCGCGCTCGCCGGAGACGCCTCGGCGGTCACATCCGTCACCGCGTCGGCGGTCGGTTACGCCCTGCTCGACTAGCGGCTGAACAGAACACACTGGCAGGTGGCACGGGTATCCGCCAGCGCAACAAAAAAACCGTGTGGGGCTTCCACACGGCCAGTTACCGCTGATCTACGCCGCGCGTGCGGCACACGAACCTTACGCTTGGTCGGACTCCGGCCCGTTCTCGTCCTGGGTCGGGTCGAGGACGTTCTCGCGCTGGTTGTCGCCCGTGCTGCTGTCCACTCGTTCTTCAGCGGGGCGATTCACTGTCACCACCGGGCGGACATTATCTCGGTCAAGGCTGGTCCGCCGGACCACCTCGCCGCCACGCTGGGGCGCTTCCTCACGCTCGACCAGGGCAACTGGCGTCATCTCGCCGGTGTTGCGGCGCGGATCGCTGTGCGGATCGATGCCCCGCAGCAGCCCTTCCGGCGTTTGACCGCACTGAGATTCGACGTTGCGATCCTCAGCCTGGAAGTTATTCGGCCCTGGCCTGTTACGGCGCTTCACCATTTCCCCTCCTGCCCCACAAAGCTACAGGTATTGTGACGCGTTTGTCTCCGAATTTCAACCCGTTACATGCCATTTTCAGAAAGAATTTATACTCTGAATACCGTCTCTTACTGGTCGTCCAACTCGCGACTTGACAGCGCTCCCTTGACGCTCGCCTGTCGCCTCCCTTACAGCGCCCTTTCAAACCGGTTTCCGATCATATAAATCCGCCACGCGTGCGTCTGTCACACGTCGAACTCGCTCTCCGGCGGCTTCCTCTTGCGCCCGATCTCCAGCGCGCCGCCGGCCCGCCTCACGATCGCGTCTGCCCACGCGGCGGCCTCTGCCACGCCGAACCCGATCACGTCGTACGATTCCTCGTCCAGCGCCACCGCCAACCGCAGCACCTCGCCATGATCGCGCGAGCCCGGCGCGCGTTCCAGCACGCTCACCTGCTCGATCTGCGCCAGCGCGATCGCGTCTCGCCAGCCAAACAACAGCCGGTCCGGTGCGAGATAAAGCTGGTCCTCGCGCTCGGCGTGCCACTCGCCATACACATCCTCATGCATCCGCAGCGCGCGCGCCGGGCCAAAATCCTCGCGCCCCGCCCCGGCGTCGTATACCGTGCTGCCTGCACGGGTCGCCAGCGCCTCGGCCAGCGGGACAATGCTCTCCAGCGCGAAGACCGACACTTGCCACCGGCCCGATCGCTCCGCATGCACCGCGACCTGTCGCCCGCTCGCCAGCCAGCGCCGCGTCCGCCGCAGCGCGACGCACCGCACCGCGTTGAACGGGATGTACCCGTCGCAGTCCGACGCCTGTCGCCCGGCGAATACCAGCCCGCCATCGACCAGCCCCAGCGCCCCGTCCACCTTGCCGCCGGGCCATCCCGGCAGCGATGCCACGCACGTCGCGCTTACCGGCCCCCAATGCACCACGCGTCCGGCGCGCGCCCACTCCGTCCGCAGATCGCGCACAAACCGCGCCGTTGCGCGCGCGCCCAACCACCCACTGATGCGCCACGCTGCCCGCGCGATGTTGCGTGGACCTCTTTGAGCGTATCCGTCGTGGTTGATCATAGCGTTGTCGATTCGTAGGTAAATCGTATCCCAGCGTTAATTCAATCATAACGCCCCCTGGCGCGCTCGCCTATCCCAACAATGAGGGGATCAAGAAACCTTTACACAGTTTTTGCAATATTTGCGTTTCTGGGCTTGTCAGCCCTCACATCTTCCGCGTATACTCGTAGGTGTTACGGATCGCCGGGTTGTGGCTCGTTTGCTAGCTCTTGCCCCCCGGCCCTATGGAGGAGAACACATTATGAAGCGTGTTGGCGGACTATTCGAGTTGCTCATCGTCGCTGCGCTGTTGGTAGCCGCGCCGGGCGCAGTCCTGGCCCAGGGTGGAACAGACCCTGTCTGCACCGGTCTGACCGATGCCGATTGCCAGCTTCTGTCAAGTTCGAAAGCGGCGATGGAAGGCGTTCAGTCATTCAGCATCCCCAGCTTCTCGATCAACTTCGCGCTGAACTCGGTTGAGGGTGAGACCACCTTCAACGCCGCGGGCAGCGGCCACGTGATGGTCCCCGAAGGCATCGAGGACATGACGTCGACCGAGGGCCTGCTGCTCCACCTGGTGATCGACTCGGCTGGCTACTCCACGCCGTCTGACAGCAGCACCGGCAGCGGCGAGATCCTCGTCCGCGACAACATGATCTACGTGTTGTACAACGGCGAGTGGTACGGTGGCGAGCTTGAAGCCGACGAGGAAGAGCTGGACGAAAGCTTCAGCGCCGCGGACGTGGACGACATCGCGGAGCTTCAGGAACAGTTCGAGAATCTCGGCATCGACTTGACCGGCGTCATCACCAACGTCCGTGATGCTGACAGTGACGTGATGGGCCAGTCGGTCGCCAACTTCACCACCACCGTTGACATCACCAGCCTGTTCATCGCCGTGCTTTCTTCTCCGGCTGTGGGCGAGGCGATGGGGATGACCGGTGGCACGGGCGAAGACGCCATGACCCCCGAAGATATGCAGATGGTCGGCGCCATGCTGGCCCCGATGTTCCAGGGAACGACGATCAGCTTCTCGCAGGGCGTCGGCACCGAAGACAACCTGCTGCACAGCTTCGCGCTGGACGTCGTGCTGAACGCTGACCTGTCGCTGTTCGCGCCTGAGATTGGCACCGTCGCCGGGACGCTGAACTTCAGCACCGACCTGGACGAGTTCAACGGCATGTTCGACATCCCCGCGCCCGAGAGCTACCGCCCGATCGAAGAGCTTGAAGCGCAGCTTGAAGGCGTGACCGAAGGCTTGGGCATGTAGCCCGCTAATTGCCTGTTTTGCAGCCCCGGCCCTGGCGCCGGGGCTGTCTTTTACAGCATTCCGCGCAACGCACCCCCGCCTTCGCACGTATCAGCAAGTGAGAGGACCTCTCTCTTTACTTAGCTTGAGCAGGAGGATACTCGTATGAACTACCTGCGCCGTACCGTTATCGCGCTGGCGCTGGCCCTGATGTTGATCGCCACCCCAGCGCTGACTGCGCTGGCCCAGGATGATGGCGTCGGGCTGGGCTGCAACGGCCTCAGCGACAGCGATTGCACGCTGCTGCAAGACGCGACGCTCGCCACAGAAGCGCTCGCCTCGTACAGCATCCCCGCCTGGACGGTCAATGCTTACTTCTCCGCTGAGCAGGAAACCGTTTTCGTCGAGGCAAGCGGCTCTGCCACCATCGCCTTGCCAGAGGAAATCGTCTTGCTGCGCGACACATTCGCCTCGGTCGAGACGGTGACGCCCGACACCCTGCACGCCTTCCTGCTGCAGCTTGACGCCAACTCGATCCAGCGGATGCTTGACGATCTACTGGTCGCTTTCACCGTCGATCAGTTTGCCTTAGCGGCGCCCGGCGAAGCGCTCACCGCGTATGGCGCGGTGCTCTACAAAGACCGCGCCTTCTATCTGAACCTGCCGGCGCCTTCAGGCGAAAACGCCTGGTTCAGCCAGCCCGTCACGCTGACCAACGCCGACCTTGACGAAATCGACGAAGCGCTCGCCGAGCTGCGGGACGCGGTGCTCGAACCGGACATCGACGAAGCCTTTGACGCTGCGGGCGGAATGCTCGTCATGCAACAGGAAATCAACGCCCTGATGCAGCGTCACCTCACGACGACGCGCCTCGCCGACGACACGCTCGACGGCCAGCCCGCTGCCGTCTTCAGCTCGACCTTCAACGCGAAAGACTTGCTGAGCGATCCGGACCTCGCCACCACATTCCTGGCCGTGCTGGAAAACTTCACCGCGCAGGACCCGGAAATGGAGCCGATCGAGATCAACGAGGCCCAGTTGCAGTTACTTCTGACTGCCGTGAATCTGCTCATCCCCGAAGGCTCGCTGACCGTGAATCAGTGGGTAGGCCTGGACGATGGCTATCTACAGCGCATCACGCTCGATGGCACGCTCAACATCGATCCCTCGCTGCTGATGCCCGGTGAAGAAACGGCACCCGAGCCAGTCGTGTTCGACTTGAGCGGTGCGTTCGATCTGGCGGACTTCAACGCAGTTTCGCCCGACGATGTGGCCGTCCCCGCCGACTACTACCCTGCCGAGATGCTTGACGAGTTCCTCGTCGGCACGCCGGAGCAGGTCGAGCAGGTGCTGGCGGTCGGCGATGCCGTGCCAGGCTCGTTCTCACTCGACGGTGGCACGCACATCTACGCCCTGCCGCTCGAAGCCGGGCAGACCGTCGTCCTGTCGCTCGAGTCGGACCACTACCCCTATCTGAGCGTCTACAACCCTGACGCCTTCCTGGTCGAGACGCATTCGATCTTCGGCGGCGAGCCGCTCGCCTTCACCGCGGATGCGGACGGCGTCCACTTTGTGACGGTCGAGGGCTTCTCCGAGCTCGACTACACGCTGACCGTCATCGAAGCCGAGGGCTAACCACGCCCGCGATAGACAGCGATCGCCGCGCTCTGCCGTTTTCTGGCCAGGCGCGGCGATTTTTATTATGAATTTACGACTTTTAAAGGCGCGTTAAATGGCGCTGCCGTTTACTGAGATCACAGCAGAAACGCGGTCCGGATTGTTCTACGCCGGAGCAGCCAGCGTTTTATTTGCGCACCGTCTTCGTTTCATGTGATGTCTCCCTCCTCACGACGGGAGCGGGATTCCTCAAGCGCCGGAATCCCGCTTCTGTCGTCTGGAGCCTGCCCGGCCCAACAAAAACGGGGCGAGCGCTCTGCACGCTGCCCCGCTTCAACTCGCGAAAATGGGTGTTACGACGCAGGTTGCGTCGTCTCCTCCGGGATCAGATCCAGGTTCCGCCCGACGATCGCCAGCCCTTCCAGCGCCCGATCCAGGTGCTCGGTCGTGTGCGTCGCCATGTAGCTGGTGCGCAGTAGGCTGCTGTTCGGCGGAACGCCCGGCGGCACGACCGGGTTCGTGTATACGCCCGCCTCGATCAGCGCGTGCCACGCTAGCACCGTGCGATACTCGTCGCGGATCATCAGCGGGATGATCGGCGTCTCGCTGGGGCCGGTGTCATAGCCTAGCCGGTGCAGCCCGGCGCGCATGTAATTCGCGTTGTCCCACAACCGCTTGACGTGCTCCGGTTCGGACTCGATGACGTCGAGCGCGGCCAGCACCGCTGCCGCGTTCGCCGCGGGCAGGCTGGCGCTGAACATCAGCGCGCGCGCGTGGTGCTGGATGTAGTGCATCACGTCCGCGCTGCCCGCGATGAACCCGCCGATCGACGCGAACGACTTGCTAAACGTTCCCATGATCAGGTCGACTTCATCCGTCAGCCCGAAATGCGCTGCCGTGCCGCGACCGTCCGCCAGCACGCCGAGGCTGTGCGCGTCGTCCACCATGATCCGCGCGCCATAGCGCTTGGCAATCTCCACCAGCTTCGGCAAGGGCGCGATATCCCCGCCCATGCTGTACACGCCGTCCACCACGACCAGCTTCCCGGCGTCTTCCGGCAGGCGGCGCAGCGTGCGGTCAAGGCTATCCGGGTCGTTGTGGCTAAAGCGCCGCATCTCGCCCCGGCTCATGAAGCAGCCATCCACGATGCTGGCGTGATCATCCTTGTCGATGATCACATAATCGCCCTTCTGCACAATCGCGGAGATCGTCCCGACGTTCGTCTGGTAGCCAGTCGGGAAGACGAGCGCCGCCTCTTTGTCCACAAACTCCGCCAGCCGCCGGTCCAGTTCCAGATGGAACTCCAGCGTGCCGTTCAAAAAGCGGCTGCCGGTGCAGCTTGTGCCAAAGCGCTCGATCGCGTCCATCGCCGCCTGGCGCACTTTGGGATGGGTGGTCAGCCCCAGGTAGTTGTTGGAGCCGATCATCACCACTTCTTTCCCTTTGAAAACGGCGGTCGTTCCTTCCGAGTCGCTCAGCGGCTGGAAGAACGGATAGAGGCCCAGCTCCATTGCCTCTTTTGCCCGCGTGAAGGTTCTCGTCTTTTCGAACAAGTCCATGATACTCGCATGTCCTCTCTGCTCGTCACGCGCGTCCGCGCCTGACGGGGTCACCGTAAACAGAATGGACGAGCGCGGGTGATCCGCTCGCCCGGCGGTCGGTGGATAAGACAGTAGACGTCATTCTAACGAACTGGCCGCCAGTTGGCGATAAATGATCTGGGTTGAGTCCGGGCGGGATCAGCGTGCCGCATCTACCAGGTAAAATCGCCCGGTGACGCGTCCCCGTCACCATCATCGCCCGGCGCGAGCGCATCCGGTGGCTGCAAAAGTGTGGGCTGCTCGCTGAGGGGGTCCGCCGCCGCCTGCCGCGAAAACCAGACCGTCTCCAACCAGTCGGTCAGCGCGTTCAGCATATCCGGCGTCAGGCGCGCCGCGGCCTCAAAGCCAGTCGGCGCAAAAGCGTAGACTCGCGCAAAATAGTCGCGCACGACGAAAATCAGGTACGGCTTCTCCCAGCGCTCGCGCGTCCACAGCACGGTGATGCCGTTCTCCCGCCGGATCAGTTCCAGCCAGCGCCGCCGGTCCTCGACCGTCAGCGGATCGACGCGAAACGCCAGCCCGACCATGCTCCTCAGCGTGAAGGTGAACTCGACCACCGCGCCATTCTTCCCGCCCAGCGGCGCGCCGACCGTCATCAGCGCGGAGTCATCCTGGCTGGAGAAATACGCGCTCGTCTGGCGCCGGACCGGCTCGCCGGGCGTCGGCAGAAAGCGCACGTGCGACAGCAGCGGCGCGTGGACATAGCGCAACGCCAGCTCCTCGTCGAGGTCCGTCTCCCCGGTGATGAAGCGTTGCAGCGCGGGCGGAGCGCTGCGGATAGCGCGCTGGTGCCCGCTCTCGCGCAGTTCGAGCGCCAGCCGCTGCCGGTCTTCATTCGTCACGCGACGGATAAAGTCGCGCGTCAGCCGGATCAACTGCTCGGCGGGCAGCGCGTCCAGCGAGGTCGCCGTATAGTCGGCGGCGATGAGTTTGTCTCCGTTCGGCCTGTCGGTCATGCTGTTCCTCAATGGTAAGCTGGCCTCGATTATACGGCACGCCGCAGGAAACAGAAAGTCGCGCAGGCGCGGCGCGATGCGGCACACAGCGGGTAAAGGAATGGTTAGAGAGTGGCTTGGAACCCGTTAGGTCTGGCGGCCAACCATTGACAGAGCTTCGAACGGTCGCTTATACTCGAAGATAGTTCGAACAAATGTTCTTTAACATCCTGTGGGGGTACTGTGAAAACGGCCTTTATCCGGCGCGTGGTCCGGGGCCAGCGACACGTGACATCTCGGGGAGCTATGCCAGCCGTGACGGTGAGGGAGCGCCATGGAAGACGATAACCCCACCAACCGCGAGCTGGTTTTCGCGTTTATTGTCGACTACAAGCGCACGCACGACGGGCTATCGCCCGGCATCCGTGAGATCGCGGCAGGCTGCCACCTCAGCCCGTCGACCGTCAAATATCACCTGTTCATGCTAGAGCGCGACCAGCGCATCCACATCGTGGGCCGCGCCCGCATCAAGGTCATGGGCGGCATGTGGGACCTGCCGGGGTATTAGGGGCGACCCGCGTCACTCGGCAGCTTGCAGCGCCTGGGCGACCGCCAGCAGATCAGCAGCGCAGCCGGGCGGCAGTTGCTCGAATTCGGATTCAACTACGCGCCCAGGGAAAAGTACTTCAACACTACACCTGTGGATCGAGTTGTTCGTAAACGGCGACCGTCGCCTTCAAACGATCAGCGTAGCTGTAAATCTCGTCCAGGTCAGAAATCGGGATGCGCTCTTCCTTTCGCTGGTCATCGATCACACCAAGGTATTTTTGCCTGTAGTTAAAGTGAAAGCGACAGATCGGTTTGCGGTTCGTGTCATCCAGTAGAACGCTACAATAGCTCTTCACATCGCGCATCGCGAGCCGTTTCGGACTAACCACTTCACAGAGAATGGCCTTCACAATCAGATAAGCATCCAACTCATCTTGTGTTGTCTCAATTTCTGAGACTTCTTCCTCAGCTTCCGAAGCAGAAGACGTGGTATCCTGCTTCTCTGTCAATTGGGTTTCTTTGTCGAGCGCCGTTTTCAATCGAGCTTCAATACGCTCATTCACAAACTGCCGAAACGCCTGCTTCGTGATGTCATTAAATTCGTCAATCACGTTTTGCATCAAGCGTTTTGAGTAGACTTGACCGGCGAAAAAGCGCACGAATCCTTCAGACGGGTTGTTGAACTCGGCGGCTATCAGATTTTTTATTTCGCGTCGATATTTCAGGTCGTTAGCGGTCGAGCGAATCTGATCAATGTTAAAAGCCGTCTTGCTGAACTTCTTGAGTTCTTCAACAGCACTCTCATCGTAATTCAGCAAGTTAAAGATAAAGAACGGCTTTTCGTCCATCTTGTTCGATGCTTCGAGGTCCGAGAAGAAGCGATACTCAAGTCCGTCTGTCAAGATACCAAAGCGTGCTTCCGTAACAGAGAAGTAGCGGTAAAGCTGTGAGGCATGAACAGAAGCAAGAATGACGCCGCAGCACTTGACCTCAATGAGAATGATTGGTTTGCCATCTTTTAAGATGGCGTAATCCACCTTCTCCCCCTTTTTCGTGCCAACATCGGCTGTCAGTTCCGGGGTGACTTCTGTCGGATCGAAGACGTTATACCCAAGAGCATTAAGAAACGGCATCACCAGCGCGTTCTTCGTTGCTTCCTCGGTCGAAATATGGGCGGTCTGCTTGGGGGCCTGGGATGCTAATTCATTAATCCGGTCGATGAGGTCCATACTTGCCTCCTGACCACAAATCAAGTAATTGGATTTCATTTGAGAATAGTTCGAAACTGTAAAACTATAGTTATGTTACCATACTTAAGCGCCTTGTTGTGAAAGCTTCTTATAGGCAACCCCCGCTACCCCTCCCACACCGGCAAGCGCGCTGGGTCGCACGAGCCGCCATAAAGCGCCACTTCGTCCAGGTCATCCGGCAGCAGCACCCACCCGATGACCGGCACGCCCGCTGCCGTCTGCCCGACCACCGCCCGCCAGCGCGCATCCGTCGTGTCCAGCCGCCCGTTGATCACCGCCAGGCGCGGCAGGTCCGGATAGCGCACCGGCGACGACGTGTCCGGCGCGGCGTACACCGGCAGGCGCACGTCCCCGGGCCGCTCCAACGCCACACACGGCGCGAACGCGTGCGGCGCCTCACTTGCAGTTCCCAACACCGTGGGCGTCTCGTCACCCTGTCCGTTCCGGTAAATCTCCGGCCCCGCCACGCCAATCCCCACGCCGACCGCCAGCGCCGCCAGCGCGACCAGGATCAGCGCCGGGATCGCCAGCGCGCGTGACGCCTTCGCCTGCGCGTGTGGCGCGATTGTGACCGGGGCGCTCCACTCACTCGCGGCGCCTTTATCCCCCTGCCCGCGCAGCGCCCGCACCTGATAGCTGGCCCCTTCGCCGGTCGTGGCGCACGCCGGTTCCTCGGTGAACACCTCTTCGCCCTGTTCCGGGTCCATCCCCGGCGGCGTGACGCGCACCTCGTACACACCCGCGCCCGGCACGCGCTCCCATGCCAGCCGCCGCGCCGTGATCTGCGTGAACACCGGCGTCTCCAGCCGCAGCGGGCCGCGCACCGGCGCGCTCCACATCGACGGCGCGCCCGGCGCGTACAGCGCGTTCACCGACCGCACGCGATAGTACTGGCCGGGCGGCGTATCCCCCGCCAGCGTGACCTCGGGCCGCTCGCCCCGGTAGACGATCGTCGCCTCCGACGCCTCGAACTCCTCATCCGGCGCGCATTCGACCTCATACCCGCTCGCCATCGGCACCGGCGTCCACCGCAGGCGGAGCGCGCCCCCGCTCGCCCAGCGCGGCGCGGCCATCACCGGCACAGGCAGCGCCAGCGGCAGTGCCGCCACCGGCTCGCTCGGCATCCCGAGCCCACTGCCTGCCAGCGGAATCACCCGGTAATAACGCGCACCCTCGACCGGCGG
>CAZVCM010000133.1:0-11045 GCA_964626105.1 uncultured Thermoflexus sp.
GTCCAGGTATCCTGAAAGTGCGGGCTGCGCGGCGTGTAGAGTGCGTCGTTTATGTCAATGGATAGCCCGGGAATGACGGGCAGTTGGCGCGCTTCCATTGCCTGCAAAAAGTAGCGTCTGTAATCCCGCTCTAGCGGCCAGTTCGAGTTATAGAGTAGCGCGATGCGCCGGTGCCCCAGATTCACGAGATAATCGACTGCGAGGCCTAGCGCAACCACGTCATCGGCGTTTACGAGCGGGCCATCCATGTGCATCCCGGCGCACACCGAGACATACGGCTTTTCGATCACCTGCAGTCTGCGGATCGTATCCTGATAGTCCAGCGTGTTGCTGAGCAGCAGGAAGCCGTCGAAGAGAGTAGTCTGCATCCACTGGATTTGTGACGCGATTTCGTGCGAGTCGACTTTCGGAAGCGCCACCAGCAATTCAACGCCCTGCGCATCCGCTGCGCGTTGCAGGGCCATTGTCAGCGAGCCGAGGAAGGTGCCGGAGAGATTGGGGCTAATCACGCCGATGATGCCGGTGCGCTCGGTCCGCAGGGCCGCCGCGAACAGGTTAGCGGAATAACCCCGCTTTTCAGCGATCTCAAAGATGCGTTGTCGTGTTTCCGGGCTGACGCGCGCCGACTCGTCCCCGTTGAGCACGCGTGAAACAATGCCGATTGACACACCGACTTCGCGCGCTACGTCGGTAATCGTTACTTTTCGTTTCTTCGCCATGCGGCTTTCTCCAAATACCGGGCGCTACTGGTTTTATTGACAATTGTTATCGAGAATTATATAGTATGATATATCTAGGTAAAAGGTTTTACCAAGTGCCTGTGTTGATTGATAAGCAGAAAGGGAGAACAATGCTATCCCACAAGTATTTCCTGAGGCTCCTTTGTATCGTTTTGTTGTTCAGCCTCGCCGTGCCGGTGGGCATGGTCCGCGCGCAAGACCCCGTCACTATCGAGTATTGGAACATCAACACCGATACGTTTGGCGGCCCTCAGGTCGAGGCGCTGATCGCCAGCTTCGAAGAAGCCAATCCGAACATCAATGTCGAACCGCGCTCGTTCAGCGAGTACCAAGTGCTTCAGCAGACGCTCGAAACCTCGATCGCAGGCGGTAACCCGCCTGATGTTGTTCAAACCGCCTATCCCTACCTGAACTATGTCGGCACGAGCTTGCCGTATGTGCCGATCAACGAGCTCGTCGAAAACTACGGCGGCGAAGAATTTCTGGCGCAGTTTCCCCAGAACATTCTCGATATACCCGTCGTCAACGGTGAGCAGATCGGGATGGCATATTCCCTCTCGGTACCGGTAGTGTACTACAACGCCGACTTGATGGCTGAAGCTGGTCTGGATCCCGACAATCCGCCGCAGACGATTGATGAGTGGCGCGAGGCCGGGCAGATCATCCAGGACGAGCTTGGTATTCACGCCATCGTTTGGGGCTACGAGCAGGACAACTGGACGACGCAGGGCTTCATCAACAGCGCTGGCGGCGAGTTGCTGGCGTGTGTGGATGGCGAACTGCGGGCCGTGTTTGACAGCGAAGAAGCCATCCAGGGGATGGAGACCTGGCGCGAGTTAATTGAAGCGGGCTACAGCCTGGACGCATCCAATGAGGAAGCGCGTCAGGCGCTGCTCGCCCGGCAGACAGTCGCCTGGGTGCACAGCATTGCGGCTCGCGCCGGTATCCAGCGCGATGCGGACTTCGACCTGCGCGCGACGGTGTATCCGCAGAACGGTGAAAACTCGGTGCGCGTGCCTGGTGGTGGCAACTTCTTGACGATTTACTCCCAGGATCCTGCCAAGCAGGAAGCCGCCTGGCTTTTCATGCAGCACTTGCTGTCGCCCGAAGGCTTCACCGAGTGGACCATGGGCACCGGCTACGTGCCGCTGCTTCCTGGTCTGACCGAGGACCCGGCGTACCTGGCTGACTTCGTTGCCGAGAACCCGATCCAGCAGGTGGGTATGGATATGCTGGACAAGGCCGTTACCTGGGGCAGCTTTCCCGGCCCGAACGGGCTGGCGGCTGGCCTGCGCTTGCATGAAGCGGCTGAGCTAATTCTCTCCGGCCAGGATTCTGCTGAAGCGGCGCTCCAGGATGCCGCGTTTGAGATCAACGATCTGATCGCCGGAGAAGTGTGCAGCGGTTAGGTGGTCAGCGCATCAGTAAGTGGGCACAATGGGGAGCATCTGATGCTCCCCATTGCGTGCCTTGGACAATGAGGCTATTGGAATGACTGCACAACCGTCGTTGGCGCATCGCGCCAAGCAGTTGACCCTCAGGCAGGCGCTGAGTGGCATGAGGTCTCGCCTGATGCCGTATCTATACCTGGCGCCGGCGTTGTTCTTTATCGCGTTATTTGTGCTCTGGCCGGTAGCGCGCACTTTCTACAACAGCCTTTATGATGGAAACCTCATCAACCCGACTCGCGAATACGTTGGCATTGAGCGTTATCTGGATTTGCTGACCAACACGCGCTTTCACCAGGTCCTTATTCAGAGCGTCTATTATCTATTGTTGATACTGGCGGGCGCGTTCGTGCTGCCTATCTTTCTCGCGATTCTGACGCTGAACGTCACGCAGCGCGAGATTGCCATGTTTCAATCCGTGTTCTTCCTACCGACCGTGCTTGCGGCCAATATTGCCGTCTCTGTCTGGATCTGGTTTTACAACCCGACCGGCGGCCTGTTTAACACGGTGCTCAAAACCCTTGGCGTGGACTCGGTCCACTGGTTACGGAACGATACGTATGTGATCCCGGCTGTTGCGCTGGTCGCTATCTGGAAGCAGATGGGCTTTCACTATCTCATTGCCCTGGCCGGGCTGAAATCCATTTCGAACGATCTGATCGAGGCAGCGGCGGTTGATGGCGCAGGCAGCCAGACGATTACCCGCCGGATCATTCTGCCGCTATTTGGGCCAACCGCGCTGTTCTTGCTCGTGATTACGCTCATTCAGGGACTGGAATTCACCTTCGTCCCGATTGAGGTGCTGACGAGTGGGGGGCCGGCCGGGGCCAGCAGTAACCTGATCTACTCGATCTACCAGGAGGGATTCAGAACGTTCCGGGTTGGTCTGGCGTCAGCTCAGTCGGTGGTGTTGATCGTGCTGTTTGGCGGTCTGGCGTATGTGCAGTACCGCATGTTGGAGAGGAATGTCCAATATGACCGCTAGCGCATCGGAACGCATCGTATCCCGATCAATTCTGCTGGTGGCGCTGTTGCTGGTGATCACGCCGCTGGTCTACCTCGTGGGGCTCAGCTTCAAAGCGCCGCAGGGGATTTTTGCCAATCCTATCGCGCCGTTCGAGTGGCCGCTGGATTTCGTCAATTATCGCAACGTGCTCGAACAGATGAATGTGCCGAAGTTCTTCCTGAACTCGTTGATTTACGCGGGCGGAGTGACACTTGGGCAGCTTGTGCTGGCGATCCCGGCAGCGTTCGCCTTCAGCTACTACGACTTCCGCTTCAAAAATCTGCTAATGTCGCTGGTGCTGATCAGCCTGATCGTCCCGTTTGTCGTAACCTATGTGCCGAACTATCTGCTGCTGGCGAAGTGGGGGCTGCTGAATTCGCTCATCGGCATGATTGTGCCCATGCTGGGGATTTCGGTCGGCTTTGGGATCTTTCTGCTGCGCCAGCATTTTCAGACGTTCCCCAAAGAGGTGTTTGACGCGGCGCGCATTGATGGCGCGAACTCGTGGCAGGTGCTTTGGCGCGTCCTGGCGCCGTCCAGCCTCGCGCCGATTGTGTCTGTCGCAATCTACGTGTTTATCATCACGTGGAATCGCTTTATCTGGCCGCTGCTGGTCGGCGGCGGCGATCCGGCTTCCTACACGATGACTGTCGCGGTCGACATTTATTACGATAATCCGGAAAGCGGGGCGAACTGGGGTAACCTGATGGCCGCCTCGGTCGTTTCGACCCTGCCGATCATGTTGATGTATATCGCACTTCGCAAGCAAATCTTGCGGACGTTCACCGAGGGAGCAGTCAAAGGATGACCAGGATTCTATTCATCGGCGACATCGTTGGTGCCACAGGTCTGGCCTATCTGGAAGCACACCTGCCTGCGCTGGTGAACGAACTGGCCGCTGATTTCGTGATCGCCAATGCCGAAAACCTTGACCTGACGTCCGGCGGCTGCGGGATGACGCCGCCCTCGCTGCAGCGGTTGTTTGCGACTGGGATCGATCTGGTGACCGGCGGGAACCATTCCTTTGACGCGCCTGACTACAGCGTCCATGACGACCCGCGAGTGCTGCGTCCCCTGAACTATGCGGACGGTATGCCCGGACGCGGCGCCGCGGTCGTCGAGAAAAATGACCAGCGATTAGGCGTGATCAATGTCGCCAGCCGCACGACGCTCCCTGAGGTGAACGATCCGTATCCCGCGCTGGAAGCGCAGCTCGCCGCCTGGGCCGAAGCTGGCGCGGTCGATATGGTGTTTGTTGATTTCCACAGCGAGTCGGTGATGGAGAAGATGGCGCTGGGATTCGCCGTGGCAGGGCGCGCGGTTGGTGTGGTCGGGACGCATACACACGTTCCGACCTGCGACACCCGGATTCTGCCAGGCGGCACGGCGTACATCAGCGATGTCGGCATGACTGGGCCGGGCGCCGGCCTACAAGGCTATCACGAAGCGCAATTCATCAACGCTATCCGCCGGGGCGTGCATCCCGGTCCGCCGCAGAAGCTTGCGCCTGGCGAGATCGAGCTGGGCGCGGTGGTGATCACGGTTGAGAACGGGTGCGCGGTCGCCATTGAGCGAGTCACGCCGCCGCAGTAAGGACGTGAGGCGCTTTTGGCGATTTCAGGAACCTCGCCGCAGACGAGGCCGAAGCGCCGTAACGCACGACAGGGTTACGCGCGGCTGGGGCCACATACAGTCTGCGAGCGGCGATGGGCTGTGATACGCTAATCACCGCGGGCCGCGCTAAATCACGCTGTTCGGTCCAGCAGAAGGTATACCGTGCTAAACGCAGAGACCGCTGTCAGGGCGGGCACGACCTGATGAAGCCACAGTACGATCGCGGGCGTTGGTCTTTCGAAGCTTAAAAATGAACCTGCGATCACAGTGCTCAGGAAGAGTACGCCCGTAAGTGCGCTGAACGCGAGTTGCGGCGTGCTCAGGCCGGACTGCTGATGGGTGCGATAGATCATGACTACCAGGAGGATCGCGGTCCCCAGCCCGAGCAGCTTATGCGCCGTGAAAATCAGCGAGTTAAGCGGCCTGCCGGAGACGCTCAGCCAGAGCCCGGATAAGGACAAACAGCGCAACCGCGCCCGCTAGTCGAGCTTCCGTCACCACCATTTCTGTTTCCTTTTACGCGCTACCGGAGCGCACGAAAATTGGGTGTGCCCGCGGGTAACTGGCAGGAGGTTGGACGTCGCGCGGGTGATGGCCGCCGGGGAACTGCGTTCACTCGGTGAGCAGCTCTACAGGTGTATATGCATGATTTCTACCCGACGTTGCGCAGCCTGTCGCGCGTGCGGTCGATCACTGAAATGAAAAGCGGAGCGCCTTTGTGAAGCGCTCCGCTTGCGTTCTGATTCGGTGCGGTTACTCGATGCCCATGCAGTTGGCGTAGTAGGTCACCGTCGCGGGCCAGTCGGAGAATATGCCCAGGATGCCCACATCCTGCGCCAGCACGTCGAGCACATTGTACATATCGCCACTGTTGTTGATCGCGTCGCTCACAGTCTGGTAGTAGCTGCCGCCACCATCGGTCAGCGGGCCAGAGCGCTCCAGCGTCCAGGTGATGATCTCCATCCCCGCTGCTTTCGCTTCAATGGCGTAGGCGGACGGCACGATCTCGCCATTCTCGTCAAGCGTCACCAGGAACTGCATCGGCGGGGCGATGATCTGCACGCCCTGGTCGGCGAGTTCCTGCATGGTGGGCGACCATGTGCCGGGATCGTTCGAGTCGAAGTCCGGGCCGATGCTGCGCGGATCCAGATAAACGGCCTGCGCGCCGAACTCTGGCTCGTTCTCGATCCAGTACAGCACATCATCGAACAGGAACGACTGCGCGAAGACGTCTTCCGGCGGGACGCCTGCTGCCTTATACTCGTCGATCATCTGCTGCGCATACATCGCTTGCGTGTAATCGCCCTCGAAGGGCATCTCGACGCTCGGCGTCTTCAGCTCCGGCGTCATCTTCACGCCCAACTCCTGAAACAGCGCGATCGATTCGGCATGCGTCATCAGCGTGCCGCTATTCAAAGCGTAAAGATCGGTGCGCCAGTTCGCGGTTCCGCCCATATACTCCTCGACGGTTTGCGCGGCGGGGTTCGAGGCGTCCATCTTGCCGACGAGCGATTTGAACTCCTCGAGCGTGATGTCGCTGGTGCAGCACATCGCCGAAGCGCGCTCGATGACCTCGCCCGTCTCGGGATCGAGCGTGGCTGGGGTGAAGGGCTGCGTGCATTTCTCTGCTAATTCAGGAATCGCAAGGATGTTGGTCGTGGTATGCAGGTCGCACTGGGAATGGCGGCAGACCAGCTCGCGATCGGCGGTAAAGGTGACGTCGCACTCAACGACGCCCGCGCCCATGCGTGCCGCCGCGATGTACGACTCACGGGTGTGTTCGGGAAACATCAAAGCGGCGCCTCGATGGCCGATACTGAAATCGGTGCGATAAAACGGCCCCTGCTCGCACTGCTGGAGCGCCGTTTTCAGCTCGCCCTCGTCCATATCGTCCACCAGGTAGAAGGGACGCGGTCCAAGTTGGATGCCCGGATCGTTCTCCGGGCCCTGCGCCGCTGCTGGGCGCACCAGCAAAAACCCGAATGCGAGCGCCGCGACTACGACCACGGCTCCAACGGTGTACGAAAACAATCGTCTCCAAAGCATGGCATACCCCTTTCTGCTCTCTTAAACAATAACGCGGGGGAGTCTTGCTTGTTGAAAAGCGTAGCAAGGGCGCGCGGTGTTGCCAACGGTGTTAGCTCCAGCGTACTGGCCACCCACCGGCGGTATAAGCGAGCGCGCAACCTTCGCCGGGGTGGGCGGCGGAAGGCTGCACGCTCGAAGCAGTATCCGGCTGGCGGGCGCCGCGCGGGGCGCTGGACTAGGCTGTCACACCGATCGCCTCAGCTAACGCGCTGACGACCGTCTGAATTTGCTCCTCGGTGAGTTCGGCAAACAGCGGCAGGCTCAGGATGCTGCTGGCGGCTGTTTCAGTCTGCGGGAACGCACCGTGCCGCCAGCCGCGATCGTGCATCGCGGGCTGCAGGTGGATCGGAATGGGATAATGAATGCCCGCGCCGATGCCTTGCTGGTTGAGTGTGTCTTTGATCGCGTCGCGGTTACCGGGCACGCGCACGCAGTAGATATGGTAGACGTGCCTTGCGCCTGACATTTCGACCGGCGTGATGATGCCCGGTACATCGCGCAACAGCGCCGTATAGCGGGCGGCGTGGCGGCGGCGCGCTTCGGTCCAGTCTTCGAGATGGTGCAGCTTGACGTCGAGGATCGCGGCCTGGAGTGAGTCCAGCCGTTCGTTGTAGCCGATTTCATCGTGATAGTACTTGCGCGCGCTGCCATGGTCGCGCAGCTTCTTCATGCGCTCGGCTAGCGCGGTGTCGTTGGTTAGCACCGCGCCCGCCTCGCCATACGCGCCGAGGTTCTTGCCCGGGTAGAAGCTGAAGCACGCCGCGGCGCCCCATGAACCCGCTCGCTTGCCGTACAGCTCGGCAGCGTGCGCCTGGGCTGCATCCTCTATGATCAGCAGTCCGTGCCGGTGCGCGATCTCGGTGAGGCGCTCCATTGGCGCGATCTGCCCGTAGAGGTGCACTGGCAGGATGGCGCGTGTCATGGGCGTAATGGCGGCTTCGACCTGATCAGGATCGATGTTGTAGGTGATGGGATCGATATCGACCAGCACCGGCGTCGCGCCAACGTGAAGAATCGCTTCGACGGTAGCGAAGAAGGTGTTGGCGACCGTGATGACTTCGTGGCCCCGCCCAATGCCGAGCGCGCGCAGCGCCAGCATGATCGCAGCGGTGCCGTTGCTGCACCCCACCGCATACTGCGCGCCTTGAAACGCTGCAAAGTTCTTCTCAAAGACATTAAGTTCCTGGCCGCCGACAAAACTTGTGTTGGCGACCACCCGCGCCATTGCTGAATCAATCTCGTTTTTTATGGTTGCGTATTGAGCTTTCAGATCGACCAGGGGGATGTTTGCCATTGCGCACGACTCCTTACAGGTGGTTAGATTCGGGTGAAGGGCCGCAGATGGAGCAGGGTGCCAGGGTGATGAGCCAGCGCAACGCGTGGGGACGGTGGAATCGGCGTCGCAGGCCCAGCGGAAGAGTGTGAGCTACTCCAATCAAACCACAATTGCACAGGCAGCGCAATAGGGGCTGGCGTGGATATAAACAAGGTGAGTTGGTGTTTTTTATGTGTCATAAGTGCCGCAGCGCATTTTCTTCTTTAAAAATTGCGGAAGCATTTCTGTAGGATAAAGCAGGGGGCTGGTAATTGTCAAAGATTCTTAAGCAAATTTTTATATAGAATTTACTAGAAACACAAAAGTACCGTGGTACTATGCTAATAGTTCAATAAATCACAAGCTGCTACTTGTAATCGCAAGTTTGTACTCCCCTGACCCACTCCGCAGGCAATGGCTGACGTGCTCGCGAAATGCCATGTAGGATGACGGCCAGGTTGGATCGAGCTCTCTGGGAAACCGCTGTACGCGCCGCATCGCACCCTCACCACACATCGCTCTTGAACCCCCCACCATTCACGAGACTGCCATCCTCATACAAGGATGGCCCGACAAGCCGGTTTGATATCACCACCACCGCTCTTTAGCAGTCGATCAACGACCCGCCTGAATGTGACAGTATCAGGGGCTAAAGCTGCGCATAAACGCTCAGTATCAGGCGAACAGAGATAGTTGCAGCATCCGAATCATGCGGTCTAGCTTAGAAGGAGCGGGGATTATGCTACAGGAAGATATCTCTTCTCCATCTCTGGGAACGATCGATTTCGACGCCTGGGCGCATGGGCCGCAGGCACTCGATCTGAACCAGCGCTTGTACTACGGTTTCAAACGCGTTCTCGACGTCATTGGCGCGTTTTGCGCGTTGTTCGTGCTGGCGCCGGTCTTCGCGGTGATCGCCGTCTGGATCAAGCTCGATTCGTCCGGGCCGGTTATCTACCGGCAGCAGCGAGTCGGCAGCCGGCGGGTCGTGAAAGAGGGCCGCGTGACGTGGGAGACCCATACCTTCACGTTTTACAAGTTTCGGAGCATGTACCAGGATACTGACTGCGCCTTACACCGCGCGTTCGTCGAGGCGTTCATCGACGGCGATGAGACGCGCATGGCCGACCTTAACGGTCATAATGCGACGGTGCGGAAGCTGACCGACGATCCGCGTGTAACGCATGTCGGACGGTTCCTGCGCCGCTGCAGCCTGGACGAGCTTCCCCAGTTCTGGAACGTTCTGAAAGGCGATATGGCGTTGGTGGGGCCGCGTCCGCCGCTGCCCTACGAGGTCGAAAAGTACAAGACTTGGCATCATCTCCGGTTCCACGCGCTGCCGGGTCTGACCGGTCTGTGGCAGGTGGCAGCGCGAAGCTCCGCTGAGTTTGACGAAATGGTCCAGCTGGACCTATGGTATATCCAGCATCAGTCCCTCTGGCTGGACATCAAGATTTTGCTACGGACGCCATTGGCGGTCTGTCGGGGGCAGGGGGCTTGTTAGCGACAGGAGCGGAACATGCCCGTACGTATTGGTGCTATCGGATGCGGATATTGGGGGCCGAATCTGATCCGGAACTTCGCTGAGATTAGCGAGGCGGAGCTGGTCGCAGTCGCCGATCTGCGCGAGGATCGGCTCGCCTACATTCAGGCTCGGTATCCGGGGGTTCGGACGACGAAGAATTATCAGGTGTTGTTCGGGATGGGGCTGGACGCGGTGGTCGTCGCGACGCCGCCGCCCACCCACTATCCGATCGCTCGTGACTGTCTTCGGCACGGACTGCACACGCTCGTTGAGAAGCCGCTCACGCTGAGCAGCGCCCACGCCGAAGACCTGATCCGCATCGCGGATGAACAGGGCCTCGTCTTGATGGTGGGGCATGTCTTCGAGTTCAATCCGGCGGTGCACGCGCTCAAATCGATTATCGACAGCGGCGAGCTTGGCGAGATCTACTACATCAGCACCGAGCGCCTCAATCTGGGGGCGTTCAATCCGAGCCTGGACGTCCTGTGGGACCTGGCGCCGCACGATATTTCGATCCTGCGGTATCTGGTGGGCGCAGACCCGATTCAGACCAGCGCGTCAGGTGCTTCGTTTATCTTGCCCGGCGTCACGGAGATCGCGTTCCTGTGTATGTCTTGGCCGAACAACGTCTACAGCCACAGCCGCCTGAGCTGGCTCGACCCGCGTAAAGTGCGCGAGGTGACGGTGGTCGGCAGCAAGAAGATGGCGGTCTATGACGACGTCTCGCTGGACGAGAAAATTCGCATCTACGACAAAGGGGTCGATCAGCCCTATACTGATAACTTTGGTGTTTTCCAGCTTCAGTACCATCACGGTAGCGTCGTGATCCCGCCGGTCACGCCACGCGAGCCGCTGCGCGCAGAGTGCGAGCATTTTCTGCATTGCATCAAAACAGGCGAGGCGGCGCGCACCGACGGACGCAACGGACTGGCCGTGGTTCGCGTGCTTGAAGCGGCAGAAGCGTCGATGCGGCACGGAAACAGGCTTCGTCCGATCGGGATGACGGAAGACGAGGATACGCTCGAACGAGCGTAGGTTGCTCGCCCATTTCGCGTGGCGGGACCAGGGGGCGCGGGGTTGGGCGGTGGTTGGTGGGTGGGCGGTCTGAACGTGTGTCGGGGAGCGACGAGGCGGCAGACTCTCAGCCGTGCCAGAACCCACCCTCCACGAGCCAACGCTCCCTCGCACCTGGAGCCAGTCCGACCGCCTCGACCCCCGAGCGGTGGTCCGCCCGCTCCGTCGATTCGCCTCGACCGAGGCCTCCGGCGGCGTCGTCATGCTCCTCATGGCCATCTCCGCCCACGTCTGG
>CAZVCM010000134.1:0-11039 GCA_964626105.1 uncultured Thermoflexus sp.
CCCCCTGGGAGACTAGGTCGTCGCCAACCACCCCCTGCTCGCGTCCCGTTTGTTTTATCTGCCAAATTTCATAACTCCAGCACCTGCGCAAAGCCCTCTTTGTGGAGGGCTTTTCTCTCTCATAATCGCGATGTTTTGGTTCCAAATGAATTTTGACACGATCTCCCCTTTATGCTAACCTCGTACAGACTTGTTCTTATTAGAACAATTACGACCCTGCCTAACCTCGACTACCGGAGGTTTTTACTGTGCTATCCGAATATGCGCCCATAGCTGCTCTGTTGATTCTCACCGTGATAATGGGAATCATCATCCTGTTCATCTCGCGCATTTTCGGTCCATTTCGCCCCAATGCGCGCAAGCTTGCGCCGTACGAGAGCGGTATGGAGCCCTATGGCCCCGGTATTCGCCGGATTCCAGTCAAGTTCTACCGCGTTGCTGTGCTGTTCATTCTGTTTGACATCGAGGTGATCTTCTTCATGCCGTGGGCGGTCGTGTTTCGCGACCTCGCCGCGTATGGGTTGGTTGTCATGGGTGTGTTTTTCTTCGTGCTGACGGTTGGGTTCATATACGAGTGGAAGGTCGGAGGATTGGAATGGGAGTAACCCAGAAGCTCGGTGACATGGGGGTGGTGACCCTGCGCCTGGAAGATGCGGTCAACTGGGCGCGCACGCGTGCGATGTGGCCGCTCCTGTTTGGGCTTGCTTGCTGCGCAATTGAGATGATGAGCACCCAGGCATCTAACTATGATATGTCGCGCTTTGGCATGGAGCTAAACCGTGCCAGCCCGCGTCAGAGCGATTTAATGATCGTGGCCGGACGGCTCTCGCGCAAGATGGCCCCCGTGCTCCGCCAACTTTACGATCAGATGCCCGAGCCCAAGTGGGTCTTGAGCATGGGTGATTGCGCCTCGTGCTCTGGCGTTTTCAACAATTATGCAATTGTTCCGGGCGTAGACGAAATCGTCCCGGTTGACGTGTACGTTGCTGGCTGCCCGCCGCGGCCAGAGCAGCTCATTCACGGTGTGCTTACCCTCCACGAGCGGGTGAAGCAGGAACGCCTGACCGATTGGGCTTAAGCTATCTTGTGCTCACAACCAATTCTCAAAGCGAACCGGTGAAACCGTGATGACGACATTTGAGCAAAGAGTTTCCGCCGCAAAAGCTATCCAGGACGCGTTGCCAGACGCCGTCGAGCGGCTGTACGAGTTTCGCGGGGATGTCACCCTCGTTATCAAGTCAGAAAAAATCGTCGACGTGTGCCGCTATTGCCGAGACACGGACGGCTTGCAGTTTGATATGTTCTCTGGCGTCACCGGCGTTGATTACTATCCCGACTCGCCGCGTTTCGCTCTGGTTTACCACCTCTACTCGATGCGCAACAATATCTCGCTCGAACTGAAAGCCTACCTTGATGATGAGACGCCGTCGGTCGAGAGCGTCACTAGCATCTACCCGGCAGCGAACTGGTTTGAGCGCGAAGCCTACGATATGTTCGGGATCCATATCAACAACCATCCCGATCTCCGGCGCATTCTCATGCCCCAAGATTGGGAAGGCCATCCCCTGCGCAAAGACTACCCTCTCGGCTACGAGACGGTCCAGTTTTCATTCAACTTCGATGAAATCAACAAGCACAAGCCGTATGCCAAAGAGTAGCGCCCGAGAGCGGAGCGACACGATATGACCAGGCTAGACGAAAGCCAGTGGGAAGGCGATCTCGAGACCCTAAAGGGCTTGGTGAGCGATCGTGCGTTCGCTGGCGAGACGATGGTCCTCAACATGGGGCCACAGCATCCCAGCACGCACGGCGTGTTGCGCGTGCTGCTTGAGCTCGACGGGGAGGAGATTGTCAATTGCGCGCCGGATGTCGGCTTTTTGCACACCGGCATCGAGAAGACGATGGAGGCCAAGCGTTACGAGCAGGCCATCACCCTGACAGACCGCGCCGATTACCTCAATAATTTGGGGAACAATCTGGTGTTCTGCCTGGCGATGGAAAAGCTGTTTGAGCTCGATGTGCCGCCGCGCGCGCAGTACTTACGCGTATTGCTGGCGGAGCTGACGCGGATCAACAGCCATCTGGTGTGGCTTGGCACGCACGCGCTGGACCTCGGCGCGATGAGCATGATGCTTTATTGCTTCCGCGAGCGTGAGCGAGTCCTGGACATCTTCGAAATGCTCTCCGGGCAGCGGATGATGACCTCGTACTTCCGTCCGGGCGGCGTGTGGCGCGAAACCGTGCCGGAGTTTGAACCGGCAGTCCGTGACTTCCTTAACTATTTCCCGGCAAAAATCGACGATTATGAGCGCATCCTGACTGAAAACCCGCTGTGGCTGGACCGCACGCAAGGCGTCGGCTTCATCTCGGCGGAAGACGCAATCCGGTATGGGTGCAGCGGGCCGACGCTGCGCGGGTCCGGTGTCAACTGGGACATCCGCAAGGCGATGCCGTACAGCAGCTATGAGGACTTTGAGTTCGATGTTCCGGTCGGCCAGCACGGCGACGTGTACGACCGTTACATGGTCCGCATTCAGGAAATGCGCCAGAGCGTCCGCATTGTCCAGCAGGCGCTTGACCGCCTGCCGGATGGGCCGTTTCGTTCGAATAACCGCAAGTATGTGCCGCCGCCACGGTCTGAACTTGGCCACAGCATGGAAGCGGTCATCCACCACTTTAAGCTATGGACCGAGGGGTTCCGCCCGCCGAAGGGCGAAGTCTACGTGCGCGTCGAGAGCCCGCGCGGCGAGCTAGGATGCTATCTGGTGAGCGATGGTGGGCCGAAGCCCTGGCGGGTGCACCTTCGCACGCCGAGCTTTGCGCATCTGAGCGCGCTGCCGGTGATGACGAAGGGATATATGATCGCGGACGTGGTCGGGATCATCGGCTCAATCGATATTGTGCTGGGGGACTGCGACCGATAAGCTGGTCGCGCTATAAGCAGTTGCTGAATCTGGAGACAAGCCGTGCTGGCAGACAAGTACGCGGATCGAATCGAAAAAATCTTCGCCAAATATCCGGATAAGCGCTCCGCCATTATGGACTTGCTGTATCTGGCTCAGGAAGACTACGGCTGGCTGAGTGAGGATGCGCTGGAAGAGGTCGCGGCGCTGGTCGACGTGGACGCGACTCAGGTGCACTCGATCGCCGGTTTCTACACCATGTATTCCGAGAAGCCAAAGGGTAAGTACTGGTTTCAGGTCTGCACGGACTTGCCGTGCGCGTTGCGTGGCGCGGATGACTTTTATCGGGATTTGTGCGAGATTTTGGGCGTTGAAGATGGCGGAACGACTGAAGACGGCTTGTTTACAGTTGAGCAGGTGATGTGCCTGGCGGCGTGTGACAAAGCGCCGATGATGCAGTGCAATTTCCATTACCATGAGAACTTGGATCGCGAGACGGTCAAAGCGTTGATCGACCGGCTGCGTGCCGAGGCGGCTGAACACCAGACGGAGTAATGGACGCTGCGCGACGCGTGGTGAAGCTCGGCGAGGACGATTACGACGCGATCCTCGCGCTCTGGCAGGCGGCTGGTCTATCGATCAGGCCGGTCGGACGAGACAGCCGCGCGGCGTTCCGTGCCCAACTCGCGACAGGTGTGCAGCAAGTTTTGGGTGTGCGAGTGGGCGAGCAGCTTGCCGGGGTCGTGATCGTTACGCACGACGCGCGCAAAGGGTGGATTAACCGCCTCGCGGTACACCCGGACTTTCGGCGGCAGGGTATTGCGCTCGACCTGATTCAAGCGGCAGAAGACGCGCTGAGAGCCGAAGGACTTCACGTATTCGCGGCGCTTATTGAAGGGCCGAACAAGCCCAGCCAGGCGCTGTTCGCTGAAGCAGGTTACCTGGAACATCCGGATATTCGCTATTTGTCCAAGCGGGACAGTGCCGACGCGTGACGGTCTTCGTACCGGCGCGCGGTTTGTGAGAGGCGCTGGCACAGACATCAGAGACTGGATAGATACATGGAACACATTCTGCTGCGCGATCTCGATATTCCGGACATCGGGCAGTTTGAGACGTACCGCGAGCATGGCGGCTACGAAGGGCTGCGGATAGCACTTCAAGAGCACACTCCCGCTGAGGTGATCCAGATTGTGCTGGATTCGAACCTGCGCGGGCGCGGTGGGGCGGGCTTCCCGGCTGGGCGTAAGTGGAGCTTCATCCCGCAGGATGCGCCGATCAAGTACGTGACCGTCAACGCGGATGAGAGCGAGCCGGGCACGTTTAAGGACCGGCAACTGCTGGAGAAGAACCCGCATCAGGTCATCGAAGGTGCGCTCATCGCTGCTTACGCGATCCAGGCAACCGCGGTTTACATATACTGCCGTGGCGAGTTCTGGGAGTTGGCGCACGCCCTTGAGGAGCAAATCGAGATCGCCCGGCAGGCGAACCTGGTGGGTGATAATATCCTCGGTGGCGAGTGGAGCTGCCCGGTCTACGTGCACCTGGGTGCTGGCGCATATATCTGCGGCGAAGAGAGCGCGCTGCTCAACAGCTTGCAAGGATTGCTCGGCCAGCCGCGCGTGCGCCCGCCATTCCCGGCGCAGCAGGGCGGTGGGCTTTACTATGCGCCGACTGTGGTCAATAATGTCGAGACGCTGTCGAATGTGCCGTGGATTTTGCGGAACGGCGCCGAAGCGTACAAAGCGATCGGTACGCCCGAAAGCAGCGGGGTTAAGATCTTCTGCCTGAGCGGACACATCGCCAAGCCCGGCAACTATGAGCTGCCGTTTGGTATCACCTTCCGCGAATTGATTTACGAGCATGGCGGCGGCATCCCGAACGGGAAGACGCTCAAAGCAATCCTGCCGTCCGGGGCGAGCGGCCCGGTGCTGCCCGCAACCGACGAGGTGCTTGATGCGCCGCTGACCTACGAGAGCGTTGTCAAGCTCGGCAGCACGCTCGGCTCCGCGTCGTTCATTTTGATGGATGAGGATACGGATATGGTCTGGGCGGCGGCGAAGATGACGCACTTCTTCAAGCACGAAAGCTGCGGAAAGTGCACCCCCTGCCGCGAAGGAACATATTGGTTGGAGCGCATCTATCGCCGGCTGCTTGCGGGCAAGGGCACGTGGCAGGATCTTGAACTGTTGAAGACAGTCCCGCGCAATATGCAGGGCGGCGTGACGCTCTGTGCGCTGGGCGAGTTCGCTGCGAACCCGGTGCTGTCCACCGTGCAGCACTTCTATTCCGAGTACGAAGAGTACATTCGCAAGGCCGAAACTAGCCGCGAGGCGGCGCAGGCCGTTGAACAGATGCACGATTACACGCGCGCGTCAGCCGGTGAATTCCCCGAAGCAGTGGGAGAAGGCGGCGTATTGTGACCGACTCGGCTCCTGATCTGCCAATCGTCCTGCTGCTCAGCGAGACGATCGAGCGATATCCTGAGGAGCCGGTGAACTACTTGCTGCGGGGCGAAGCCTGGCTAACCGCCGGAGACCCGCGCCGCGCGGCATCCGATTTTGAAGCAGCGCGAGACCTTGTGCGCCAGCGGCTTGCGCAAAGCGCGTGGGGGTATGTCGAGCAGGCGTACCTCGACCGGGCGCAGGCGGGCCTGGCAGCCTGCGAAGGCGAACTGCTTCCGACTGACAGCAGTTGAGCGCGCCGCGAGCGCGTCCGTAGATTGGCGTTAAGGCTCTGATCCGCTGAGGAGCAACATGGCTGAACTCGTAACGTTTTACATTGATGGTCAGGCCTACCAGGTGCCGAAGGGCACAAATTTGGTGGATGCGGCCAAAATGCAGGGCATTGACATCCCCGTGTTCTGCTATCACCCGAAACTGAAGCCAGTTGGCATGTGCCGGATGTGCCTTGTCGAACTGGGTTCGTTATCGGTGAATCGCGATACTGGCGAGATTGAGCGCGAGGAAGACGGACAGCCGGTTATCCGCTGGATTCCCCGCCTGCAGACGGCGTGCACCCAGAATGTGACCGAAGGGCTGGCGGTACGTACGACGACCGATCTGGTGACGCGCGGGCGCGACAGCATCCTCGAATTTCTGCTGACCAGCCACCCGCTCGATTGCCCGGTGTGCGACAAAGGCGGCGAGTGTCCGCTGCAGAACCTGACGATGGGCTACGGGCCGGGGCAGTCTCGCTTCATCTTCGATGACAAGATCCGGCTGGACAAGCATGTGCCGCTGGGCGAGCTGATTTATCTCGACCGCGAGCGCTGTATTCAGTGCGCGCGCTGCACCCGTTTCTGTGATGAGATCGTGGGCGATGATGTGCTGGCCTTCCACGAGCGGGGTCGCCGACTGCAAATCGTGACGATCAGCGATCCGCCGTTCGACACAAAGTTCAGCGGCAACACGACCGATATCTGCCCAGTGGGCGCGCTGACTACGGCGGACTTCCGTTTTGGCGCGCGCCCCTGGGAGCTTGAGCAGGAAGCGACGATCTGCCCGCATTGCCCGGTGGGCTGCAACCTCAGCGCCAGCACGCGCCAGGACCGTGACTCGGGCGGCAAGAAGATCATCAAGCGCATCATGCCCCGCCAGAACGAGTGGGTGAACGAAATCTGGATCTGTGACAAGGGCCGCTTCGGCCATCATCACTCCCGCGCAGAGGGACGGCTCGAACAGCCGATGATGAAGCAGAACGGCGAGTGGGTGGCTGTTGACTGGGCGACCGCGTATGATCAGATTGCGGCGCAAATCAAGCAGCACAGCGCGTCGATGGGCGTGCTCGGCGGTCCGGATCTCTCGAACGAAGATTTCTGGGCGCTTCGCACTCTAGCGGAACGCGCGGGGTCTGACGTGCAGTTGGGCGTCTGGCCCGCGATCATGACCGGCGGCGAACTCATCGCGCAGGTGGGCGTAGGCAGTGAAACGCGCTTGCGCGATGTCGGACCGGAGACTGCGATCCTGGTGGTCGCGTCGGACTTCGAAGAAGAAGCGCCGATCTGGTGGCTGCAGGTTAAGCAAGCGGTTGACCGGGGCGCGAAGCTTGTGGTCGCGAACGCGCGCCCGACTAAGCTCGAACGTTATGCGACGGTGCCTGTACGTTACCAGTATGGCGCGGCGGTGGATGTGCTCAACGGTCTGCTGACGAGCGCGCTGGAGCGTGGCACGCCGGACGGGCTGAGCGAGACACGTGCGCCGGGGCTGTCGGAGCTTCAGTCTTCGCTGCGCGATGTAGAAGGGTCACAGCCGGAAGCGGCGGACGCGTTGCTGGATGCCGAGAACCTGATCATCTTCGCGGGCGGCGAGGGATTATCCCTCGCGGAGCACCGCGCGCTGATGCAGGCGGCGGCGAATCTGCTGATCGTGACCGGGCGCGCGGGCAAGACGAACAACGGCCTTGTCGCGGTTTGGCCTGGCGCGAATATGCAAGGCGCGTATGACATGGGCTTCTCTGCCGAGGCGACACATGTGCTGCTGGACACGCCGCCGAAGATGTGGATGATCGCGGGTGCGAACGCGGTAGAGGACGATCCCCGTGCGGCGGACGCCATTCGCAGCGCGGAGTTTGTGGTGGCGACATCGCTATTCATGACGCCGACGGCTGAGGCCGCGGACCTGGTATTGCCGCGTCAGAGTTTCGCTGAGCGCGATGGCTCCTTCACGAATGGACTGCGCCGGGTGCAGCGATTCAACCCGGTGCAGGCAATCATTGGTGATGCGCTGCCAGACTGGAAGATTTTCGCCAGTATTGGCGAGCGACTGGGCGGACCTCGCGCCCCGATCTCCACTGCGGCGGTAATGCGCGACATCAATCGCTCGGTGCCGGACTACGCCGAGGCGAGCTTCGCGCGGCTGGCGCAAGTCGAGCAGCAGTACCCGCTGGTTGGCGGGGATGATCTGTACTATGGCGGAACCTCATACTTCAATCTACATGGGCTGGGGCTTCCGCTTCCGCCCTCGGCACAGGCAGAGGGCGCTGCGCTGCCGGTTCGCCCGGCGCGTGCCGAGGCGCCAGTTTCGGGCGACGAGTTAACGCTGATACCGGTTCGGCTGCTATATGACCGCGGCCCGCTGTTTGAGCCCAGCAAGTTGATGCACCAGCGCGTTCCGGAGCCGTATGTCGAGCTAAACGCCGAAGACGCCGGACGCCTAGGAATTGTGACCGGCGATCGAGTGGCTGTGTCCGGCGAAGGGTTCCGAACTGAGGTCATCGCGCGGGTCGATGGGCGCGCGCCAGCCGGGTTTGCGCTGCTGCCGATGCAGCTTGTGCACCAGCCCCTGCCGACGACGCCAGAAGCCTGCGCCGTGCAGAAGATCGGAGAATAGAGCGGACGATGTTTGGACCAGGGGAATCCGCTACAATCATTGAGTGCAGCGCCAACGGGACCTGCACGGCAATCCACGCTATCTTCACAAGCGTATTGCTGTTCCTAGTGCTGCTCACCGGGTTTGCCTACACGACGCTGCTAGAGCGCCGTCTGCTCGCATGGTTGCAGGCGCGTATTGGGCCAAACCGTGCGGGGCCGGCGGGGCTGTTGCAGCCGGTGGCTGACGGTATCAAGCTGATCTTCAAAGAAGACATCACGCCGCGCGGTGCAGAGAAACTGATCTACTGGCTCGCGCCACTGATCAAAATGGTTCCCGCGATTGTCGTGGTGGCTGTTGTCCCGCTGGGGCCGCCGATCTCGATCCCGTGGTTCGATGGCAACTGGTACCGGGTGACGCAAGGGCTAACCGATCCGAATATCGGCGTGTTGTGGATTCTCGGTATCACGAGTGTTGGTATCTACGGCGTCGTGCTGGCGGGCTGGGCGAGTAACAACAAGTACGCCATTCTTGGCGGGATCCGCTCTTCGGCGCAGATGATCAGCTACGAGCTGAGCATGGGGCTGGCGGTGGTGGTCCCGGTGTTGCTGGCCGGTTCGATGAGCGTCGGCGATATCATCGAGGCGCAGAACGACCCGCCGATCCTCGGATGGTTTGTGTTCCAGAATCCGCTGGCAGCGGCTATCTTGTTCCTGGCGCTGCTGGCAGAGGTGAACCGCGCGCCATTTGACCTGCCGGAAGCAGAGCAGGAATTGACCGCCGGGTATCACACTGAATACAGCGGTATGAAGTTCGCGCTGTTCTACCTGGCGGAATACATCGGGATGATCACGGTGAGCATGATCGGCGCGGCCTTCTATCTCGGCGGCTATCATTTCGTGTTGGTGGACCGCTTCCCGCTGTTGGGGCCGTTGGTGTATGCCGTGAAGGTGTTTCTGCTGCTGGCCGGGATGATCTGGGTCCGTGCGACGCTACCACGCATCCGCTACGATCGCCTGATGCAACTGGGCTGGAAGATAATGCTGCCGCTGGCGATGGTCGCCGTGGTGTGGACCGCAATCGCGGTGTTCCTCGCGGAAGAACTCGGTCGCGGTGTGACCGCGGTGTTCGCAATCGTGGCGGTGGTTCTGTTCCTGGGCGGCGCGCAATGGTGGCTATCGCGGGCCGGACACAGCGTAGATGAGCCGTCCGAAGGCGCGAGAGTTGAGACGGTATCCCTGTCCGAACAGGCGCGGTCGGGTCGCTAGCTAGGCGCGCTCCTGACGCCTTGTCGGGCCAACGACGCAAACGACGGATGACCGAATGATACAGGCGAGTGTCTGATGAATTTGATACGCGGGTTTGTGACCGTCTTCAAGCACCTGCTTGAAGATAAAGTGACCGTCCAGTATCCTGAGCAAGAACGCCCGGTGCGCGAGCGCTTCAAGGGGCGCCACGCGCTGAAGCGGTACGATAATGGGTTGGAGAAATGTATCGGTTGCGCGCTGTGCGCGGCAGCCTGCCCGGCAGACGCTATCTGGGTCGAGGCGGCGGAAAATACTGATGAGGAGCGTTATAGCCCGGGCGAGCGCTACGCCAAGACCTATGAGATCAACATGCTTCGCTGCATCTTCTGCGGATACTGCGAGGATGCCTGCCCGACCGAGGCGATTGTGTTGGAGCACGAATACCGGCTAACCTTCAGCGACCGGCGCGACGCGATTTACACGAAAGACATGCTGATCGATCAGCCGCTGCCCGGCACGCCGGGGACGCCCCAGCAGACTGAGCCGGGGCGCTTTACGCGCTCTATTCCGGAGATGGAAGACCCGCTGTAGCGGGGACGCTGCTCCGCGGGCTGTTTGAACCGGACGTTTGGATGCGCTAGACTGCGCATGATCTTAGCTTTTGGCCGCTCGCATTGACAGGACGGCACTTGTATGGAACTGACGCTTTTCATCATTGTAGGCGCGATTGCGGTGTTATCCGCGGTGCTGATGTTGATCAGCCAGAACGCGGTTCACAGCGCGCTTTTCCTGGTCTTGAACTTCGCGTGCATCGCGTTCTTCTTCCTGATGCTCAGCGCTGCGTTTCTGGCGATGGTGCAGATCGTCGTCTACGCCGGGGCGATCATGGTGCTGTTCTTGTTTGTGATCATGCTACTTGGCGCAGAGCGCTTGTACCCTGAGCAGCATCCGCGCTTTCCGTGGATGGTCCCGGCGGCGGTGATTCTGGCGATGGTGTTTCTGGTCGCGGTTAGCCTGGCGATCATTCAGGGTGAAGTGGATATCACCGAGCGCGCAGTCGCGCAGCCGTACATTCGCGTCGTTAATGCGGTCGACCAACTTGAGGCGGCGGATGTTTACCTGGACGGTGAGCGGATCGCGAGCGATCTGGGCTATGGCGAGGCAAGCGAGTTCATGGAATGGGATCGTGGGCGCTATGATGTGGCGGTATACGAGTCTGGCGCCGATCCAGATACAGAAGCGCCGCTCGCCACGAGCAAGGTCGACCTAAATCGGGGCGAGGCGATCTCGTTCACTGCAGTTGGCACACGCGCGGATCCGCAGCTTGTGATCGCGAACGAGGACTTGAGCGGCACCGATCGGTCGGACGCGCTGCGAGTGACGGTGGTCAATGGTATGCGCTCGGTGCAGATGATCGATGTGGTGCGCGGCACGGACGCGGACGAGAGCGCAGTGCTGATCGACGACCTCGCGTATGGTGCGGCGTCAAACCCGACCACGGTCGATAGCGGTTTGACCGACCTAGCGTTTTCTCCGAAGGCGTGCGCCGGGATCGGCTCGTGACGTTTGAAGATCGCGAA
>CAZVCM010000135.1:0-10922 GCA_964626105.1 uncultured Thermoflexus sp.
GTTCATCCGTACACTCCTTTACTCGCTTCAACGGGCAACAGAAACAAAAAGCGCCTCGCCCGGCGATAGTCCGGGGAGGCGCGGGTGGCGCTGATGCAGCACCAGGCACACTACCGGCTATATCGCCGCCAGAGTCGGGCCTGCTTCTTCGCCTTTTTCACGAACAGATATAGGTTCAGGGTCATCGTCATGGCTCTCCTCCAACGAAAAACGCCACCCGTTTCGAGTGGCGTTGCGTGTGTCGCGCGCGGTGTGCGCACAGCAGGGCAGTACCACTCGTCTTATCGGACGCTGGCCTTCTTGTCTTTCTTCAAACCCACGCTGCTGAGCGACATTGATTATTCCTGGTCTGAGTGCCTCGGACAATGTATCGAACAGAATAAGCCAGGTCCCGCGCAGTGTCAAGCGATCCTGCGTTGGCGAATCTGCACAAGTCGTTCTGGCGCGTTTATTGCAGGCGGCGTTTCGATCCTGCTATAAGGATGATTAGCGTAAAGTGAGAGTGAGAAGGGTGTGTTTTATGGTGGGGTATCGTGCAGTGCAACGCGTTATGCTGGTGGGGCTTGTGCTGGTTGGCCTGCTCGTGGCCGCCCCAGCGGGCGCGCAAGGGGACCCGGTGACCGTGCCGGATGTAACCGGGTTGAGCGCCCCGGCGGCTGCGGCGCGGTTGAACGAGAGCGGGCTGGCGCTGGGGAGCCAGTCCGGCGAGGCGTGGGCGGAAGCGTCCGGCGTGCCCGCGAACACGATCAGCGCGCAATTGCCCGCCGCTGGCGCGTCGGTTGAGCGCGGTACAGCGGTGGATGTAACGGTTTTGCGATCCCCGAACGTGCTGCTGCTCTATGACGCGGAGTCCGTTACCCTGATCAATCAGGGCAACGCGCCGCTTAACCTCAATGGCCTGGTGTTCAACGCGCTGGACGGTTTTGTCCCGGCCAGTTTCCAGGCGACCAACTGGCTGGGCGTGCTCGACGCGAACGGACACTGCGCGCAGCTTTGGTCGGTGCAGCGCGGTTCGGCGGACCGTCCGGCGGAGTGCGTCGAGGGCGTGCAGCGCTGGCTGAGCACGGTCAATACCAGCGTGCATTTCTGGACCGGCGCCAACGGCGTCACGCAGTTTAGCGTGGTCTACAATGGCGTCGAGCGCGCGGTATGTGAAGCAGCAGCGCCGGGCGAGCCGCGCAAGCAGTGCGCGTTTTATCTGCCAGGCGCGGTGGGCGGCGAGGACGCGACCCCCTATGTCTATCTGGCGTACACGACTGACAGCCTGGCGGTGATTAACGAGTCGAGCGATCAGTGGATGCCACTGGCCGAGACCGCCATTGTTAATGCGAACCCGAATGTCGCCGTCGCGGGTGGTGTGACATTTGCGGCTGGCGATCCGCAGTTGTTCGGCAACCCGCCGACCGTTGCGGATGTCACACGGCTGGCGCCGGGCCAATGCTTGCTGTACACCAACAGCAGCCCTACCGTCGCCGCGCCGCCAGAAGACTGCACCGTGATCGCGCGCCTGGACGTGGACCCGTCGCTCATCTTCTGGGGAGCGGATTTTGAGATCATCAGCGCGACGGATGGCCAGCGCTATACGTGCCCGGCAGCGGTCGCTGATCTGCTGACGATCTGCGTGGTGCCGCGCTAGCCGCGACCGCATCTACACTCTCGCGCTTCTTTGCTGTGCGCCGAACGTGACTCGCATCGCGTTCGGCGCGCGTTGCCTAGCGGTGCTTGAGCGCGGTCTCCATCGCCCAGATCGCCAGCGGGCGCATGTACATGCTGGCGCGGAACCCGTGCCGGTTCCACGCCTCCGGCGTGCGGAACCATAACCCGCCCGTCTCATACACGTGCTTGTACAGCCCGTAAGCTGTGCCCCACGCCTGCTCGTCCAGGCCGTGCCACAGCATATGCGCCGCCAGCATGTAGCTTGTGCCAACCCACACTTCCTCGGCCTGCTCGCCCCGAACGAGCTTGCCGGACGGATACATCCCATTCACGGCGCCCATCTGCCCGCCCTCGTAGCGTAGCACGTTGTGGTCATAGATGGTGCGCAGCGCGCGGTCAACACGGTCATCCGGCAGCACAGATAAGCCGCTGATGCGTGCGTACCACTCGCCTGCGAGCTGGTCTGCCATAATGCCGTCGTCGGTCTCGTCGTAGCGGTAGTATTCGTCGCTCCACAGCGCGTCCTCGTAGCGGTTGCGCGCGTTCTCCAGCCAGTAATCGAGTTCGGCTGCGGCGTCTTCTTCGCTCTGCATAATCGCTATCTCGCGCATCGCCGCCAGCGCCGCCAGCCACAGCCCGCCGCTGTAGGCGCTGATACCGGTTGCCGGCCATGTGTCGTAGGTCTGGTCGGGGATGCCCGCGTTTTCGGGAATACCATCGCCGTTGCGGTCCATGCGCGCTAGATAGACCAGCGCGACTATCGCCGGCGGCCACATCTCGTCGATCAGATCGGGCCGGTCGAGCAGCATCGCGTCGCGGTAGACGCGCAGGATGAACTTCGGGTTCAGGTCTTTCCAGAGGTTGACATTCTGCCACGTGAAGCCGTTCAGTCTGAGCCAGGGCGCTTCATACGGGCTGCCCATGTCATGCGGGACAGCGCCGGGCTGCTTGCGCTGCGCGAGTTGCCGCGACGACTGGATGATCACCTGCTCGGTATCCGCGACCAACACCGATGCGGCGAAATCGCGCATCAATCGTATCTCGATCTCCGGCCACAGCTCCATGATCGCGAACGACGCGTAAAAATCCACGTCAAAGGTGTTGTACCAGTAGTAATCGAAGGATTCCAGATAGGCGAAGCGCCCGAAATAGTCCGGACCTGGATCTGGCTCGCTGACGCGGCCATGTTCCCAGGCGGAGCCGCCGTCCGCCAGATAATACAGCTCGTTGAACAGCGCGGTTTTGTACCACAGCGGGCGCGCCTCGTCCGCCAGGATCGGCGCCTGCCAGTCGATGATCGCCTGCCGCCACTGATCCACGTTTTGCAGCCCCTCACGCGCGATGTGCCAGGCGTTGTCGCCGTCGCGCCCAAAGAATGCGGTGTAGCGCTTGTACCAGCTCTCGCTGGGCGCGCCGAAGGTCATCACGGGCTGGTCCCACGCGTATACGAACGGGACAGAGAGCGTCTCGCCGGGCGCTAGATCGAACGTGACGGACACTGCCGCGCCAAGCGTTTCGGCGGGGGTGGCGGGCGTCGCGTCGTCCACGTTGTCCAGCGCGCCATCGTCGGCGAAATCTGTCCAGACATCCGCCCCGTCGCTGTTGGTCACAAAGCGGCTGCGGGTGCTGACCGTGACGCCCGGCACTTCGAGCGCCGCGATTGCAGCGGTTCCCTGGTCTTCCTGTGCGTCAAACGGATCGGCGTGGCCCATTTCTACGCCTACCATTCGCCCGGCGGGGGTATCTTCCGCGCGCGAGGTGTTGAGCCGCCCGGCAGGGTCGCCGATCGAATTCTCCCAGGTAAACATCACGCCGACGGTCACCGGCTGGTCGGTGGGGTTGCGCGCGGTCCAGGTGAACAGCGCGACCGGGTAGCTGCTGGCCTGGTAGTCATGCGGGATGACCGGTGAGAACTTCTCAACGGAGAGGTCGACCGGCAACCGTTCCCAATCGTAGACGAACCACGAGCGCGGGTACAGCGCATAATAGTCGCCCGCGCCGACCGGGTATTCCCACGTCCAGGCGTCCAGATGCTGTCGTGGCGCGCCGGTCCACAGCGCCTGTGCGATCGGCGTCTCTCCCTGGCGGGCGTACACGCTGAACATGTCAGCGGCGACGGTCGCATACCGGTGCGTGCCAATATCGGTGTGCCAGCGGGCGAAGTCTCCCGCGTAGGTGCGCGCAAACGTGCCCGCGCCCAGCCCGCCGAGTGGCGCGCCTTGTAGCGGCCCATCGTCGATCATGGGGTAATTGACCTTCTCCCGCGCTGGTTTCTCGAACGGCAAGCCAATGGGGCGCGTCCACGCCGCCGCGGGGATAGGGGTGGGGCGTTCGTCGGTCTGGCGGCCCGGCGCGGCGAGCGCCGTACGTGGGCGTGGCGCTTCCAGCAGCGCCGGGGACAAGGCGGCAGCGATTACCGCCGCTACCAGGATGAGCGAAACAAACCTCTTGCGCATGATAGCCCCCTGGATGACATTCGCCTAAGTGTAGTTGTGTAAGGGGAATTATGCCGCGCGAGGGTGAGGCGTGCGAATCGCCTGGCGCGGTGCGCTTTTTGCACCTGATACACTTGCCTGGCTCTAAGCGACAAACAGCCGGACGGGGCGTGATCCGGCTGTTCAATGATTTGCAGGAATGGAGATACGCCAGCGACTAGCCCGGTTTTTCGTCGTAGACATAGATGCGGGTGTTCATGTTGATCCAGTTGTCCCACAGCCACTTCGCGTCGCTGACGGTCAGATTGACGCAGCCGTGCGACCACCAATAGCCGAAGTTGTCATGCCAGTAGACGCCATGCAGCGCCTCGCGCCAGTTGAAGTACATATGGTAAGGAACCTGATCGAGCGCGTAGAAGTTATCGCTTCCTGCGGCGCCGGACATCGGCCCCACTTCCCAGAATAGCTCGGCCTTCCACACGCCGGGATCGGTGCGCCACCTCTCTTCATCCATGTCGCCGGTCGAGACCAGCGCAGCCATCGCCGGACGCGAGCCTTCGTAGGCGACGAGGTTCTGCTCGTACGTGCTCACCGCAACCCAGCGCCAGTTATAGACCGCCGGGGACGTGGGGTGCACAATGCTGAGGTTAGTCTGCGCGGTCCACTGGTTCGGCCCGACGAGGTGCCAGTCCAGGTCGCCTACCCGCACTGTGGCGTAGATGTTCATCAGGTCGTAACGGTCGAACGAGCCGGACTGGCGGCAGTTACGCGGGCCGCCCGGCGTGAGCGACGTGCAGTGATTGTATATCGCCCACGCGAAGGGCATTTCCATACCGTGAATGATCACGCCGGTCAGCGTCGAGGGCTGGGCGAACACGGCCTTTTCCAGCGAGGCCCAGCGTCCGGGTCGGATCTCGGCCCAGCTACCAGACATCCGAAGCACGTTGACATAGCTGCTGCGACCGGCGGTGAACGTATCGATCACTTTGCCGTTCGGCCCGTCGTAAATTGGCACTTCATCCGCCTGAAAGTAGATGAAATTCTGTCCTGCGATCACGCCGAGGTCGTACGGGACGCGCGACACATTCGGATAGGGCTGCGAGGCCATCACGGCGTCACATTCGGGCGTCTGCGGGGTGTTGTACGTAATCCCGGCACAGCCTGGGTGGCCCTGGGCGACTGTGGGGCGTTCAACTGGCTCGGCAGGCGCCGCGTGCGCTGGCGCGAGCCCCGCCATTGCCGCGAGCAAGATGGCAAGGAATATCAACACGCGGATGTTTACCATACCAACTCCATCATCATGCACAATGCTTTGCTGCCATCATACCGCAAATCCTCCTGATGCCAATTCGACGTGGGGCAAGCGCCGGATGCCCGCCCGATAACGCATCTGCCCCGGAGGCAGCGTCCCGCAGGGGTGCGCAGTAGGCGGATTGACGCGACATTGACTATGATTGAGCTTGCAGCTTGTTGTCAGCCAGTTCGCACAGAAAGCCAGAGGCGCACCCCATGATCAGTATCACGCAAATGCAGGCCATCCCTGTGATTCCGAACAGCCTCGCGATTTGGGGGCTGGGGCAGATGGGCGTCGCGATCAAGGGTCCAGACGCTATGCTCTATATCGACCCGTGCCTGAGCGATGTCGTGCGCGAGCGATCAGGGGAGTGGTGGGCGCGCGCCTATGAAACGCCGCAGCGCCCCAAGGACATCACCCAAGCACATTATTAACAGATTTAGCACGAGCACGCGGATAACATAGACCCGCTGACGGTCGGCCCTGCGGCGAGCGCCTCGCCGCAGGCGACATTTGTCTCGACCGGCTGGTGTCTCGATCTGTTCGCGACACTGGGAATCGGCCTTGAGCGCGTCATGACGCCGAACGCGTTAGAACCCGTCGCGCTGCCCGGCACCAGTATCACGCTGACCGTGGTGCCATCCGCCCACTATGAAAAAGAGTACGACGCGCAGAAGGGCTACCGCTGGATTGGGTTTCTGATGGAGTGGAACGGCGTGACGTTTTACCACGCGGGCGACACGATCATCTATCCCGGCTATATCGAGACGCTGCAGCGCTTGCCGCGGCCCGATGTAGTGATGCTGCCGGTCAATGGACGCGACACGTATCGCGAGACCGAAGGGGACGCCACCGGCAACCTGCTCCCGGTAGAGGCGGCGCGCCTCGCGCACGATCTCGGCTGGGACGTGCTGATCCCCGGCCACAACGACCTGTATCCGAATAACACGATTCCCAACGAGCACATTGTGCAGGCGCTGGCGCCGCGCCAGAAAGCGAAGTTTCTCCAGCCGGGCGAGCTGTACTACTATGTGAAGGCATAACCTCCCCCGCGTCCGAACGCGAAACGTGTCTCCGAACTATGCCCGCGCCGTCGCGCGCTTTGCGTGCGTCTCAAAACTCCCCATGCGGCATACCGCCACTGGCAGTCGCGATCACGAAAAAAACGAACTGCTTGACACTTGCCTTTTAGGTGTGATATCGTGATGTTACCGGTTGCGCAACCGGTAACGGAAGTTGATTTTTGGGATTGATGCGGCAGAAAGCGCCTGCCATTTACCGCTAGACAGTTGATGAGTTCGGATGCGTCCGCTACGGATGCGCCCGTTAGAGAATTCGCCCCAGAGGACAGTTGATGGCCCGGCTTGCCAAGCGCGCAACAATGGCGGATGTCGCCCAATATGCAGGCGTAACCAAGACCACGGTCTCGCGGGTGTTGAACAACAAGGGCGAGATCAGCCCGGAGACCCGCGAGAGAGTGCTTCAGGCGGTCGAGCACCTGGGCTACCGACGCAGTTGGATCGCGCGCGGCCTCGCCACCGACCGGACGTTTCTGCTCGGTCTCATCGTCCCCAGCATCGCGAACGAGTTTTTCACCGATCTGGTGCGCGGCGCTGAGAACACCGCCTGGGAGAACGATTACAAGATCCTGCTCTGCAACACGGAAGGTGACTGGGATCGAGAAGAGGGGATGTTCCTCTTCCTGAAAGATATCCAGGCCGACGGTATTGTCGTCTGCGCCCCGCGTTTGCCAGAAGACAGGCTTGTCCCGCTCGTCGAACAATTCCAGAACGTCGTAGTTGTCAACGGCCAGGGGATCGCGTGGCGCGAGCTAGCAGGCGCCATCGAGACGGATGACGCTGGCGGGATGCGGCTCGCGGTCAATCACTTGATTTCGAGCGGGCGCCGCCACCTTACCTACCTCGGCGGTCCGCCGGATGCGCGCGTTAGCACGGAGCGCTATCACGGGTTTGTGCACGCGCTGCAAGAAGCGGGTTACACGTCGAATCCAGAGTGGCACACCGCCTGCCATCCGGCGGACCTCAAAGGTGGCTATGAAGCTGTTAAGCGGCTGAGCAATGTGCTGTCTGGCATTGACGGGCTGGTGTGCTTTAACGACATGGTGGCGGCGGGCGCGATTCGCGCGCTCACCGAGATGGGCATCCGCGTGCCGGACGATATCGCGATCACCGGCTGTGACGATACCCAATCCGCCACCCTGGTCCAGCCCAGTCTCACAACTCTGCAAACCCCCAAAGAAGAAATCGGTGCGCTGGCGGTCAATATGCTCCTCGAGCGAATCAGCGGCCAGCGCCATCACGAGACGGTCGTCATCGAACAACGTCTGATCATCCGCGAAAGCGCGCCGTAACCCGATGCGCTTTGTACTTGCTTTTCAGCCACTAGAGACTAAGGAGGCACACCGTTACCAACCTTTCAAACACTTATCTCGCGCATAGTCCAATCGCCACTCAACTTGTTATAAGGAGCAACAGCAATGAATAAGCGGTTACCGGCAAATCTTCTTGTGGCGCTGCTCGTTGTCACGCTGGCGGTCAGCGGCGGTTTCCTGTCGCGCACGGCTTCGGCGCAGGAAGAGATCACTCTTACGATGACGGCCTGGGACGTCGCCACCACACCCTACTGGCAGGCGGTGATCGACGCCTATGAGGCTGCCAACCCGAATGTGAACGTCGAGCTGATCGATGTTCCGTCGGCTGAGTATCAGGACACGATGAACATTCGCCTCTCGGGGGGTGACGACACGGATATCATCACCGTGAAGGACATCCCTGGTTACTCGGCGATGCTCACCCGCGGCCAGATCGTTCCGCTCGATGACTACATCGAAGCGGACGGGATCGACCTGAGCGCCTACAGCGGCGCCGCCGACGAGCTGACGTACGAAGGCTCGATCTACGCGCTTCCATTCCGCAGCGACATCTGGATCCTGTACTACAACAAGGACGTTTTTGACGCCGCCGGAGTTGAGTATCCCACGAACGACATGACCTGGGACGAGTTCGCTACGCTGTCGCGCGAACTGACTAGCGGCAGCGGCGCCGACAAGGTCTACGGCGGTCACTTCCACGTCTGGCGCTCGACCGTCCAGTTGGGCACCGTGCAGGATGGCGAGAACACCATCATTGCGGACGACTACAACTTCATGGCGCCGATGTACAACATGGTGACCGGGCTGCAGAGCGACGGCGCGATCATGGACTATGGTGAGCTGCGCGCGGGGAATATCCACTACTCTGGTGTGTTCGAAAACGGCCAGGTTGCGATGCTCCCGATGGGTTCCTGGTTTATCGCGACGCTGATTGCTGCCGAAAATGATGGCCTGTTCGACTTCGACTGGGGCGTGGCGGCGTATCCGCATCCTGAGGGCGTCCCCGCTGGCACGACCGCTGGCACGCTAACCTCGCTGGCGATCAACGAGCAGTCGGAGAACAAGGACGCGGCCTGGGACTTCATCAAGTTCTACACCGGTGAAGAGGGCGCGAAGGTCCTGGCGGAGACAGGGAACCTGCCCGCCATCCGCACGCCTGAAATCCTCGAAATCTTCGCTTCGCTCGACGGCGTGCCCGTTGAGGCGACAGATGCCCTGCAGACCACGACCGTCCGTCTTGAGCTGCCCATGCACCCGAACGTGGGCGAGATCGAGCAGATCCTGAACGAAGTGCACGAGCTGATCATGACCAACTCGTACTCCGTCGAAGAAGGTCTGGCGGAAGCGACCGAACGCATCGCCGAGGTGTTGAACTAACACCCCGCGTGACCTGACTCATGGGATGCCCTCGTTAGGGGGGCATCCCTGCCAGACTTGTTTCAGCGTCTGCCGAGAAGTAACCCCGCACTATTCACGATCGTCGTTGACTGGCGTTGGCGATGACGTTCAGCACGGCAGGGAAATAAGGAAGTCCTTTTATGGGAGCTATGGACCTAAGCATCAAGGCAAAATATCCCACCAAGCGGCGAAGAGAGTTCAGCAAAAACTTAGTTGCCTACTCCTTCATCCTCCCGAATTTGCTCGGCTTCGCCATCTTCACGCTGGTGCCGATGGTGTTCTCGCTGGGCTTGGCGCTGATGAGCTGGGATGGTGCGAACCAGGTCAGTTGGGTCGGGCTGGATAACTTCAAGAGTTTGCTGGACGACAGCACCTTCAAAATCGCTCTGAAAAACACGCTTTGGTACGTGGGTGGGACTGTGCCGCTGACGATGGCCTGCTCGCTGGGGCTGGCGGTGCTGCTGAACCAGCCGATTCGCGGCAGAAACATCTTCCGCACCATCTATTTCTTCCCGTATGTTGCGTCGCTCGTCGCCGTGGCCGTTGTGTGGAATATGCTCTTTTTCCCGTCCGCCGGGCCGGTGAACGAGTTTCTCAGAATGCTGGGCGTGGAGAATCCGCCTCGCTGGTCTGCCTCGGTGGACTGGGCGATGCCCACTGTCGTCATGGCGAGCATCTGGCGCAACATGGGCTATTACATGATTATCTACCTCGCGGCGCTGCAAGGCATCCCGCGCATTCTGTACGAGGCGGCGGAGATCGACGGCGCGAACGCGTGGCAGAAATTCCGCTTTGTCACCGTCCCGATGTTGACGCCCGCTACCTTCTTCATCAGCATCATGCTCACTATCACCTCGTTTAAGGTTTTCGACTTGATTCTGGTGATGACCAATGGCGGGCCGGGACGCGCCACCAATGTGCTGGTGATTCACACGTACAACACCGCATTCAGACAATTCCGATTTGGATACTCCAGCGCCATCGCGATGGTGCTCTTCGCCCTGGTGATGGTGATCACCATCATTCAGTTCTATATGGAACGCCGTTGGGTTGAGTATTCACAGGTTTAAGGCGGGACAGCGATTATGAATAGTCAATCCATTCAACTGACTTCGGACCAACGCCGCACAGCCACGACACGACCCACTCTGCCGCGCGGGACCGTTCGCACCGTGCTCACGTACGCGCTGCTGCTCGCGCTGGCGTTCATCATGCTGCTGCCGTTCATCTGGATGTTGTCTGCATCGCTCAAGCTCGACAAGGATGTGTTCCGCTTCCCGATCGAGTGGATCCCCTCGGACCCGCAGTGGGGCAATTACGAGACCATCTGGACGCGCATCCCGTTCCTGACCTTCTTTTTCAACACGTTCAAGCTGACAGTCATCATTACGTTTCTCCAGGTGGCGACCAGTAGCTTCGCCGCTTACGCCTTCGCCAAGCTGGATTTCAGGGGCAGGGACACGTTGTTTCTCGCCTATCTCGCGAGTATCGCGGTGCCCTGGCAGGTCTACATGATCCCGCAGTTCATCCTGATGCGGGAATTGGACCTGGTGGACAAGCATATGTCGCTGATCTTGTTGCAGGCGTTTACGGCGTTTGGCGTCTTCTTGATGCGCCAGTTCTTCATCAGCGTGCCTAACGAGATTCTGGACGCGGCGCGCATCGACGGCCTGAGCGAATACGGGATTTACTTCCGTATCATGCTGCCGATGTCGAAGCCTGCGCTGGCGACCCTCACCATCTTCTC
>CAZVCM010000136.1:0-10897 GCA_964626105.1 uncultured Thermoflexus sp.
CGCCGACAGTCGACAAGACCGCCGACGCAACCGTCACGCGCACGTGGGCCTGGGAGATCGACAAGGAAGCGAGCGAAAGCAACCTGATGCTCGATCCCTACGACGTGGCGACAGTCAACTACGACGTAACAGTCAGCGCGCTCCCGGCGGAAGTCTGGGAAGTGACCGGCACTATCACGGTCGACAACCCGGCGCCGATGCCGATGGTCTTCATGCTGGCGGACGTGCTGGATGACGGCACGCTGGTCGCCATCACGTGTGACCAGCCGCTCGACGGCAACCAGCTCGCCATCCCGGCGAACACCACCGCCAACTGCACCTACACCGCCAGCCCGGCTGACGGCAGCGCCACACTCAACACCGTGACGGTCACGCTCAACGAGATCGACTTTGTCGACACGGCGGAAGTCGTGTTCGAGACCATCGAGATCGACGAGTGCATCGCCGTCACTGATGACAAGTACGGCGCGCTCGGCACGGTTTGCGCGGCTGATGCCCCGCAGACGTTCTCCTATAGCCTGGTGTTCGGTCTGAAGTGGGAAGCGGATGCGGATATCGATGTGCTGCTGGAGTGCGGTCCGAACCACTACCACAACATCGCCTCGTTTGTGACCAACGATACCGGCACGACGGGCAGCGACGAGTGGACGGTTGACGCCTACGTGGACTGCGGCTGCACGCTGACCCGTGGCTACTGGCAAACGCACTCCGAGTTCGGGCCTGCGCCGTATGACGACACCTGGGCCATGCTGCCGGATGGGGCAAGCACGTCCTTCTTCCGCAGCGGCCAGACCTACTATCGGGTGATGCAGACCCCGCCGAAGGGTAACGCGTACTACATCCTGGCGCCGCAGTACATCGCCGCCCAGCTTAACCTGTTGAACGGCGCGTACGCGCCGCCGCAGGTGCTCGCTGCGATGGAAGAAGCTGAAGCGCTGTTCGAAGCGTACACTCCGGCGCAGGTCAAGAGCAACAAAGCCATCAGCGCTGAGTTCAAGAGCCTGGCCGACCTGCTCGACCGGTACAACAATGGCCTGTACGGCCCGCCACACTGCAGCTAATCGCTAACGTCCGCACAACCGGCCCCGCCGCATGAACGTGGCGAGGCCGGTTCAACCCACAACTGAATAAACACCCTCGCGGGAGCGTCCAATGGGGCGCTCCCGCTGCTATGGCGTACGTACAGACAGTGTCTCAGGTGCGGGGCAACTCGTACAGCTCCACCAACACGCCGGACGCGCTGCGTGGGTGCACAAACGCGTAGCGCGTGCCCTCGGGGCGGACGCGCGGCGCCTCGTTGATCATCTCGATGCCATGCGCCGCCAGCCGCGCCATCGTCGCCTCGATGTCGTCCACCTCGACGCAGACATGGTGCATCCCCTGGCCCTTCTTCTCCAGGTAGCGCCCAATCCCGCTCTCTGGGTCCGTCGGCTGGAGCAATTCGATCTCGCTTTCGCCCAACGGCAAAAAGGCGATCTGCACCGCTTCGCCGGGGTTGTCTTCGGTCTTGCTCAGCGGCAGGCCCAGCGCATCGCGCCAGAACGCCAGCGCGCCGTCCAGGTCTTCCACCACAATCGCCACGTGATTGATTCGATGTGTCATCATGTCCTCATTCATCAGCCAAGCGGTTCGCCGTGAGCCATTGACAGCGCCCAGCCGCTCTGCTCTCGCTAAACGCTCCTTACGACGGCGCCCACTCCGCGATCAGACGCTGCCACGTCTCCCAAACCTCGGTGCGCCCGCCCTCTTCGATCTCGGCGGCGAACAGCGTTCCGCCGGGCTGCAGGAAGCACCCAAAGTCGTTCGGGAGCACGACGCCGCCATCATAGCGCGCCACAAATGCGACCGCGGTTTCCAGCCACTCCGCGTCGAGCGCCATGCTGCGCTGCGGCGCGAGGCAGTAGCCATACCACGTCTCGGACAGCCATAGTTCGGCGCCGTGTTCCTGCGGGCGACCGCGCTCGGCCAGCGCGTCCTCGATCAGATCGTACTGCGCCGGTTGGTAGACGCGGAACGCAACAAAATCAATCCCGAGTTCGAGCACGCGCTCGTAGTAATCGAGGTCAAACTCCGTCTGCGAGGCGATGCTGACGCCGACCAGCGTCTCCGGGCTGACCTCGCGCACCAGGTCGATCAAGTCCTGCGTGTGCTCGATCCACAGCTCAAGCTGCTGCTCGGCGCTCTCGAAATCGGCCAGATCGCTGTAGTCACTATACGCCGCAGGCTCGTTGACGATCTCATAGGCGTAGGGCTGGTATTGCGACGCGTAGTGCTCGACGCGCTGGCGGTGATAGGCGCGGAAGTCGTCCCACGCGATATCGTCCTCCTCGCCACCCTTCACCAGCAGGTAAGGCGTGTACTGCGAATCCGCGATCACCAGGTCGATACCGGAACCCACCACGCGCTGCATGAATTCCTCTTCGTACGCCTGCTGCTGCGCGATGCGCTCTGCCGGAACGGTTGTGTCGGCGTCTTCGCCCTCGTCCTCGCTGTCCGCACCCTCTTCGGTTGAGGCGGCGGTGAACAGCACCGACTCGTCGCTTTCAAACAGCATATCGCCGCTCGCACCGAGCCGCAGCACCAGCGCGCCAGAGTCGATGATTGCGTCCAGCTCCGCCATGCGCTCTTCGATCGGGACGTTGCTCGCCGGTTCGTCCGCTGCGCCGTCCGTCGTGTCTTCTGCCGTGACAAAACTGTAACCGAGCGTCACGTTAGAGTTCGCGCCAAGCCGCAGCGTATCAGTCTCGGCCCGCGCGGTCCAGTCGTCGAGATGCTCGTCCATCCAGCTTTCACGCTGGTTTTGCTGCACAAAGTGGAAACCAACCGCCAGCACCAGCAAGAAGCCGATCACCGCGCCCCAGACGATCAGGCCGCGCTGCGAGAAGGGTTTCAGCCGGTTCCAATAGAACAGCGAGACGACGTGCAGAATCAGCGTCAGCAGCAGGATAAACACCGCGCCGATCACGACCAGCGGCAGCATCACGTTGAAGTTTCCGAGCGGCGCCAAAGCAGCAGCGGCGGGCAGATACGAGCCCCATAGCGCGGCAATCACTGCCAGCCCAAGCAACACCGGAATCGCGACGAGAAGCGCCGTCCGCACGCCTCGCCACACGCCCGCCGTCCCAAACAGCAGCGCTAGCCCGCCGATCAACATCATCGACGGCCCCCACACATAGAAGCCGTAGAGCATCGCTGTTAGCAGCATGACCACGGCAATCAGGGTAAGCGCGACCGCGCCGCAGCCCTGCGTCACCGCGCCGATCCGGCTGATCATCGGGGGTGGCGGGGAAAACCGCTTGCCATCGTCAATCGAGCGCATCTTGGGGATATCGCGGATCGCCTCAATAAAGCGATCGTCCTGCGGCTCGACGTCAAGCGGCTCGCCGTCGAGCGACCGGCGTTGGAGATCTTCGGTCATAATTGCGGCTCCTCAAAGCGTGTTGATCAGTCAGCCGGTCGCGCCAGGGCACATTAACGCAAACCCAGCTCATTGCGAGCGATGACGACCCGCTGAATCTCGCTGGTGCCCTCATAAATCTCAGTTATTTTGGCATCGCGGAAATAGCGTTCGACCGGCAACTCCTTACTATACCCTATTCCGCCGTGAATCTGCACTGCCTGATGTGCGATCCACATCGCCGCCTCAGACGCAAACAGCTTCGCCATGCTCGCCTCGGTGGTAAAGCGCGCGCCGGTCTCCTGACTGCGCATCTTCGCCAACGCGGCGTTGAAGGTCAGCAGGCGCGCCGCTTCGAGCTTGGTCTTCATGTCTGCGATCTTGCCCTGGATCAGTTGGAACTCGCCGATGCGCTGGTTGAACGCTTCCCGCTCGCGCGCGTAGCTCACCGCCGCCTCGTACGCCGCTTCCGCGATGCCGACCGCCTGCGCCGCGATCCCGATCCGCCCGGCGTCGAGCGCCGTCATCGCGATCTTGAAGCCGTGCCCCGGCTCGCCCAGGACGTTCTCGACCGGGCAGCGATAGTCTTCAAACACCAGCTCGCTCGTCGCGCTGGCGCGGATCCCTAGCTTCGGCTCGACCTTGCCGCGCACAAAACCGGGCTGGTCCGCGTCGATCAGGAAGGCCGTAATGCCGCGATGCCCCTGCTCTGGCGCGGTCATGGTGAACATCAACACGATCTCCGCAACCGGCCCGCTCGTCACCCAGCTTTTGCGCCCGTTGAGGATGTAATGCGTGCCGTCATCGCTCAGCACCGCGCGGCTGCGCATAGTCGCGGCGTCGCTGCCGCTCATCGGCTCAGTCAGCGAATACGCGCCGATCTTCTCGCCGCTGGCGATCGGGACAAGGTATTTTTGCTTCTGTTCCTCTGTGCCAAACTTCAATAACGCGTAATTGACTAGACTGTTGTTCACACTGACGACCGTGCTGTGCGAGGCGTCCGCCTTCGCGATCTCGATCATCGCCAGCACATACGCGAGCGTGTCCATGCCCGCGCCGCCGTACTCTTCCGGCACTTCGATCCCCATCAGCCCCATCTCGCCCATCTTGCGCACCGTCTCCAGCGGAAACTCGCCGGTTTCGTCATGGTGCGCGGCGATCGGGACGATCTCGCGCTGCGCAAAGTCGCGCACCGCATCGCGCAGCATTTCATGTTCGTCGCTGAGTGCGTAGGTCAGGCTCGCCAAAGTTGTCATCTGCGCTGCTCCTTGCTCAGGCGGGTCGCCCCGCCCCTCGACCAATACTGCTCATTATAACTTGTCCACCTGCGCGCTGTGTTACAGGCAGGTTGCAGGTAGATGGCACACCCAGTTGTGGTAGACTCGTCGTGGGGTTGGGAAACAACTGCCTGCGAGCAACCTGATGCACGTCCGGCGAGATCGAAGTCATCTGCACTTTGGCAAGCGCGCGCGCCGTCGCACCCCGCTGTGGATCGCTCTGTGGCTGGTCGTCATGGCGCTAGCGATCGCGATCGTGGTGCGCTTCGACAACGCGCAGGAGTGGGTGCTCGCTCAGCTAGGAAACGCGCCCACCGCAACGCCCGACGCCGTCACGCTCGCTGCTCGGGCCGAGCGCGCATATCTGAGCGGCGATCTCGCCACCGCGATCGATTGGTACGCGCAGGCCGCGCAGATCGAGCCGCACCATAGCGGAATCGCATTCGAATATGGGCGGATGCTCCTGTACCAGAGCTACGGCGGGCGCTCCTACGCTTCACGTGCGAGTGATGCGCTCGTGCTCGCCGAAAAGCTGGTCGAGGCTGCGCCCGATGATGCGCACGCGCAAGCACTTCTTTGCTGGGCGCTGGTGGAGACTGGCCGCACGCAAGAAGCCATCAGCGCGGGGCTGCACGCGATAGAGCTTGCGCCGGATTTTGCGGAAGCGCACGCGTACCTCTCCCTGGCCTACCAGCAAGCGCAGCGCCCCGATTTTATGCTCCGCGAGGCAGAGCGCGCCGTCGAATCGAACCCTCAGTCGGTCGATGCGCGGCGGGCGCTCGCGCTAGTCTTGCAGACGCGCGGAGCCATCGACGCGGCCATCGCCCAGTACGAGCGCGCGATCCAGCTTCACCCGCGCCTGGATGCGCTCTACTTTGAGCTGGCTGTGTCGTACAAAGCGCAGCAAAACTACGAAGCCGCCATCGCTGCGTACGACCGCGTGCTGGCGCTGGATCAGAGCAACGTCAAGGCGTATACGCGTCTGTGCGATACCCAGTACGCGGTTGGGGAGTGGAGCCGCGCGCAAGAAGCGTGCGAGCAAGCGATCATGCTCGACCCCTCTTATATCGACGCCTACCAGCAGCTTGGAAAAATCCAGTACAAACGGCGCAACTTCGAGGGCGCAGTGGAATCGTTTGATACCTGCGCGGCCCTCGAAGACAGTCAAGGCAGCCCGCTGAGCGAGCGCGATGTCGAGTGTTACTACATCCGCGCGCTGGCGCTCGCCTATCTAGGAGACTGCGCTACCGCGTGGAGTCTGTTTAGTGATGCGCTGGTGATGAACCCGAACCCCGACGAGACGCGCGCCATTTACGAGGGGATGGCGCTCTGCGCCGAGTACGAAGATGCGTTTGACGTGGACGATATCCCAACGCCTGCGCCCACGCCCACCGCGCTGCTCGACATCATCGAAGTGTTTTAGCCACGCGCGTTCAGGGGAAAAAACAGCAGATCATTGGCAAATCGCATCGCTTGATCTATAATGACGGTAAGGTTGAGAAGATTGATCAAAAGGCAATCGGAAAAAAGCATCGTGATGAACCACCACACCCGGACCTGCGCTTGCTCCTGTCTGTGCGAGAAACGACCGCAGCGCTTGTGGTGTGGTGCTGACGTATGAACCTGACCTAAACATCGAACAGCAGGGAATGCGAATCGGCTACGCGACACAAGCGTAGCCGTTTTTTGTTGTCACGATGCGTCCACGCCCGGCCGTGCCAGTCCTATCACACCGCACAGGAGAGGAAAACATGTCCGTCCAAACACAAACCCGCATCTTCAACAACGTCACAGAATTGGTGGGCAACACCCCGCTCGTCCGCCTGAACCGTATCGTCGGGGATTCCGCCGCCACGGTCGTCGCCAAGCTGGAGTATCAGAACCCGGCCCACAGTGTGAAAGACCGCATCGGCCTGTCGATGATCGAGGCGGCGGAGCGCGAGAACCTGATCGGGCCGGACACCGTCATCGTCGAGCCAACCAGCGGCAACACGGGCATTGCGCTGGCGATGGTCTGCGCGCAGCGCGGCTACCGGTTGATCCTGACCATGCCGGAGACGATGAGCCGCGAGCGCCGCAAGCTCCTGCGCGCTTATGGCGCCGAGGTCGTGCTCACGCCGGGGCCGGACGGGATGAACGGCGCGATCGCCCGCGCCCAGCAGATCGCCGCCGAGCATCCGCGCGCCTTCATCCCGCAGCAGTTCGAGAACCCGGCCAACCCGGAAGTCCACCGCCGCACCACCGCCGAGGAGATCTGGCGCGACACCGCCGGAGAAGTTGATATCGTCGTGTCCGGGATCGGCACGGGCGGCACGATCACCGGCGTGGGCGAGGTGCTTAAGGAGCGCAAGCCCTCGGTGCAGATTGTCGCCGTCGAGCCGTCCGCCTCGCCAGTGCTGTCCGGCGGGGAAAAAGGGCCGCACCCGATTCAGGGAATCGGCGCGGGCTTCGTGCCGCAGGTGCTCAACACCGCGATTTACGACGAAGTGATCGCCGTCGAAGCCGAGGCCGCGATGGAAACTGCCCGGCGCATGGCGCGCGAAGAAGGGCTGCTGGTCGGGATCTCGTCTGGCGCGGCGACCTGGGCGGCGCTTCAGGTGGCGCAGCGCCCGGAGAACGCTGGCAAAATGATCGTCGTGATTATCCCGTCGTACGGCGAGCGCTACCTGTCTACAGTGCTCTACGCCGACCTGGAAGACTAAGCCGCCTGCCGCGAATCACCCGGCGGGCGAGAAGGAGAAACGATGTTCACCACGATTCGAGCGGACGTGCAGTGCGTTCTGGAGCGCGACCCGGCGGCGCGCAGCACGCTTGAGGTGCTGACCTCATACGCGGGGCTGCATGCGGTTTGGGCGCACCGGATCGCGCACCGGCTTTGGGGCTGGCGGCTGCGGCTGCTGGCGCGTTGGCTGTCGCAGTTCGCGCGGTTTGTCACCGGCATCGAAATCCACCCCGCCGCGATCATCGGCCCGCGCCTGTTCATCGACCACGGAATGGGCGTGGTCATCGGCCAGACCGCCGAAATTGGCGCCGACGTAACGATTTATCATGGCGTGACGCTCGGCGGCGTCAGCCTGGCGCCTGGCAAGCGCCATCCGACGATTGAGGATGGCGTGGTGATTGGCGCGGGCGCGAAAGTGCTCGGCGCGATCACCATTGGCAAGAACACACGAATAGGAGCAAATGCTGTCGTGGTCAAAGATGTAGAACCCGATATGGTTGTCGTGGGCATCCCTGGCAAGCCAATCCAGCGCTCTGGCCCGCGCCCGAGCGAGCACAAGCCGGACCTCGATCACAACGTGTTGCCGGATGTGATTTCGGTGCGGCTGGACCAGATTTTGCAGCGTCTGGATGAAGTTGAAGGCGCGATTCACGCGTCTGGCAATGGCGCATCGGCTGAGGAACACGAGCCGATGCCCGAGCCGGATTTCGTGATCTAGGCATCACGGCGAGCGGGCGAGCTGCGCAGGCTCGCCCGTTCTGCTCTCATGCCTGCGGCTTGCGCGCCTCGATCACAACCCAGTCGCCCTGCGAGCGACGGCTCACCGGCTCCAGGCCGGTGCGGCGCAGCGCGGCTTCGACCTCATCCGCCTGCTCGGCGATGATCCCGCTGAACAGCCCCACGCCACCGGGCCGCAGCACGCGCCCCAGCCCTTGATCGCACATCGCGATAATCACTTTCGCCAGGATATTCACCAGCGCCAGATCGAAATGCCGTGCGGTGCTCTGGAGCGTCTCCAGGCTGCCAACCTGCGCGGTGAGCCGGTCCGCAACCTCGTTGCGCTCGGCGTTCTCCAGCGTGGCGCTGACCGCGATCGGATCGGTGTCCAGCGCCAGCACGTGCCGCGCGCCAAGCTTGAGCGCCGCAATACCCAAGATGCCCGATCCCGCGCCAAGGTCCAGCACGTCCAGCGCTGGGCGCCCGGCAACGGCGTCTTCCAGCGCGATCAGGCAGAGCTGCGTGGTCGGGTGCGTGCCGGTCCCAAACGCCATACCGGGGTCCATCACCAGCACGACATCGTCCGGCTGTCGATCGGGCACCTTGGTCCACGCCGGGCGGATGTACAGGCGTTGCCCCAGGCGCAGCGGGTGATAGTGCGCTTTCCAGGCGTTCGCCCAGTCTTCCTCGCGCACCACGCGAAACTGTGGCTCAGGTATTGGATACAACCGCCCCAGGTAATAGACTGCCTCGCGCAGCTTCTGGCGGGCGTCTTCGGCGCGCCCGTCGTCCGGAAAGTATGCGCGGACAAGCAAGCGTGTCGCCGGGGGAATCTCATCCGGCCAAACTTCAAGCGGGAACCCGGCCTGCTCGATCGCGACACCCTGATGCCCATAACGCGCGAACAAGTCTGCGACCGCTTCAGCGGCCTCACCATCCACTTCGACCGACACTTCAACCCAGTCCATGCCTGTCACCCTTCCTTTTGACGTGCTGGCAGCCGCAATGATTGTTGCATTGACTAAAAAATAATATAAACATGATTTTTTTCATCGTAATGTATTTTGTAATGTTTCGACGTTATTCTGTAAGGGTAGACGGGGTCTCACCAACGCGTGCTGAACCAGTCAATCGTAGCCCCATCGTGACCACAGGCCCCGTCCTCCTCCTCAAAGTGATACGCGCAAAGGAAATGGGCAACCGTTTGGTTGCCCATTTCCTTATGCTTGTCCACGCAGCGCCGCCTAATTTCCACCAAAGAAATCCGCCACGCGATCCATGAAGCCGCGCCCGGACTTCTGCGGGATGACCTCGCTGCCAAGCGTCTTGGCGAGCTGCTCGAACAACTCGCGCTGTTCCTTCGTGAGCTTGGTCGGCGTCTCGACCGTCAGGACCAGAAGCTGATCGCCCCTCCCTGAGGTCGTGCCGTCGCGCCGCAGCCGGGGAACGCCTTTGCCGCGCATCCGAATCACCTTGCCAGACTGCGTCCCAGCCGGAACCTGAATCTCCTCATCGCCGTCAACCGTAGGCACCGCGATCGCGTCGCCCAGCGCGGCCTGCGCCACATTAATCGACACCTCAAGTACAATGTCGCTGTTGCGGCGCTTGAAGAACTCGTGCGGCGTGACAGTCAGCACCACATACAGGTCACCCGGCGGGCCGCCGCGCAGCCCTGGCTCGCCCTCGTTCGCCAGCCGGATCTGCGTGCCATCGTCCACGCCCGGCGGGATCGTGACCGTGAGCTTGCGCGCCCGCTGAACCGCACCTGTGCCCGCGCATTCCTTGCACGGCGTGTCAATCACCTCACCCGTGCCGCCGCAGCGACCGCAGTCCACAATATTGACCATGCTGCCGAGGAACGTCTGCCGCACCTGCCGGAGCTGGCCGGTCCCGTTACAGTCCGGGCAGCGGCGAGGCTGCGTGCCGGGCGCGGCGCCATTGCCTTTACAGACGGTGCACGTATCGCGCCGCGTGACCTCAATATCGATCTCGGCGCCGAAAACGGCCTGATTGAAGTCAATCGTCAGGTCATAACGCAGATCGCGGCCCTGCATCGGGCCCCGGCGCTGTCGCCGCCGGGACGCGCCGCCAAACCCGCTGAAGAATTCCTCGAAGATCTCGTCAAACCCTGGGAAGCCCGTCGCGCCGCCGAAGCCGCCAAACCCGCCAGGGCCGCCATTCACACCGGCGTGCCCAAAGCGATCGTAGGCCGCGCGCTTGTCGTCGTCGCTGAGCACGCGATACGCCTCGTTGATCTCCTTGAAGCGATCTTCCGCATCCGGCTCGCTGCTCACGTCAGGATGGTATTGGCGCGCCAGCCGTCGAAACGCCCGCTTGATGTCGTCACCCGATGCGTCACGCGGCACGCCAAGAACGTCGTAGTAATCTCGTGGCATTGTCTGATCCATACGCTGAGCTTCCCTATCGCAAGCCGATTCTATCCTAGCACGCCGAGAGTTTAAAGAGGAGATTCACGCGGGCCGACGCGCGAATGAAAAACGGCGTGCGCGACAGAGCTTTTTGCTCCATCGCCACACGCCGCTGTTCGGTGTTGATTCTTACGACTCGGTGAAGTCGCCTTCGATCACGTCTTCGTCGGTGGGCTCGCCTGCGCCGGTCCCATCATCCGAGCCGCTGCCCGCTGCCGGGCCCGCCTCGTACATGCTGGCGCCGATCTGCTGGAGCGCCGTGCCCAACGCTTCGGTCGTACTGCGAATGCGGTCGGCATCGCTGCCTTCCAGCGCCTGACGGACGTCTTCGATCTTGCTCTCGACATCCTTGCGC
>CAZVCM010000137.1:0-10870 GCA_964626105.1 uncultured Thermoflexus sp.
TTACCCGCTGATGGTGTTGGGCGATGCGCAACAGCTTGGGCAGGCGTTCACCAACCTGATCGATAACGGGATTAAGTTCACCGGATCAGATGGCAGCGTGACCGTCCTGGCGCGGGTTGATGGGCGCTACGTCGAAGTGAGCGTATCCGACACCGGCATCGGGATCGATCCCGACGAACAGCCGCGCGTCTTCGACCGCTTCTACCGCAGTAATCAGCCCAGCGCCGCGCATTTGCGGGGCTCCGGCCTGGGGCTGAGCCTTGTGCAGGCGATCATTCGCTCTCACCAGGGGACGATCGCGCTTGAGAGCACGCCCGGCGAGGGCACGACCATCTGCGTGCGCTTGCCGCTGTTGCACGACGCTGAAGGCCACAACGCAGAGAGCGAGGCATAGGATGAAGATTTACACCCGCACCGGCGACGAAGGACAAACCAGCCTGTTCGCAGGGGGTCGTGTCAGCAAGGGCCATCTGCGGCTGCACGCGTACGGCACGATCGACGAACTCAACGCGATTCTGGGTCACGCAGCGTCCGCCGGGGTAGGGGGATCGGTCGGTGCGCCGCTGGCCCGCGTGCAAGCCGAATTGTTCACCGTCGGGGCGGACCTCGCCACACCGCTCGACGCGCAGCCGAAATGGTTGGTGCGCGTCTCAGACGCAATGACGGCCCGACTCGAAGCAGAGATCGACACGTGGCAGGCCGCGCTGCCGGAGCTGCGGAACTTCATCCTGCCGGGCGGCACGCCAGGCGGCGCGTCGTTGCACCAGGCGCGGACTGTCTGCCGTCGTGCGGAGCGCTGGATGGTGATGCTGCGCGAGCAGGAGCCAATTAACGCCGAGGCGCTGCGTTATGTGAATCGCCTGTCAGATTGGTTGTTTGTCGCGGCGCGAATGGTGAATCACGAGGCAGGGAAGCCAGAAATCCCCTGGCAATCGCCGGAACGAGAGTAAATCAAGGCAAATTGGTAGTGAAAACTGCTTACTTAATAGCAAGTGCGAATATTACATTACCTAAAGACGCTCCGAAAGTGCGTTTTGCGGTATCCGACGCCACACGCGCAACGTCTCGGATCGTCAGTCTGTCCTACGGAGCTATGGCGGGAAGCCCACTTCCTGACGCTGCAAGCATCTCTGTTCGAAGCGATACCCAGCCGTGAGTAGAGCAGGTGTGTCGCAGCCAGCGACAACACACACTCCAGGACGGAGTCTCGGAGTAGGCGGAAAGCGGTGGTTGCTCTTCGTTCGATATAAGTGTAACATAAGTTATCAAATGTAGCATGTCAGTTTCTTATGTCACAGGAGTCTTCTCGTGAGCGCTCTTATCTTGGTCGCCAGCACGTCCGACGCACGAACCGCACAAGAATTTGCCGATCGGTTGCGCGCCACGACACATCTCGACGTCGAAACAATCACAGATGGCGCGTTTGATTTAGACGCACTTGCGCTGGCTGAATCAAGCGCATCGATCGTCATACCGCTCCTCAGCCCTTCCAGCGCGAACTCCGATGCCATGCAACAAATCTGCGTGACCGCGCGTCAGAACGATGCTCGCCTCTATCCAATCCTGATTCGCTCCGTCGATCACGTCCCCTGGTTCCTACAGGACCTGCGCTTAATCGATGGCACGCGCGATCACACTCAAGCTACTGAGAACATTCGTTCTATTCTCGATAGTCGCACACCAGAACGGACGTTCGGAACCGCATCAGAGGCGTATCTCCAGCGTGCCACACTCAAATCAGCCAACACCATCGCTGCCTATCGCCGCGCTATTGAACTTTTCCTGGATTTCCTGGCTGATCGCTCGCAGCGCGGACGCCTGCCAATCCATGGACGCGTCACGGTAGCGCCGGACGACACGCCGCTCAGTGCTCTCTCTGCCGAAGACGCGCCAATCCTGCTGCATTTCGCAGAATGGCTGCTCTCAGAAAGCTCTGGCGCGCGCGGTGACAAGCGCCCGTACAAAGTGAGCACCGTCGAACTGCGGCTGGCAGGCATCCAGAACTGGTTTCAGTTCATGGACGATCACGGCTGGCTGCCGCCGGAGTTCCCGCTCGCCAAAGCCAAGCGCATCGTGCGCGACGAACTGCGCGGGCGGCCCCGGCGCAGCGGTCCGCCCAGCCCTCCCGACCACATCGAAGAATTGATCACGTACTTCGACCGTCAGGAGCGCCCGCCGCATCTGAACAAGCCGGAGGTCGATCCTGAGCGCATCCGCCGCTGGGAGCTAACGCGACTGCGCAACCGCGCCCTGCTACACGCCCTGGCCGAGTCTGGCGGGCGCATCAGCGAAATTCTCAGTCTCGATATTGACGATTTCCCGGTGCGATATCTGGATCGCGGTGAGGTGCTGCGCGTGGAAGTCAACGCCAAAGGCGGGCATACCTACCAGTTGCGCTTTTTGCACGCGCTCCCCGCCATCAAGCAGTATATCGAGGCGCGCGGCATGGAGCTTCGCGCATCGGCGCGCGGGCGTGCGGCCCTGTTTGTCAGCCACGACCGGCGCTATGACGGTGCGCGGATGAGCCGTGTGGTTGCGTGGCGTGTGGTGCAGCGTGCCGCGCGCGCGCTGGGGCTGAAAAGCATCTCACCGCACGATTTCCGCCACTGGCGCGCCACCCAGCTCATCAACGCCGGGACGCCGCTTGACGTCGTGCAGGACTATCTCGGCCATCGCTCGGTCGAGACTACCCGCGCCTACTACGCGCACACCGATCCGCTGCGCGTGGACGATGCGGCGCGGTCGATCGGGTTGCTGCCACCGGACGACGAGGCGTGACTACTTGTCTTTGTAGCCCTGGCCGAGCGGCGTGGCGAGCATGATTCCGGTGAAACCCGCCAAGACGCCCACATGAAACAGCGCCGCCGGCAGACACAGCCAGTACAACGCGTTTGATAGGTCCGCTTGCGTGACCAGCAGGACGATCACGACCGCATGCGCAATGAGGCTGAGGGCCACGGTCGCAGTGCCAATCAGCAGCAACAGCCCGCGCTGCGTCGCCATCAGCGACGAAATGCGGTCGATGCGCTGGCTGAGCCGCCGCGACGAGTCGATCCGGTGTGTGACAGGCCGGAAAATCACATTCATCACCTCTGTATTAAATTCACTTATAAAGAAATCATTCTTCCACTGAGAGAGTCGCGCTCAAATTACGGTACGCGGAACGCTTCGAGCCGCCCCGCGAGGTGCGGCGGCACCAGCACCGTAACCTCGACGCCGTTCTCGGTGTGCGCTTCACTCTGCACGACGCCCGCCTCGTGCACTGCCGAGAGCACATCCCCGTCGGCGTACGGGATCAGTAACGCCATCTCAACCAGCATCTCTCGCAGCGACTGGGCGATCGCGTCTTTTAAGTCGTCGAGCCCCCTGCCCTCGGTGGCCGAGGTGCGCACCACCGCGAGATAACCCAGGTCATCTAGCGCAGGCGGCAGAGGTTCTTCGCCCCGATCGATCTTGTTCAACACCAGAATCTTCGGGATGCGGGTAGCATCCAATTCAGCGAGTGTGTCTTCTACCACGTCGATCTGGTCCCACGCGTGTGGATCGCTGATATCGACCACATGCAGCAGCAAATCCGCTTCGACCACTTCTTCCAGTGTAGCGCGAAACGCCGCGACCAGCGTCACGGGCAGCTTCTGGATGAAGCCGACCGTATCCGACAGCAGCACCACGCGCCCGCTCGGCAATTCGATCCGGCGCGTAGTGGGATCGAGCGTGGCGAACAACTGGTTCGCGACGTACACGTCCGCGCCGGACATCGCGTTCAGCAGCGTGGATTTTCCGGCGTTGGTATAGCCGACGAGCGCCACGGTCGGGATGCCCGCGCGGCTGCGCTGCGTGCGGTGCCGCTGGCGATGCGCGCGGACAGCTTCCAGTTCTTCCTTCAAGCGCGAAATGCGCCGCCGGATTTCGCGGCGGTCGACCTCAAGCTGCGTCTCGCCGGGGCCGCGCAGGCCTACCCCCGCCGAACCGCCCCGTGCTGCGCCACCACCCGCCTGCCGCGCGAGGTGCGTCCATTGGCGTGTCAGGCGAGGCAAGCGGTATTCGTACTGCGCCAGTTCAACCTGCAACGCACCTTCGCGGGTGCGCGCGTGTTGCGAAAAGATCTCGAGAATCAGCGCGGAACGATCGATCACCTGCACGTCTTCGCCAAGCCGCTTTTCCAGTTCGCGCTGGTGGCGAGGCGAAAGCTCGTCGTCGAAGATCACCATGTCCGCCTCTGTGTCGGTGACCTGATCGATCAACTCCTCGAGTTTTCCAGAGCCGATAAAGGTCGCCGGGTCGATCTGCGCGACACGCTGCACCATCCGGCCCAGCACGATCACGCCTGCCGTCCGCGCCAGCAACGCCAGCTCGTCCACTGAATCATCGACCGAAAACTGCGGACGGCTGCCGCGCACTTCAACGCCAACCAGCAGCGCCCGGTTTGGATTTGCGCTCGTATTTTGCGTGTTAATGGGCAAGGCCCCTTTCCTCAAGTAGCGCGCACGGTTCTTCCGCCAGGAACCTTTCGAGCATCTCTGCGGCGCGTTCGGCATAGGCACGCTGGCGATCGCGCTTGCCGCGCGGCGGATTCTCAAGCGGTGGCAGAATGCCAAAGTTCGCTTTCATTGGCTGGAAATCACCCGGTTCCGCATGCGTAACGTAGTGACACAGCGCGCCGAGCATCGTCTCGGGTGGAAGCGTCCACGGCGCGCAGCCACTCACCAGCCGCGCCGCGTTGATTCCTGCCAGCAGCCCAGTCCCGATGTTGCCGACGTACCCCTCTACGCCCGTAATCTGTCCGGCGAAGAAGAGGTCGTTGCGGTCACGGAACTGGAGCGTCGGGCGCAGGTGCAGCGGCGAATTGACAAACGTGTTGCGGTGCATCTGCCCAAAGCGCGGAAACTCAGCATTTTCCAGGCCGGGGATCAGGCGCAGCACGCGCTTCTGCTCGCCCCAGCGCAGGTTCGTCTGAAAACCCACGATATTGTAAAGCGTCCCGGCGAGGTTATCTTGCCGGAGTTGCACCACGGCGTACGGTCGCTGCCCGGTGCGCGGATCACGCAGGCCAACCGGGCGCAGTGGCCCGAACGCCAGCGACTCGCGCCCGCGCGCCGCCAACTGCTCGACCGGCAAGCACCCCTCGAAAAACTGCGGATCGTCGCGCTCGAACTGCTTGAGCTCGATCAACTCCGCCGAGAGCAGCGCGTCCACGAACTGCTCATATTCCTCGCGCGTCATCGGGCAGTTGATGTAATCACCCGCTTCGTCCTCGCCGCGCCCGTAACGGCTGGCGCGAAACGCTACATCCATGTTGATCGTCTCGGCATCAACCATCGGCGCGATCGCGTCGTAGAAGTACAAATGCTCCTCGCCAACCAACGCGGCGATCTCAGCCGACAGCGCTGGCGATGTCAGCGGACCGGTCGCCAGGATCACCAGTCCATCCGTGATCGACGTCACTTCTTCGCGGATCAGGCGGATGCGCGGGTGTGCCGCGATCTGTTCCGTCACGCTGGCGGCGAACACCTCACGATCGACTGCCAGCGCCCCACCCGCCGGGACGGCTGCTGCTTCCGCACAGCGCATCAGCAGCGATCCGAGCCGTCGCAGCTCCGCTTTGAGCACCCCGGGCGCGCGATCAGGCAGATTGGAACCGAGCGAATTACTGCAAACCAGCTCGCTCAACCAGTCGCTGACATGCGCGGGTGTAGTGCGCGTCGGGCGCATCTCATACAGTTCAACGGTCAGGCCGCGCTCCGCAAGCTGCCACGCCGCCTCGGAACCGGCCAATCCACCACCGATGACTTTGACAGGTGAATCCATTACATCACGTCCCAGTTGCTCAGCTTTTAGCAATTCGTGGTTAGCGAAGAATCAACGCAGGTCACTATGATGACCTGCCACACGCCCACCGGTCTTGGCCCTTGCGAATGGCGAACCACGAACTGCTGCTTACCTACTTTTCGTCCCATTCTAACGGGCTGCTGCGGGCTTGTCCATGCCGCGCGCGGGCTGAGGGTGCACGCGTTGCAGGGCAGCTTCATACGTCTGGCGCAGCGCCGCCTGCTCTGGCCCGGTGGTCGGGATCAGCGTCAGCGCCTGAGCGTAGGCTTCGACAGCGTGACCGAACTGCTCTAGCGCCGCATAGCTGTCTCCCAGCAGGCTGAACACACGATAGTCCAGTATTGCGTCGCCTTCGGCGTCGGCGGCGGCGCGCATTGCCTCAAGCGTCTGCGCCGCGCGCGCATGATCGCCACAGTCGTAACATGCCCGCGCGATTTGTAGTTGGAGCGTATCGCCCAAGGGATGGTACGGATTATAGGCGAGCGCGGTGTGAAACGCCGCGACCGCAGCGTCGTAGCGGCCCAGGCGCAGCGCAAGCGCGCCAATCGTCTCATAGACGCGGCCCCAGGTCACGTCCACACCGAGCGGCTGGCGACTGAGTTGTAGAAAACGCACCAGGTGATCGATCGCGTCTTCTTCGCGGGAGCGGAAATGCGCCAGCGCCTCACCGACCGCCAGATGCGCCTCAGAATACGCCAGGCGATAGTCGGGCGCGCTGCGATCGACCGCGCGCAATGCTTGGCGCGCCGCCTTCAGCGCGGCGACGTAATCCTTCTGCTCGCGGAGCGCCCTACTCTGCAAGATGTGGAGTTGCACCAGCCAGCCGCTATTTTCGCCCGGCGGATAGGCATCGATTGCCAGAGAGAAATACGCCAGCGCTTCGTCCGGATCGCGCTTTTCGAACAGCGCGACAAAGCCCAGTCGCTCGTAACACAGCGAGCGCAATGAGGCGATCCACGAGGGCGCATCTAGCGCGGCGCGGAACATCTCGACCGCGTCGTCGACGTGATTGGCGCTCAGCAACACCCGGCCCGTTTGGTATAGCACCCACCCCCGGTTGGGATAGTCGGGCACGTCCGCGACCAGCGCGCTGTACAGCGCCAACGCCTCGTCAGCATCGGCGCGGTCGGCAAACCCGAGCGGCGCCAGCTCGAACCGGGCGAAGTGTACGTCCGCCAGCAACTCGCGCACTTCCGGCTCGTCCGCCAGCGCCGGGCCGAGCGCAAATGCCTCGCGCAAATCGGCCAGCGCATCGTCTGGCTTCTCGCTGTACAGGCGAACGCGCGCTCGACGCAGCAGTAGGACGCTCCGCCCACTGCTGTCGATCTCGTCACGGCGCAGGCGCCGGGCAATCATGATCTCGGCTTGCTTGGTATCGCCCTGCTCTAGATGCTGGTCGATCGCCTCAAGCTCGGCGGCGAGTTGGTCATTTAGACGGATCGTCAAATGTGCGCTCCGCGTGTTCTGCGTGTAGACTCCTGCCCCTGATTATACCGGATGATGAGGGAGGTTCGCGCATTGTCTTCTCAATACTATATTATTGATTCTCTAATGATGCCTTATTGACTCTATCGTCGGAATTTGGTATTCTTAGGATACCAAATATGGAACATCCGTTCTAATGATGTGTATCCGATGAAACAACCAACCACCAATCACACCCGCACTAAATCGAAGGAAAACAATCCCGCAAAGCAGCGGCGCTTTCGCCTGCGCAGCCCGCGGTGGCTGGGGCTGGCGATTGTGTTACTTGTCCTATGCGGGCTGATGGGCTTCACCGGAGCCTTTACCGGCGCGGCGCTTGTTCTACCAGAGCCGCTGAGCAGCGTGACGATCGTTGATACCAATCTACCGTTCTATGCCACCAGCGCCATCGGTCCACAGGCGGCGCAATCTACCCTGTCTCCGGTGTTTACCGACGAGGTACGATACTGGGAGCCGATGATCCGCGCCTGGGCGCTGATGTACGAAGTCGATCCGAATGTAATTGCGACCCTGATCCAGATCGAAAGCTGCGGCGATCCTACCGTGGCATCGCACGCGGGCGCGCAGGGGCTGTTCCAGGTGATGCCGTTCCACTTCCAGCCAGGCGAGGATATGCTCGACGTGCAGACAAACGCTACGCGCGGCATGAACTACCTCTCCGAAGGGCTGGTCAAAGCGGACGGTCACGTCGGGCTAGCGCTGGCGGGCTACAATGGCGGCCATGGCGTGATTAACCGCGGCTGGGCCACCTGGCACTCCGAAACCAAGCGCTACTATGAATGGGGATCGCAGATCTATGCGGAAGCGGTCTCCGGAGCCGCGAGTAGCCCGGCGCTCCAGGACTGGTTGAACGCCGGGGGACAATCGCTGTGCAACCGCGCGCGTGACACGCAGGGCCGCCTTGAACTGCAATATCAGCAGCAGGTTGCCAACCAGCCCGCTGCCGTGGCGGCAGCGCGGTAGAAGCGGTTAACTACAGCGAAAAGCCGCCTAATTCAACAGAAAAGCAGCGGGTGAACCGAACACGTTCACCCGCTGCTTTTTGCTGCAGAAAGGGTGCTTTTGCCTAGATCGATCCGAACACCACGCACGCGTTCTGACCGCCCAGTCCAAAGCTGTTTGACAGCGCGTAGCGCAGCCTGCTGACCTCGCGCGACTCGTTCGGCACATAGTCGAGGTCGCATTCCGGATCGGGGGTCTCATAGTTGATCGTCGGATGGATAACCTTTTCATACACTGACATCACCGACGCGATGCCTTCAACGGCGCCCGCGCCGCCGAGCAGATGACCAACCATGCTCTTGGTGGAGTTGACCATGACATCATAGGCATGCTCGCCGAAGACCTTCTTGATCGCATTCGTCTCGATCACGTCGTTGACTTTGGTGGACGTGCCATGCGCGTTGATGTAGTCGATTTCCTCGGGGTTGAGCCCGGCATCCTGCAGCGCCCATTTCATCGCGTTCTGCGCGCCGCGCCCCTCAGGATCCGGTGCCGCGACGTGATAGGCATCGGACGACGTGGACATGCCAACCACTTCAGCGTAAATCCGCGCGCCTCGCTTGAGCGCCCGCTCCAGCGTCTCCAGGATCATCACACCAGCGCCTTCGCCGAAGACAAACCCGTTGCGGTTCGCGTCAAACGGACGGCTGGACTTCTCTGGCCGGTCGTTGTAGCCGGTCGCCAGCGCCGTCATCGAGACAAACCCGGCGATCGCATAGTCGAGAATCATCGCCTCGACGCCGCCAGCGAACACCAGATCCGCGCGGCCATGCCGGATCATGTCCAGCCCGTCGCCGATGCTGTGCGTGCCAGTCGCGCAGGCTGTGGAGACGCACACCAGCGGCCCCAACGCGCCGGTTACTTTGCTGACATAGTGCGCCGGGATGTTCGGCAGTGACTGGATCAACGAGAACGGCCCCGGGCGGCGACCGCGCGTCTTAAACCCGAACGACGCTTCTTGCGCGAGATCGTGCCCGCCCATTGACGAGCCGAAATCCACACCAACGCGATCCTGGATCGGCTCTAGATCTGCGAGCGTCATCCCAGCATCTTTCAGCGCGTCCAGCGCCGCCGTCACGCCGAATTGCGAGGCTCGCGCCATCCGCCGCGCTTCTTTCGCGTCGAGATACTCCGTCGGGTCGAAATCAAGTACTTCCCCGGCGATCTGCACTTCCAGGTTGGATGGATCGAACGCCTGAATACGCCGGATTCCCGATTCACCGCGCTTCAGACGCTCCCAAAATGCCGGGAACCGGCCTAACGGCGTGACCGCTCCCATGCCAGTGACCACTACCCGTTTCCAACCGTTGCGTGTGAGCTCCATGATCATTGTCCCTCTGCTTCCCCGTCGCTGGCGAAGCCTTCTGGATGGGCTGGCGCGCCCCCGACGCCGTCGCGGATCGCGTCGACGATGCCGCCTTCTACGGCGGTGCGCGCCTGTCCAATAGCGTTTTTTATCGCGTGCGCGTTGGAGCGCCCGTGCCCAATAATCACAACGCCGTTCACTCCAAGCAAGGGCACGCCGCCAATTTCGAACGGATCGACCTGACGAAACACCCGGCGGAACGCAGGTTTCACCAGCAGCCCGCCGATCTTCGAGCGTATGTCTGCGACCAGCTCCTCGCGCACGAGGCGAAAAATGAGTTGCCCGGTCGCTTCCATCGTCTTGATCATGATGTTACCGGTAAACCCATCCATCACGGCAACATCGACCATGCCGCTCAGGACCTCTTTGGGTTCAACGTTGCCTATGAAGTTAACACCAACTTGCTGCAAGAGTTCCGCTGCTCCTTGAACAAGCGTTGTACCCTTCCCGGCCTCTTCACCATTTGACACCAACGCCACGCGCGGATTCGGCTGCCCTAACGCGCGCGCCGCGTAGACGCTGCCCATCACCCCGTACTGCGCCAGCCACTCTGGGCGCGAGTCTGTGTTGGCGCCAATATCCAGCAGAATGAGCGACCGCCCAGCGAGCGTCACAATGGTTCCAAGTGCGGGGCGATGCACGCCCTTGATGCGCCTTAGCGTATGTAGCGTTGCGATCGACAGCGCCGCGCCGGTGTTCCCGGCGGACACAAACGCATCCGCCTCGCCCGCCGCAACGAGCCGCATACCAACATGCATTGAGGAGTCAGGCTTGGCGCGGCCTACAATACCCGGCTTGTCTTCCATGGTCACGTGCTCAGCGGCATGAACCACCTCAATCGCCAGGCTGGTCGTGTCGTGCCGTGCCAACTCGGCTGAAACTGTTTGTTGATCGCCGACCAGGACGATCGTCTCTCCAAGCTCACGGGCTGCGAGCACCGCCCCTTCCACATCCGGCTGGGGATAGTGGTCACTACCCATCGCATCTACAACGATCCGCATAGCTTCTGTGCTCGTCCTGTCCTCTCAAAAACGGCCCAATCCCGTATGCCGTTCGCCTGATTGTACGCGCCCTCACCTGCTCCTGCCAACCATTGACATCTCCCCGTCGGCGTGTATAATTCGAGGGCAGTCAAGCCCTGGTGGCGGAATTGGCATACGCGGCAGGTTGAGGGCCTGTGCCCTTTCG
>CAZVCM010000138.1:0-10844 GCA_964626105.1 uncultured Thermoflexus sp.
GGGCAGCTCTGCTTTGGACTATGAGTGTGATATTGCGATCATCATGAATAACAAGTATCACATTTTGTCGAAAGAGCATGTGGCGTTTAACCCGTATCAGGCGCGTCAGTATCGTGACTGGGTGGTGTTTACGATTGAGAAAAATCGTGCGGGGCGCGCGATGCAGGATATGGAGTTCCAGATGCACGCGCCTTACTTTGCGTTTGATCCGCGCGGCCAACGAGTTCAGCAACAGCTTATAGACGATAAAATTATTGAGACATAGTTAAGTATTTGCACTGGAAATATCGGAGTGTTTTTGTAGATGGGGTGGGTTTTGGTTATGTTTGTGTAATGACTACACGAATTTCAATAGAATCACAACGGGGACCTCATGAGCTTGCTCAGGGTCCCCGTTCTTTCTGAGCGCGAGCGAGAATTAACTCTCGCGAAGATGGATGTAGTCCAACCTGGATAGTTGACGCACCTGCTCGTCCGCGCGGTAGCTGCTGCGCACCAGCGGCCCCGACTCGACCCACTTGAACCCAAGCTCGTCCAGCCCGATACGCTTCAATTCGCGGAACTCATCAGGCGTGTAGTAACGATCGATCGGCATATGCTTTTTGCTCGGCTGCAAGTACTGCCCGATCGTCACAATGTCCACGCCCCAGCTCGCAAGATCGCGCATCGTCTCAACCACTTCGTCGAACATCTCGCCCAGCCCGACCATGATCCCGCTCTTGGTCAACACCAGCGGATCGAGTTCCTTCGCATTGCGCAGCGTCGCCTCAGCCCATTCGTAGCGGTCCTGCGGCTGCACGGTTCTGAACAGGCGGGGCACCGTCTCAACATTGTGGTTCAGGATTTCTGGCTGGGCGTCCATCACGATCTTAAGCGCATCGCGCTTGCCCTTGAAATCCGGGATCAAGACCTCGATGCTGCACCCCGGCTGCACCTGGCGGATACGCCGGATCACCATCCCGATGATCGGTGCGCCGCCATCAGCGCGCTCGTCACGGTTCACGCTGGTGATCACCACATGGCGCAGGTTCATCGCCTTGACCGACTGCGCGATCCGATTCGGTTCCTGCCAGTCCAGCGGCGCCGGCCGCCCAGTCTTGATATCGCAAAAACGGCACGAGCGCGTGCACGTGTCACCCATCATCAAGAAGGTCGCGGTGCCCTTGCCCCAACACTCGCCGAGATTCGGGCACATCGCCTCTTCGCAGACCGTGTGGAGCTGCTTACTGCGCATCAACTGACGCACCATCTCGTAGGTGTCGCCACTCGGCGCGCGAACCTTGATCCACTCTGGACGGCGCTTCGGGCGTTCGGGCGCCTCTGGCGTGCCTACCTTGTCAAGCTCAATGATATCAGCCACAATCGGCTCCATCCTCAGTCACTTCAGGCGAATTCACGCAGATTATAGCCCGTCCCGCGCCGAGCGGCTATCCAAGCGAGGCGGGCGCGCTATACTCATCAGCGATCGATACGTGAAAAGGCAGGCAGATGAGCTTTACCGTCGCAATCATGGCAGGTGGCAAAAGCCGCCGGATGGGCACCGACAAGGCGTTCGTCCCCCTGTTGGGGAGCCCGATGATCGAGCACGTTCTCGTACGCGTGGCGGATCTTGGCCAAACGGAGACGTTCATCGTGACCAACACCCCCGCGCCATATGCCTATCTCGGCCTGCCACTGTACACGGATGTGATTCCAGGCGCCGGATCGTTGGGCGGCATCTATTCTGCGCTGGCGCATGCCAGCACGCCGCACGTCATCGTGATAGGGTGCGATCTGCCACTCGCCAGCGCAGCCCTGATGCGCTATCTGCTCGCCTGCGCTGCGGAAGATGACGGGCCGTATGACGCCGTCGTGCCGCGTTTTCAGAAGAGATTACAAGGGCTGCACGCGCTGTACAACTGCTCGGCGCAAGAGACGATCGCCAGCCAAATCGCCGCGCAGCAGTATCAGATCAAGGCTGCATTCGACCTTATGCATACGCGTTTCGTTGAGGAACAGGAATACGCGCACCTCGTTCCAGACGGGCGCGCGTTCCGCAACATCAACACACCACAAGACCTTGCCGCTATCGAGGCGCTTCTGCGCGCCGATCAGTCTTGAGCGCGCAGTGCCGCTTCTAACGCTGCCGGTTCCGGCCCAAGTACCGTAAGTTGAGGCAACAGCTTGCCGGGAACCCTCAGGCTGAGGAACTGGTAATGCGCTGTATCCGGACCATACGCCCACCGATAGCCGGTCACATGTAGCCCAGCATCCAGCCGGGCGCGCGCGCGATACACTTGCGCTTGTGCTTCGTCACCAACTCCAGCGGCGATGTCCGCCCGGAGCAGCGCAACCCAGGCGGCATCTGCCCCGAGCGGTTTCAGCACATCCGCCGCGTCGAGATAAGCTGTTGCCCGCTCGATCTCGCCCTGCTCAAGCGCCAGCCGCGCCACCTCGATATACGGGCGAGGCTGTGTCGGATCCTGCGTGATATCACGATGGAGCAGCGCAATCGCCGCATCATCCTCACCCGCCAACCACAGCCTCTGCGCGATCATCTCAGGGAAAGCAGCGCCCGATGTTCTCGCCAGCGCTACCCGGCGGAGCGGCGTCTGTCGCCAGAATGTCGCGCTCGCCATCCGTGGCGCCAAATGCAGCGCCCGCGCGTAGGCGCGCTGCGCAGTGATCGCGTCGCCCATGTCCTCAGCATACTGCCCCAGGTTCAGCCAGAGATCTGCTGCGCTTGGCGCCACCTGCACCGCCTGCCGGATCGCGATCATTGCCGCCAGACTCTCACCTCGCGCCCACTCGACAGCAGCGAGGTTTGCCCACCACAATGCGTGCGCTGGCTCAACGTCCAGCGCGCGCTGGTACGCCTCAACTGCTTCGACCGCCGCAGCACGATCCCCCTGCCCTGCCGCAAGTCCAGCCGTATAGGCGTATTCAGCCCGGTAGAGCGTGTTCATCGGCTGCGCATCCGCCGCCGCGCGCAGATCAGCGAGCGCGCCCACCACATCGCCTTCCGCCATCTCGTTCTGCCCACGCGAATAGCGTTCGTAGTTCTGCTGCCCCTTCCATCCGGTAAGCAGCACCACAATCCACAGCGCAGTCACTCCCACCCGCGCAAACAGATTTCGGTGCCCGAGCACCCGGCGCGGCTGTGGCGGCGGCTCGATTCCTGCTGCTAAAGCACTCAGCGCTGCCAGTACCAACGCAGGAACCATCAGCGGCAGGTCGACCAGGGAATGCAGCGCAATCGCAGCCAGTGACGCGGCAGCGCCCGCCGCGTGCAAGCGCCCAGAACGGGTGCTCGCCGCCTGCAGGCTGCGCCAAAGCGAGCGCGCTACCAATAGTCCGGTGAATCCAAGCGCGGCGAGGCCGGGGATGCCGAGTTCCGCGCTGACGTTCAGGACGAGGTTGTGCGTGTGAGCGTGCGGCTGTTCTGGGGGAATTGACTGCGTCGCCGCGAGTTCTCGCCCGAAAGTGAACAGGCCAGTACCGGTTAAAGGCCGCTCGATCAATCGATCCAGCGCCAGCGTGTAGTAGCCGAGGCGCGCGCCAGTTTCGCGTTGTGGAGACTCGAACACTCGCCACGCGAAGACGCCGCCTATGCCGAGCACGACAGTTCCCAGCACCAGCGCCGCAATCACCTCACGCGGACGCCACCATCCACTGAACCCGCTATCCAGTTTGCGCACAAGCGATGGACCTGCCATCAGCAGCGCAAACACTCCCACCCCGCCAGCCGCCGCTAGCCACGCACCTCGCGAATAGGTCAGGTAGAGCGTGCCGGCTGTCAAACCGATCCAGATCATCATCAGCGCGCGTCCGAGCCGATCGGGCACCGACAAAGTGCGCGCTAATCCAAACGGCAGCGCCAGCGCGAGGTATGCCCCCAGCAGATTAGGGTTACCTAGCGTGCCAACTGGGCGCACCGGATAAAACGGAACACCCAGATCGCGGACGGCCCACCAGTCCAGAAACCACGGCAGGACCTGCACAAATGCCCAGAAAATCAGCGGCAGTGCCGCTACCATAATCAGCTCAGAAAACGCTGCGCCGATCACGTCGCGCTGCCGCAGATCGCTGAGTATCAGCCACAAACCAGCGTACAGCGCCATATACCACAGCGCGATGAGTGACCGCCCCGATGGTGACGCAGCGAATGACAGCGCGAAGACTGCGCTCCAAACAAAAAACAGCTGGCCAAACGGTGCGCCGGGCTGCGTGCGGCGCGGTGAGCGCCACATCCCAATTAGCCAGGCCAGCGTGATAACGCTTAGCAGGCCAAGGCCACCGCGCTGCAGGGACGCATCCGTCAAACCAGAAAACGTGCCGCCAATCAACAGCGCGTACAGGCCAATTATCAGGATGAGGGCGCGCAGAAGCGCTCCGCGCGGCAGCGATCGCTCAAGGGTCATCCTAGACCTTTTGACTCACGGCTTGGTTTCGGGCGCGCACGCGCCCCTTGAGGGTAACGACATCAGCGACCGTCGAGACAGATGACCGGGCGCCGCAGCCATCCCGCTGACGCTACTGCGCGCGGCGCGGACGATATTGAATGGCTTCGGCGATATGCGTCACCTCAATTGTGTCGCTATCCGCAAGATCCGCGATCGTCCGGCTGAGCTTCAGAATGCGGTGATAGGCCCGCGCGCTCAGTTGCATCTGGCGCAGCGTCGTGTTCAGAAGCTGCTTGCCTGCGGGCGCCGGTTCGCAGTAGCGGCGGATATCGCTCGGTCCCATGTCGGCGTTTGATTGCAGTGAGGATTCGTTCCTGAATCGCTCGCGTTGCCGCTCGCGTGCCGCCTCGACGCGCGTCCGCACTGCCGCCGATGGCTCGCCGCGCCGCTCGTCCGTCAGCTTATCATATTCGACGCGTGGCACTTCGACATAGATATCAATGCGATCCAGCAACGGCCCGGACAGTCGCTGTTGATAGCGTCGTACGACCGCAGGTGGGCACGTGCACTCCCGCACCGGATCGCCGTAGAACCCGCATGGGCACGGGTTCATCGCGCCAACGAGCATGAAATTCGCCGGAAACGACAACGCGATGCGCGCCCTGCTGATGGTGACGACCTTGTCCTCAAGTGGCTGGCGCAGCACTTCAAGCGTATGAGCGCCAAACTCCAACAATTCGTCAAGAAAGAGAATCCCGCGGTGCGCGAGCGAGATCTCGCCAGGGCGTGGCCACGATCCGCCCCCGACCAGCCCCGCCTCGCTGACGGTGTGGTGCGGCGCGCGATAGGGACGCACGCGTACCAGCGGACGATCGTGCGGAAGCAGATCAGCGACGGAATAGATGCGCGTCACTTCGAGCGCCTCGTCGAGCGACATGGTGGGCAGCACGCCAGGCAGCGCCCGCGCCAATAGCGTTTTCCCGGCACCGGGCGGTCCGGTCATCAGCACATTATGCCCGCCAGCCGCCGCGACTTCCAGCGCCCGCTTGACATGCTCCTGCCCCTTGATATCCGCGAAATCCGTCAGGCCATCCAGGCCGGGTGGCACGGCCAGGTCGATCTCTTGCCGCACATACGGGGGAATCGGCTGCAAATCGTACAGGTGCTCGATCAGTTGCCCCAACGAGCGGACCGGGATGATCTCGATGTCGCGCACCAGGGCCGCTTGCGGCGCATCCTCCTCCGGCACGTACACACGCTCGCACCCTTCTTGCGCCGCCCGCAATGCGATCGGCAGGATGCCACTGATGTGCCGCACCGCACCATCGAGCGACAGCTCGCCCGCGAAGATCGCGTTAACCAGACTCTCGAGCGGCACCTGATCGGTCGCCGCCAGCACGCCAATCGCGATCGGCAGATCGTACGCCGGGCCCTCTTTGCGCAGGTCCGCCGGAGCAAGGTTGACGGTATACCGCTTATTTGGAAACTGCAATCCGCTGTTCCGAATTGCGGCGCGCACTCGCTCGCGGCTCTCTTGAACCGCGGCGTCTGGCAGGCCAACCACAGTGAACGCGGGCATTCCATAAGGATTGAAATCGACCTCGACCTGGATCAATTCCCCTTCCAGGCCGACAATCGCACACGAGGTTACAGAAGCGAGCATCAAATCACCTGCAAACAGTAATTACGCACTCACGGCGAGCGCATAGCAACGTCTGTATCCTAATCGAAATGCGCGCTGAGGGAAAGTCGCTTACGCGCGGCTGGGGAGCGACCTACCCTGCAATCAGGGGAGGTCCGCCGAACGCGCCAACACATTTGTATTGCGCAGATACCTCTGGCGCGTTTCGAGTGTGGCCGCATACTCATCGCCGGACATCGCACCCCAGAAATCCGCGGGGGTGGCAAGCTGCCTGCTCATCTGCGCGGCGTAACGCTGCAGCCAGCCGAAAAACGCAAGATCGCCCAAGTCGCCTCGCAGGTCATGCATCATGCGCGCGCCCTGCAAGTACACCGCGTTGATGTACGGGCGCGGCGCGTGGAAGTCGTACACAGTGCCGTCGACCAGTCCGGTGGGGCTGTACGCATTCACGCGGAAATCCCACCACCACGCAACATGCTCCGGCAAGTAGTGCTCGAAGTACAGGATTTCGCTGTAGATCGCGAGCGCCTCGTCCAGATACGGATACTGCCCCTGATCGCTGCCCACGACCGAATACCACCACTGGTGCGAGACCTCGTGCGCCGTGATCAGCGTTAGCCAGTCATTCGGTATACCCTGCCACGTGCGGAACCAGTCGCTGCTGACGAATACCAGCCCGCTAAACTCCATTCCGTCAGGAAAGTCACCTTCGACCACAATCATGCGCTCGTGCGCGTAAGGCAAATTGTACTGCCGCGCGAACAACGTCAGCGCATCAGCCGCCACCTGGAGCGCGTGCTGAGCTGCTTCGGGGGTTGTCCCGCTGCCAGCCAGCGTATAGACCTCAACCTCCACGCCTGACGCAGTGCGCGTGCGGAGCATCTCAAAGCTGTCCGACAGCGAAAGGGCGAACTCGCGCGTGTTCTCCAGCACAAACCGCCATTCGTCACCTTCGCGCGTGACGTCGCCAGGAGCAGCGACGATCAGTCCGTCAGGCGCCCCAGCCACCCGCAGCGTCACGTCAAAGTCAGCCAAACGGCGCGCCGCTTGCTCGCCGATAGTGTGTGGTAGCGGGCTGATCCATCCTTGCGCGGTGTCATAATGCGCGACAAGCGGAATCCAGTTTCCCAGGTTCACCTGCCGGTCGCTGTAACCGAGATAGCCCAAGTGACCGTAACGATAGCCGGAACGGATCCTCGGGATCGCGAGTTCATACGTCAGGTGAAGCGTGATCATATTCCCTGGGGCCAGCGCCTGAGGTGGCCGGACGCTTAGCTCCGATTCGTTCAGCACGTAGGTATCTAGCGCCACGCCGCTGCCGGTCATGATACGCTTGATCGTGAACAGATCCGCCCCACCGTTCGCTTCGACGTTGAAAATGATCTCACGTAAGGGGGTGTCGGTCTCGTTCCACAACTCGACCCGCTCGTCCACTTGCACCACGCGCGCGGACCAGTCAAGCTCTGCCTCCAGTTGGTAGCGCACGGCAAGCGGCGTTTCGGCGGCTTGCTCTTGCTCTGGCTCGGGTTCGCGCGTAGGCGCCTGAGTAGCTGCGGAAGTCCCGCCCTGCGTGGGCTGTGGCAATGGGGTCGGGAGCAGAAGTGGTCCCGGGAGAGGCGTCTGCGAGACGAGCACCGGGGCGCGCGTCACCGAAGGCTCGGAATCGCATGCCGAGAGAACTGTCAACAGTAGACTTGCCAGCAACAAGAACATCAGACGACGGTACGAACGCATGCTCACCTCAACGCCACGACACTGCGATGATACATCACCCCGCTCCGGAAACCAACGTCCGCCTTGAACCGCCATTGACGCTGCCCCGTCGGACCGCTATAATACCATCCCGTTGTCCCGTGGGGATTTCGGATTATTCCGCCAATTTTCCCCGCTGCGGCGTCCCAGATTTGGACTGTTAGCAGCCGGTGGCAAGCGAAGATTGGAGACAGAATCAATGTATGCAGTAATTCGGACCGGGGGCCGCCAATATCGCGCTGAACCGGGCCAGGAGATTGATGTCGAGCGGCTTCCTCACGAGGAAGGCGAAAGCATCGACCTGACCGATGTCCTGCTCGTCGTTTCGGACAGCGGCGAAGTGAGCGTTGGGCAGCCACTGGTCGACGGTGCGGTGGTCAAAGCAACGGTGGTCAAACAGGGCCGCGGACGCAAAATTTTCGTCTGGAAGTACAAGCCGAAGGAGCGCTATCGCCGGCGTCGCGGTCACCGCCAGTACTTCACCCGGCTGCGCATTGACAGTATTACCAGCTAAGTTCGAGGATTCAGAGGAGCAGAGACCATGGCGCACAAGAAAGGCGGCGGCTCGTCCAAGAACGGTCGCGACAGTCAGAGCAAGCGTCTGGGCGTCAAGCGCTTCGGTGGCGAGTTCGTCATTCCCGGCAACATTATCGTTCGCCAGCGCGGCACCCAGTTCCACCCCGGCCAGAATGTGGGCATGGGGCGTGATCATACGATCTTCGCGACAGCCGAAGGCTTCGTCGTATTCGAGCGGTATGGCCGCGATCGTAAGCGGATTAGCGTTCTTCCGGAACAGCCGCAGTCGGCGAGCGCCGAGGCGTAACAACGCCGTTGCGGCTTAATTCAGCCGGATATACCGCCACGCATCCCCCGGCAGGCCGGGAACCGTGGCCGGAAAGGTTGACAGACACGAACATGCGAGAAGACATTCACCCAACGTGGTATCCCGAAGCGACTGTAATTTGCGCGTGCGGCAATACCTGGACGGTCGGCTCGACCGCGCCGGAGATCCGCACCGATGTCTGCTCGGCGTGCCATCCGTTCTACACGGGCGAACAGCGTATCGTGGACACCGAGGGTCAGGTGGACCGCTTCATGGCTCGCCTGCGCGCGCGTGACCAGCACTCCGCTGAGTTGGAAGCCCGCGATGCGGCGCGTACCTCGCCAGACTTCCCGATCACTGATCTGGGGCTGGACAAGCGCTACACCAACATCCTGACTGAAAGCGGAATCGAGGTCGTTGGCGATCTGCTGGCGCGCTTCGAAGAATCCGGCGATGATGCGCTGCTCTCCATCCCGGGCATTGGCCGCAAAGTCCTGGCAGACACCAAGCGTCTGCTGCGCCAGCGTGGCTATCAGCTCCCGGAACCGGAAGACGCCTGAGCGACGGCGAAATCTTGATCAACATATAGGGCAGGTGTGATAATCAAGCGCACCTGCCCGTTTCTTTGGCCGCACAATCTGCACGCGCGACACACTCCGCACCAGAAGGCCACGCATGACCAACAGGGGATTTGGCATGACACATCATTCCGGGCACGTCGAAGTCATTTGCGGGAGCATGTTCAGCGGCAAGACCGAGGAATTGATTCGCCGTGTGCGCCGCGCCTGCATCGCCCGACGCTCTGTTCAGGTCTTCACACCCGCAATCGACACCCGCTATGGAACCAGTCGCGTCGCGTCGCACAATGGGATGGACTTCGAAGCCGTGCCCATCGAGCACGCCGAACAAATCCTGGAACACGTCAAGCCCGAGACCAGCGTCGTCGCCATCGACGAGGCGCAGTTCTTTGATGACAAGATCGTGTCGGTCGCAGAGCGCCTGGCGGACAGCGGCGTGCGTGTGATTGTCGCCGGGCTAGATATGGACTTTCGTGGCGAGCCATTCGGCCCCATGCCTGCGTTGATGTGCCGTGCCGACAAGGTCCAGAAACTCCACGCAATTTGTATGGTGTGCGGTGAGGAAGCCAATCGTACGCAGCGACTGGTGAACGGCGCGCCCGCGCATTATGATGACCCGATCATCATGGTCGGCGCTGCGGAGTCGTACGAGGCGCGCTGCCGGGAGCATCACATCGTCCCGGGCCGCAAACTCTAGCGTTCCATACTGTTTAGCGCGTGCCAGTCCCGCGCGTAAAACGCAAGATAATCCGGCATGCGCGGCTCCCAATATGTCTTGTCGTGTCCGCCAGGGCATACGCGATACTCGTGCACTAGGCCCTGACCCATGAGCGCATCATGCAGCGTCTTGACGTTTTCGAGCAGCGCATCTTGATCGCCGCAGTCCAGCCAGATGCGCGGCTGCTTTTCCGGCGCCAACAAGCGCGCCAGGTCCGCCGGGTTGTACTGTGCGAACGACTCTTGCGTCGTCCCGAAAATCCAGGGCGGTCCGCCCTGCTCTGGCGGACCCTTGAACACCGCCGGGCTGTGAATCCCCAGCGCGCAGAAGGCATCCGGCGTGCGAAATGCGTGATAGGCTGCTGCTGCCCCGCCCATCGAGATCCCCCCGATAGCGCGGCCTGCGCGGTCCTGCCGCACAGGGAAGCGCGCCTCAACGGTACCCATGACCTCATCCCGCAAATAATCGCCATAGCGCCCGTATTGCTCCAGCGCGTGCGCGAAAAACGAGGGATTGCTCGCCACCACTGTGGACCAGTCATGCCCAGGCGGATCGAGTGCGTTGACGTAGAAGCTCTTGCCCCCTTCCGGCAACACGATTACGAATGGCGGCAGCGCGCCGCGCGCAATGCCTTTCCACAAATGCTCGGCCATGCGCAGCTTGTCCAGCAGATAGCGCGGGCTTAACCCCCAGGGATGCAGAAAGTACAGCACGGGCAATCGCTCGTCACTCTGAACATCCGGCGGCATGATCACGCGGGCCGACATCAAGCGCCCCGTTGCGCGGCTGTCGATCTTCAGCGTATGGAGTTCACCGCGAGAGAAATCAGTGCTTCGTGACGTCATACGATCAGCCCGAGCCACTGGAGCGCCTCGGAGTCAATCGCTACGTTTAGCGCCAGGGGTATAAAGTTGTAGAAGAAATGCGTGACGATCGCGACGGTGGTGTT
>CAZVCM010000139.1:0-9332 GCA_964626105.1 uncultured Thermoflexus sp.
GCAACTATCCAATGGTATCTCTTCATCACAGTCCCTCTTTTCTCCTCATCGCACGCCGCGATCAGATCCAGCGCTGGGGCTGGCGGAGCACCTCGCGGTAAACCGCCGCGACGCTGCCAAACAGGCACGTGTCGGCGCCATGCGCGGCGAAGGTGATCTCGCAGTCCTTTCGTACCCAACGCAGCGCTTCGGTTGCCAACACCGCTTCGATCGCGGGCAACAGCACCTGATGCCCCGCGCTGAGCGCTCCGCCGATCACAACCAGATCAGGATTCAGCATGTTGATCAGGTTCGCCAGCCCAACGCCAAGCCAGCGCCCGATCTTCTCGAGCGCGGATCGCGCTAGATTGTCCCCCTGCTCCGCGGCCTCGGCAACCATTGCGACCGTAATCTGCGCCGGATCCCCGATCGCGTCGCGCAAAGTAGACGGCTCGCCAGCCGCCAGCCGCTCGCGGACAGCCTGCAACAGCGCCATCTGACTGGCGCGCGTCTCCCAACAGCCCACGCGCCCGCAGTTGCAGCGGCGCCCACTTTCCGCAACGGTCATGTGCCCCACTTCGCCCGCGAACCCGCTCGCGCCGCGCAGGATGTGCCCGTCTACCACGATCCGCCCGCCCAGGCCGCCCTGCGTGCTGAGGTAGAGCACGACGCGGTGATTCTGCGCCGCGCCGAAGGTGCTTTCGCCGAGCGCCGAGACGCTGGCGACGTTGTCCACCAGCACCGGGATGCGCAGGCGATCTTCCAGCATCTGCTTGAGCGGGACATCCGACCAGCCGAGGTTTGGGGCAAAGAGCAGCGTGCCGGTCGCTGCATCGACCAGGCCAGGCACGCCCAAGCCCATGCCAAAGACCGGGCGCTTCCACCGGATCGCCGCCTCGTATGCCGCGCAGAAAGCGTTCATCGCCTTATCCAGCGCCGCGTCGCGATGCTCGTCAGGGCGCAGCTTTCGCTCGACACGTGTCACAATCGTCGGCGTGAAGTCCGTGACAATCGCCGAGACAGACGCGAACCCGATTTCCGCGCCAATGATCATCCCCGCTGCGCTGTTGAGCCGGAGCGAGATCGCCGGTCTGCCCGCTGCCGCTGCCAGCACGCCATCCTCGCACACCAGCCCCAGCGCGATCAACTCCCGCACCAGGCGGGTGATGGTCGCCCGGTTGAGACCCGTCATCTGCGCCAGCTCCGTGCGCGTCAGCGTGGTATGGCGGCGCAGGAGGTCCAACAGCGCGGCGAGGTTGCGCTGCCGCAACGCGGGCTGGTCGCCTGCGAAGCGGACGGGATGGAGGACCGGCTGCTCGAGCATTCTATAAACCTGCGGACAACTTACTTGCTTTCTGCAATCAATTATATCATAATCATTTTAATCTTTTTAGATGGCGAGTCAAGGTCAATCAAACGGCTGGTTATAAGGCTTTCTTCCGCGTGAAAGTGTGGCTGACAGGTGCACGTAAGAGTGATTTGACGGATGGAATTCTCACAAGCAACAAATTCGCCTGCGTCCTCGCCACTCTCCGCTGAACGGCACACCCCGCGCCAGCGCTTCATCGCCGCGCTGGAACGCCGCCCGCTGGCGGGGCGCGTCCCACATTTCGAGCTGGTCTTTTTCCTGACGATGGAAGCGTTCGGCAAGGTGCATCCGTCGCACCGCAACTACGAGCAGTGGCTGCAGATGGAAGAAAGCGAGCGCGAGCTTCACCGCGCGGACATGGCGGATTTGTATATCGCCACCGCTGAACGCTACGAGCACAGCGCGATCTTCCTGCATCCTAACCCCGGCAGCGTCGAGGAGACGATCCACCTGATCGACCTGATCCGCGAGAAAAGCGGCGACCGCTATTTCCTCATGCGGCACGGCGATGTCACGTTCGGCATCCCGGATGGGCGGCACATGGCCGAATTCTGCTACCGGCTGATCGACGAACCGGACGCGCTCAAAGCCGAGGCGCAGGCGCGAGTCGATGCAATGCTGCGCAAAGCAGATACGCTCGCCGCGCATGGCGGGCTGGACGGGTTCGCGCTGTGCACGGATTACTGCTTCAACACCGGTCCGTTCCTCAGCCCGGCGCAATTCTCGGAGTTCGTCGCGCCATATCTCGCACAGCTCACGCGCGGCATGCGAGAGCGCGGCTTCTACGTCATCAAGCACACCGACGGGAACATCATGCCGATCATCGACCAGCTCGCGCAGACCGGCCCGCACGCGCTCCACTCGCTCGATCCGCAGGGTGGCGTGGACATCGCGGAAGTCAAGCGGCGCTATGGCGACCAACTCTGTTTGATTGGTAATGTCAACTGCGGGCTGATGGACACCGGGACGGACGAGGAAGTGATCGACTCCGCGCTGTACGCCCTGCAAAACGGGATGCCCGGCGGCGGCTACATCTTTTCGACCAGTAACTGCATTTACACTGGCATGCCGCTGCGCCGCTACGAGCTAATCCTCGACGTGTGGCGGCAGCACGGCAACTACCCGGACCCTGCCCCGCCCACCACCTGATTCACGGAGAATTCTCGCATGTCCGCCAGCAACAAACCGATCGTGCATCTGGTCTGCAACGCGCATATTGACCCGGTCTGGAAATGGCCGTGGGAAGAAGGCGCGCGCGAAGCGATCTCGACCTTCCGCACCGCCGCCGATCTACTCGACGAGTACCCGGAGTTCATCTTCAACCACAACGAGAGCGTGCTTTACGAGTGGGTCGAGCGCTACGATCCGGCGCTGTTCGAGCGGATTCGCGCGCTCGTGCAGGCCGGACGCTGGCACATCAGCGGCGGCTGGTACCTGCAGCCGGACGTCAACCTGCCGGGCGGCGAGACGCTGGTGCGCTGCATCCTGGAAGGCCGCCGCTACTTCGAGGAGAAATTCGGCGCGCGCCCGACCGTCGCCTACAACTTCGACTCATTCGGCCACACTGCCAGCCTGCCGCAGCTTCTCGCGCAGAGCGGTTTTGAGCTGTACGTCCACTGCCGCCCGGTTGTCCGCCAGATGGCGCTGCCTGCCCCGCTCTACCGCTGGCGCGGCGTGGATGGGACGACCGTCCTCGCGCTGCGCCCGGAGAGCGTGTTCTACTGCACGCCGAACCGCGAATACAGCGTGGAACGCCAGGACGCCGTGATGCAGGCGCGCACCGGCGTCGAGCTGGCGCAGCAGAGCGGGCAAGACGTGCTCGTCCCCTGGGGGTTGGGCGATCATGGCGGCGGGCCGACGCGCGCGGATCTCGACGCCTTCCGTGCGCTGTTCGACGAGCTGGCAGACGCGGGTGTCGAGGTGCGGCATAGCACGCCCGAAGCGTATCTGGCGCGCATCCAGGCCGCCGCGCCAGATGTGCCCCTGGTCGAGGGCGAGCTACAGCGCACCGCGCCGGGCGCGTACACCTCAGTCGCGCCGATCAAGCGGCGCATGCGCCAGGGTGAGGCGCTGCTGGCATCTGCCGAGCGCTGGGCGGCGATCGCGTGGTGGCGGGAGGGGCGCGTGGTCCCCGCTGACGATCTGCGCGAAGCATGGAAGCGCCACGCCTTCAACACATTCCATGATGTGCTGCCCGGCACGCTGATCGAGGATGCGCTGCCCGGCGTGATGGATATGTTCGGCTGGGCGGCAGATACGGCGCGCCGGATCATCGCGGGCAGCCAGAGCGCGCTGCTGCCGAACGTCCCGCCACAGCCGGACACCGTCCCGGTTTACGTGCTGAACCCGCACAGCACCCCGCTGCGCGCTTACGTCGGCGCGAACTTCCTGCGCGCGTATCACCCGGTGCAAAACCGCGGCCCGTACGCGCTCTATGACGACACGGGGCAGCGGATCCCGCACCAGGAACGCGGCGGCTCGCCGGTCATCGAGGGCAGCGCGATGCAGCCGTATCTTGGCTTTGTGGCCGAGGTCCCACCAATGTCCGCGCGCCGCTACGAAGTCCGCTTTGAAGACACGCCCATGCCAGCGCCCGCGCCGCTGGACGCGTCCGAGGACGAGAGCAGCATCACCGTGCAGAACACGTGGTGGACGCTGCATTTTGACCGCGCAACCGGCGCGCTGGCGCAGGCCACACGGCGCGACGGCGAGCGCGCGCGGGATCTGCTACGCGGCCCATCGCGCCTGATCGCCGCAGACGACACGCCCAACGCCTGGGGAGGCCGTCCGGACGCGATCCACAGCACGCCGCTGGCAGCGTTCGCGCCGCTGGATCCGGCAGAGGTTGGCGCGTTCGTCGGGCAGGAAGACGACCGCAGCGGGCGAGCGGTGCGCGTGCTGCACAGCGGTCCGGTCGCGTTGACAGTCGAGTGCCTGACCGGCTGGCAGCACACCCGCGCCAGCGTCCGCTGGACGCTCTACGCCGATCTGCCGTACGTCGATGTGGACGTGCGGCTGCACATGCAGGCCCGCCAGAAGATGATCAAGCTCGCGCTGCCCTTCGATCTACCGGAGATGCGCGTGACGTGCGAGGTGCCGTACGGCGTGGCAGAGCGCGCCGCCGACGCGAGCGAGCACTCCTCGGTGCGCTGGGTGCGCCTGGACGGGCGCGATTGCACCATCGGCGTAGCGAACAACGGCGCGCCGGGCTTCCACGCGCGGGCGGATGGCGAGCTAGGGCTGAGCCTTAGCCGGGGTGCGGTCTTTTCGTGCGGCGACGAGCAGCCCCGGCTGGACCCCAACCGGGCGTATACCTTCATGGATCAAGAAACCATCGCCACGCGCTTCCGGCTAGTCGCCGGGGCGCATCGCGAGGACACCGTGCGGGCGCTCGTCCTCGCGGCGCTGGAGTTGAATCACCCGCTGGAGCATTTCTTCGCGTACCACGTGCCGACCCTACCCGCGAGCGCGCCCGCGCACCCCGCGCCGTTCCTTGCGGTCGAGCCGCCGAGTGTGATCGTCAGCGCGATGAAGAAAGCCGACCGCGACGATGCGCTAATCGTCCGCCTCCACGAAACAGCGGGCGCGCCCACCCGCGCCGAGATTCGGCTGGAAGGCGGCGCGCCGGTCGAGGTCGATTTGCACGCCTACGCGATCAAGACCCTGCGCGTCACGCGGCAGGATGGAGCGATCGCCTGGGCGGAAAGCGACCTTCTCGAAAGTTGAAGCGCGCTTACTTCCCCGCAAAAGCCGGGTGCGAAACACTCTCAGCGCGCGTCGGTGCTGCTTCACCGCGCGCCCAGCGCTCGAGCCAGCGGCGCGTGCCGGGCAGCAGCAGGTACACCAGCAGCGCGGTGCTGATCATGGGCGCGGGCGCGAACATCGAGAACGTTCCCTTATCGATCATGCTTTCGATCGCCACCGGATAGCCACCGATCATCGACATCAGCGCCGCGCCGATACCGACTTGCTGCGCCCAACTTCGACGTCCCAGCAACGCGAGGATGAACACGGCCCAGGCGATCGCTGCCCACCAGTTCACCTGCTGGACCATCACGTACAGCCCCTGCAGGATGTCGTCCTCGACGATCTGAATCCGGTCAATCGCCGCCACCCCATCCATGAACGATAGCACATACGCGAGCCCGGCGATGAACGCCACCACCGCTGGACGGCGATTCACCTTCCGCAGCCACACCAGCCCGATCCACACTGCCAGCGTCGGCACAAACACGATCGCCATATAGGGCGTCTGGCTCCGGCTGGCAGCGGGGATCATCGGGAAGAAGCTGGAGACAAGCGCAATCGTCCCCGCCGTCACACCGACGAACCACGCCCATTTCTGCCGTGACACAAACCCGTAGAGCGAAACGCCCCACAGGCTGGTCGCCGCTGCAATCAGATAGGCGAGCAGCGGGAAGACATAGCGGATCACATTTCCCTCGTCTGGGCGGCCTGCATCGATCTCCACGTCAATCAGAAAGTTGTAGCTAAGCGCAAAAATGACAAATCCTGTTCCGGCAGCGATCAGGCCGATCGCAGCCAGCAGCGCGCCAGTCTTTGGCGAATAATCATCGCTCATTATTCGATCTCCTGTTAGCTCAAAGCGTCAGGTAAACTGTTTTCCCTCTTGTATCACAGGCGGCGGGCTGCGTCTTTGCTCTTTCGCAAACCTCGCGCCTTTCGCGCGCACGACGCTGCGAATGTGCCATAATAGGAAGCGTTTCCAGGGTGATGGGGTGGAGCGTGTAATGAGCGATGATTTAGCGCGGCTGATCGCGCAGAACCGGGTATTTGAGGAACTCCCCAGCGCGCAGCGCGACACAGCGAGCGCGCGCGCAAACCGTCGTCACTATGCGGCGGGCGCCTTCATTGCGCATTATGGGGATGTCTGGCCGTACCTGTTCATGGTCGGGGCTGGGGCCGTTAACGCGCTGAAGGAATCCGCTGATGGCCGCCAGTTAATCGTGCTGACGCTAAAGCCGGGCGAGCTTTTCTGGGGATTGGGGTTCTTCAACGAAGGGATGGCGACGCCGGTGGCGCTGCTGGCGCAAGACGCCACAGACCTGCACATCTGGCCGCGAGACGCGCTGCTGCCTCTGCTGTTGGACAACCCGCAGGCGCTATGGCGACTCACTCAGATCATGGTAACGCGCATGGCGCAGGCCAGTCAGATCCTCGAAGGCCTGGCGTTTCAACCGGTCGCTGGGCGACTGGCGCGGTTTCTGCTGGATCAGTTTTCCGACGCGGGCGAGCCATCCCTCGAGCGCAGCCTCACGCTCGATGACATCGCCGCCCACGTCGGTTCCACGCGTGAGATGGTCTGCCGGGCGCTTTACCAGTTCTCCGACAAAGATTTCATCCGCATCACCCGCACCGAATTTACGCTCATCAACGAAGACGGGCTGGCTGACATCGCTGCACGCGGCTGACCGTCCGCGCCGCTCAGGCGGGCGCTCATTCTGCGATTGGCGCGCGCGCTTCGCCCTCGAAGAGCTGGCGAGCCTGCGCCAGCTTCGCGGCGCTGTCATCCAGCCCGCCGGGTCGATTGCGCGACAGCCACACTGCGCGTTGCTCGTCAATGATCGCGTCTAGCTCCGCCGCCAGCGCCGAGGGGGAGAGCGCGCTCCCTTCGAGTTGCAGCAGCGCGCGCTTGGCGCCGTGCCGCAGCATCTGCGCGACGTGCGCAAACTCGCGCTGGATCAACGCGGCGTCGGCGCGATCCATACGCGCCTGATACAGCGGCGCCATGATCTTGTCAATAGATGCGAGCGCCGTGTGCAGCCGCGCGCGCAGCCCTTTGTCCGCCGCTAGCTCCGGCTTGAGCGGCGCGACGTACGCGCTAAATAGCAGGTTCCCTGGCTGCGCCAGCGTCTGATAGATGTTGCCAAGATCGTACGCCAGGCGGCCCATCACCCGCGCCTCGTCGCGGAACGCGTACAGGTCCAGCAGCCAGGGCAGATCGGCGTCCGCGTTCGCGTTATACGCCCAACTCAGCGCCGCGCCCCAGGCAAAGCCGAGGTAACTGACGGACAGCGGCTGCCAGTGCCCATGATCGCCCCAGTCCGTGTTCAGCAACCCAGCCGCGCCATGTCTCCGCCCGTACCGCGCGGCGTTGCGGATGTTCGCGATACAGTTATCTGTCCGCCCGCTCAGGCTGTTCCAGCTCGACGTGCCTGGGCAGACGTAGAACAGCAGGCCGCTCTCAGCAAAGCGCTGCGTGGTCGTCTCGAAATCGTAATCGTCGTCGTATCCCCAGTCGAGCGCAATAGCATCATTAGGAATCTCGGGGATCAGCTCTGGATATTGGTTGATGATGTCGCCCCAAAACTGCATGGTGTACCCACGTTGGCTCACCAGCCGGTAGATCCCGAGCAGAAAATCGAGATACACGCGCCCCTTGCCGAACTGCTCGACCAGCTCGCGGCTGCGCCCCAGCCCCAGGTCAAACGTCTCGTCGCAACCGACGTTGAACTGCTTGCTTGTGAAATTGGGCAGCAACTCCTCGTAGAGCCCTTCCAGGAAGGTAAGCGCTTCCGGCGCGGCAGGCGACAGGCTGAACGGCGGCAGCGTCCCGCCCCAGGGTGCGCGGAATGGGCGATCGATCTCGGCCAGGCTGCGATAGCGATCGTGATCGAACCAGCGGTGCATGTGTCCAAAGCTATTCTGGTTAGGGACAAGCTCGATGAACCGCTCGCGGCAGTACGCGTCCAGCGCGCGGACCTCATCGGGCGTCATCGGCGAGGCGTGTTCCCACACCTCGCGGTGCGCCCGATAGGCGAAGGTGTGCTCGGTGTACAGTTGAAGCTGGTTAATCTTCCAACCCGCGAACAGGTCGACAAGCCCGTACAGGGTCTCCATCGTAGGTACTTTGTCGCGGCTAATGTCGAGCATCACGCCACGCGCGGGGAAATCCGGCCAATCCTCAATCGTCAGCGCAGGCAGCGTGCGCCCGTGCAGTTGGAGCAGTTGCGCCAGCGTCGCAATCGCGTAGAACGCGCCCGGCGCTGCGCCCACGGTGATCACGATCTTTCCGGCGGTGATGACGAGGCGATAGGCGTCGTCAGAGGCGAATCCCTCTTCCCAGTTGAATGTGAGCGTCGCTGGCGCAGCGCTGCTCACCGGCCAATCGACGCCCGCGTACTGCATGAGCGCTGCCTGCGCGCGCTGCGCGATGAGCGCCAGGCTCTCTGCGTGCGGGACAGGCAGCGCAATAACGCCCGTTTCCGGCAGGATGATCTTCTCTCCCGTCAGCTCGACACGCTGCGGGCACGGCAACAAAGGCGGTTCAAGCGCGGTCACGTCTGCTCTCCTGAGATAATAAGCGCCACTCAACTCATTCGGAATTTTCTAATTTTGGTCATTATAGGCTCCGCCCGGGTGCCAGGCCAATAGGCACATCGTCCACCCGGCGGCCTTGCAAGTCCTATGCAAAATGAACAAGCGAAACGTTTGCAGTTCCCCGTCCCCTCTGTAACATCTGCCCTATTCTCTCGATGCGGATCGCATCTCAATGGCTACTCCCCAGACCGTCCGTCGCGACAAGGCCTTTGGGCACAGCGCTTCCGCAGCTATCCACCCGATTAAGGAAGCTGCTGTCCTGTGGTTAGAGCATCTGTTTACCATTTTATAGGAGGGAACATGCGCCGCATAGTAGTTTTGCTGATCGCACTCAGTCTCGGCATGGTCGGGATGGGAGGCGTCATCGCCCAGGAAGAACAGGTCCTGGTCGTCGGCCTCTCCGAAGACTATCACTCACTCGATCCGAGCCGCGCCTATGAGCCGGGTGGATCGCTGGTACACCACTCGGTATACGACACGCTCGTCACCTTCCCGTCGGACTCGGTCAGCGAGATCATCCCCAACCTGGCGGAAAGCTGGGATATCTCGGAAGAAGGCATGGTGTACACCTTCACCTTGCGCGATGACTTGACGTTCTCGAACGGCGATCCGCTCACCGCAGAGGATTTGTTCTTCAGCTTCA
>CAZVCM010000139.1:9342-10657 GCA_964626105.1 uncultured Thermoflexus sp.
TCGTCCGCAGAGGCCTCCTCTCCTACGACGCGGACGGCGCCCCCGTCCCGGCGCTGGCAGCCGACTTCGAGGTCTCGGAGGACGGTCTGACGTACTCGTTCACCCTGCGACCCGACCTGATGTTCTCGAACGGCGATCCGCTCACCGCCGAGGATGTGGTCTTCAGCTTCAACCGCATGAAGAACCTGAAAGACAACCCGTCCTTCCTGGCGGACACCATCGCCAGCGTCGAAGCGCCGGACGATCTGACCGTGGTGCTGACGCTGACGCAGCCCGACGCGGCCATTCTCGCCAAGCTGATCTTTGACGCCTTCTCGATCCTCAACGCCGATGTCGTGCGCGAGCAAGGCGGAACCGATGCCGAAGACGCCGCTGAGACCGACACCGCCGAAGACTGGTTGATGAACAACTCGGCAGGCACCGGGCCATACATGGTCGCGAACTACGAGCCGACCGTCCAGACCGTGCTCGTGCGCAACCCCAACTACTGGGGCGAGCCGGCCTTCTTCGACCGCATCATCATCCAGAACCTGCCCGAGACCTCGACCCAAAAGCTAGCGCTTGAGGCCGGGGACATCGACATCGCGATGGACGTGATCGCAGATCAGGTCGCCTCGTTCGAGGCCAACCCGGACATCGAAGTCTTCTCGACCCAAAGCGATACGCTGATCTGGCTGCTGATGAACGCGGACCCGGAAATCGGCGGCCCGGTGAGCGATCCGCTCGTCCAGCGCGCGATTCGCTACGCGTTGAACTATGAGGAGCTGCGCTTCCTAAGCGGCGAGGGCGCCAACAACCCCGCCTCGATGGTTCCCATCGGCTTCGCGGGCGCGCTCGATCCGTCCGAAGGGTTTGCACAGGATCTCGACAAGGCCCGCGCGCTGCTCGAAGAGGCAGGTTACGCAGACGGCTTCACCATCGACCTTGAGTATCCGGACTTCAACTACATCGGGACCGAGTTCGGCATTGTCGCCCAGAAGGTCCAGGCGGACCTCGCACAGATTGGCATCACCGCCAACCTTGTCCCGCAGGAGTTCCAGGTGTCGCTCGACCTGTATCGCAATGGCGAGCAGGGCTTCAGCCTCTGGCTCTGGAACCCCGACTACTACGACACGCTCGACTATGTGGAGTTCTTGCCGAGCGGTGTGGTGGGCAACCGTACTAACTGGACCGACGAGAACGCCGATCCGGCGATCCTTGAACTGCGCGACGCGGTGAAGACCGAGCTTGACCCAGCCGTGCGCGCCGAGCTGTTCGGCGAGATTCAGCGCTGGCTGCAAGAATACGGCCCCTATGCGCCGCTGTTCCAGCCGGG
>CAZVCM010000140.1:0-5750 GCA_964626105.1 uncultured Thermoflexus sp.
TTACCGCGCCTGGCGGTTGGAGCAGGCGCACTGGGTCGCCAGGACCAATGAGTGGCCGTCGTTCTGCTGCGTGCAACAGCGATATACGTATCTGCGTCCAAAGCCGGGCGCGGACTTTGGCGCGCAGTTGTTCGCCAACCGCGATCTGCTCGACTATGCGCGCGCGCGGCGGCATGATTTCACGCTGCTGGCATATTCGGCGCTGTTAGCTGGCGCGTACACGCGCGAAGACCGTTCGATTCCTGAGCAGCATGAGGGCGCGGACTCTGACGCGCGGCTGCGCGCGCTGCGCGAGGTCGCGGACGATGTCGGCGTGACCGTCAATCAAGTCGTGCTCGCCTGGATGCTGTACAGCGATCTGCCGGTGCTGCCGCTGATCGCTGCCAGCACCCAGGCGCAGATGGCCGAGAACATCGGCGCGCTTGAGGTGAAGCTGAGCGCCGCACATATGCAGCGGCTCGACGAAGCTGGCGCCTGAGCGCGGAGCACGCCAAGCAGACGCACGCGCCAGGGTTGCCCTGGCGCGTTTTGCGCATCTGTTACGGCTGCTGTAAAAAGAGACTTCTTCAGTACAATGAGTGCGTGGGTGTTGGTGCCGGTTAGAAAGGCGAGGGGTTGGCATGAAGTTCCGCGATCTTTTGGCTGAGGTGCCAGGGGTGCTGGCGCTGCCTGAGGATGACGCCGAGATTACGGCCCCGGTAAGCGAAAAAGTGCAATCCGTCCAGCCGGGCGGCGTGTTTCTCGCGCGGGCCGGACAAAGCGTCGACGGGCATACGCTGATCGATGAAGCGGTGGCGCGGGGTGCGGCGGCGATCGTGGGCACGCGCGCAGCAGACGAGGTCGCGCATTCGGTTCCGTATGCGCAGGTTGCAGATGGGATGCAGGCGCTTGGACCGCTGGCCGCGGCGTATTACGGCCATCCCTCGCGCCGTCTGACAGTGATTGGTGTGACTGGCACGGACGGCAAGACCACCACCGCCAGCCTGCTGCATAGTATCCTGCAGAGCGCCGGGTTGCGCACTGGGTTGCTGACGACGATTAACGCGCTGATTGGCGACCAGACGTTGGAGACCGGCCTGCACGTCACCACGCCGACCGCTGACGAAGTGCAGATGTATCTGGCGCAGATGGTTGACGCCGGCCTGACACACGCGGTGATCGAGGCCACTTCGCACGGGCTTTCGCAGGGCCGCGTCAACGGCGTCAAAGTGAACGTCGCGGTGATGACGAACGTGACGCACGAGCACCTCGACTTTCATGGCACATGGGAGCAGTACCGGCGCGACAAGGCGCGCCTGTTCGAGATGGTCGTCGAGACCGCGCAGATTCCCGGCACGCTGACGGGCGCCGTGATCAACGCCGCCGACCCGAGCGCGGATTACTTCCGCGAGCTGGCGGCAAGCGCCGGACGCGTAATCACCTATGCGGCAGACGGGATGTCCGCCGATTTTGTGGCGCAGGACATCGGATACCGGGCGGATGGGACGCGCTTTACGCTGGTGGCGCCGGGGCGTCAATACACTGAGGTGGAGTCATCGCTGGTTGGGCCGTTCAACGTCGCGAATACGCTCGCCGCGGCGGCAGCGGCCTCGCTGCTGATTGAGGGTCGGGCGCAGTTTGCGAGTGCGATGGCCGAGGGCGTGCGCCGCCTGCCACCAATCCCAGGCCGGATGCAGCCGATCGACGAGGGGCAAGACTTCCTCGCAATCGTTGACTTTGCGCACACGCCGAACGCGCTGCGCCGCGCGCTCGAAGCTGCGCGCAGCATGATCTCGCCGCATGGCCGTGTGATTGCGGTGTTTGGCAGCGCGGGCCTGCGAGACCGCGAGAAGCGCCGGATGATGGCCGAGATCGGTATGGAGCTGGCCGACCTGTGCGTGCTCACTGCCGAAGACCCACGCACCGAGTCATTGGACGCGATCCTCGAAGAGATGGCGAGCGGGGCGCTGCGGCGTGGCGGTGTCGAGGAGAAGACGTTCTGGCGCGTGCCCGATCGCGGGCGGGCGGTGGCGTTCGCGTGCTCGCTGGCGCGCTCCGGCGATGTGGTGATCTCGTGCGGCAAGGGTCACGAGCAGAGCATGTGTTTTGGCACGATCGAATACCCCTGGGACGATCGTGATGCGCTGCGGGCGGCGCTGCGGGGCACCCCGCTGCTGACGCTGCCCACTGCTGCCGAGAGCTAGGCGGCGGAGACGGGAAGGATCATGCCTGACGAGCGCGAGACCGAGGTCCGCAAGTTTGCCAAATCACAGCACGCCACCCGGCTGCACATTCTGTCGGTCGTGACGCCGTTTCGCGCCGCGCAGGACCGCTTTGTGCTGTTGGAGCGCGGCGAGATGGTGATGCTGGTGGCGTGCGTCGATTGCCCCTTCCGGGCTCCGATGGCGCGTGGCGAGCCACAGCCGCTGGCCCCGGCCAAACTCGAACAATTTTTGAAAGCGCTCGCCCCGCTGGCGGTCGAGACGCTGGACGATTACTTTCCTGAAGGCGCGCACGACGGCACGACCATCGTCTTTGAGCGGCTGGACGAGCAGGGCTACGTGCAGATCGCGATGCTCGATCCGCCCAAGCGCAGCAAGCACTCGCGGCTGGTCTCGGCATGGACGCGCACATTCCCGGCGGTGCGCGCGGTGCTGGGACGTTAGGCGCGCGTGGGGCAAGCGTGATGCGCTGGTCCAGCCTGCCCGGCGCACGATGTGCTACGCTGAACATAGGCCCGCTCTGGCGCGGTTGAAGGATGCGCAGCGGCCCGGTAGAATCTCGGCGCACGGGGGAGACAGTCGTTCATGCTCGATCTTGGCATTGTCATTGTGAACTGGAACACGCGCGATCTGCTGCGCGATTGCCTGCGCTCGATCGAGCAATCGAAGGACGTGTCTTACCGGGTGGTCGTGGTGGACAACGCGTCCGACGATGGCAGCGCCGAGATGGTCCGCACCGAGTTTCCGCACGTTGCGCTGATCGCGAACGCGAACAATTGCGGCTATCCTGCGGCGAACAATCAGGGGCTGCGGATGCTCGGCTTTGAGCGCGACGGCAGCGACGATGCGCCGCGCTATGCCCTGGCGCTCAATCCGGACACGCTGCTGCCACCGGACGCGCTGCGGGAGATGGTGGCGTACATGGACGCCGATCCGCGTGTGGGTGCGGCGGGTCCGAAGCTGGTGCTGCCGGACGGCTCGCTTGATCTGGCGTGCCGCCGCAGCTTTCCGACACCGGAAATCAGCTTCTACCGGATGGTGGGGCTGTCGAAGCTGTTCCCGCGCAGCAAGCGCTTTGGCCGCTATAATCTGACCTACCTCGACCCGGATGTCGAAACTGAGGTAGACTCGGTTGTAGGCGCGTTTATGCTGGTGCGCCGCGAGGCGATCCAGCGCGTTGGCCTGTTCGACGAAACGTTTTTTATGTATGGAGAAGATCTGGATTGGGCGTTCCGCATCAAGCAAGCCGGATGGACGGTGAAGTACAACCCGCGCGTGACGGTCACACACGTGAAGCGCGCGGCGAGCCGCCAATCTCGCCGGGCGCAGGCGGAGTTCTACCGGGCGATGCTGATCTTTTACCGGAAACACTATCGTCCGACGACGCCCTGGTGGCTGCACAGCCTGATTCTGATCGGGCTGGCGCTGAAGGGGGGCCGCCCGCTGTGGCGCGAGCTGTGGAATCCAACGCCCGCCGTGTCCGTCTGAGCGCGACGCGCGACCGGCGCCTGCGAAGCCTGCTGCATCTGGGGCTGATCGGTGGCGACGCGTTGATGCTGTCGATCGGCTTTGTGCTGGGGTACATCGCGCGCGCCCGCCTGCCGCTGCCCGCGCTGCCGGTCAATCCCCCCGCGTTTACCAGCTATGTGCCGATGATGATCGTGCACGTGCTGGCGATTCTGCTAGTCTTCTACATGACGCGAATGTATCACCAGCGGCGCGCCGTGAGCCGTATTGACGAGGGCTACGCCGTGGCGCAGAACGTGTCGATCGGCACGTTTTTGGCGATTGCTTTTGAGACGCTGGCGTTCAAGAACAGCGCGTTCGAGCTGGACTATCCGCGCGGCGTGATCATCTACGCCTGGATTTTTGGCATCGGGCTGACGATCTTGGGCCGCGAGCTTCACCGCCAGATCGTTATTCACCTGCGCGATTGGGGATTGGCGCGCGATAACGTGCTGATCATCGGCGCGGGCGAGGCGGCGATGACGATCACCAACCGCATCAACTGGTCGCCCCACCTGGGGTACAACATCGTCGGCGCGATCAACGGCGTGGCCGAGGGGCAGTTGGGCGATGTGCCCATCATCGGCACGACCGACGACCTGCCGGATGTGATCGACCAGTACGATGTAGACGAAGTAATCATCGCGCTACCCGAAGCCTCACACCGCGAGCTGGTGCAGTTGGTGTCGAAGTGCCAGCGCGGGCGCGTGAACATCAAGGTCTATCCGGATATCTTCGCCTACATCACCGGCGGCCTGACGGTGGACGAGCTGAACGGGATGCCGATGCTTTCCGTTCGGGATGTCGCGCTGCGTGGCTGGAAACTGAGCCTCAAGCGCGGGATGGACATCGTCGGCTCGTTTGTGGGGCTGGTGCTGTTCAGCCCGCTGCTGGTGCTGACCGGCGTGCTCATCCGGTTGGAATCGCCCGGACCGGTGTTTTTCTGCCAGGAACGCATGGGGCTTGACGGGCGCCCATTTCCGATGATCAAGTTCCGCAGCATGCGCCAGGACAGCGAGGAAGGCGGCCCCGGCTGGACGGTCGAGGATGATCCACGCGTGACACGGATCGGGCGCTTTCTGCGCCGCACGAACCTGGACGAGCTGCCGAACCTGATCAACGTGCTGTATGGGCAGATGTCGCTGGTCGGGCCGCGCCCAGAGCAGCCGTACTATGTTGAGAAGTTCCGCGAGTTCATCCCGCGCTACATGGAGCGCCACCGCGAGAAATCGGGCATGACCGGTTGGGCGCAGGTCAACGGGCTGCGCGGCGACACGTCGATCCTGGAGCGCACGAAATACGACTTGTGGTATGTCGAGAACTGGTCGCTGTGGCTCGACATCAAGATCGTGCTGCGCACGCTCTTCCAGACGATCTTCCACCGCAGCAAGAACGCGTACTGATGCCTGACCAATCCGACGAGCGCCGGACGCTGGCTGACCTCACGCGGCTGATGCATGAATTTGTGCGCGCGAAAGGGTGGTACGAGCCGGACTCGATCCACCCGCAGACGCCGCGCAATCTCGCCGCGTCGATCTGCATCGAAGCCGCCGAGATATTGGAGCACTTCCAGTGGGACGGCGAGGCGAGCGACCCCGATGCGCTGGCGGGCGAATTGGCGGATGTGGCGCTGTACCTGCTGCAACTTGCCAGCATCAGCGAGATCGACCTGGAGCGCGCGATTCTCGACAAGCTGGACGCGAACTACGGGCGGACGTGGGAGAAGGACAGCGGTGAGTCGAGCATTTAGCGATTAGCCAAAACCAAGTGCGCGCTTGTCGCTGGGCCACGGCTGCGCTACCTTGTAGGGGCAGAGCGTGCTCTGCCCGCTTCTTTCAGTTGTTCGAGGCTGATAGCAGTGGGTGATGCAGGCATCGTCCCAACCGACTCGCTGCTTTTCGCTGTTCTCTGCTTTTGCTCTTGATCTTGCTAACCGCTAACCGCCAATTGCTAATCGCTGTCACCGAGAGGTTCACATGCCCGAACAGCCCACCAACAACCGCCGCGTCGTCGCCGTGTATGGCAGCGCGGGTGTCACGCCGA
>CAZVCM010000140.1:5760-10601 GCA_964626105.1 uncultured Thermoflexus sp.
CGAGCGATCCGGAGTGGCAGGTCGCGCTCGAAGTGGGGCGCGCGCTGGCTGAGGGCGGCGATGCGGTGCTGTCCGGCGGCTATGGCGGCGTGATGGAAGCGTGCAGCCAGGGCGCCGCCGAGGTGGGCGGGCACGTGATGGGCACCGAGGTCGGGCTGTTCAAGCAGCGCGGCTTGCAGTTAAACCGCTGGGTACGCGAGCCGATCCCATTCGAGACATTGCGCGAGCGATTGTATTTTTTGGTGCAGCGGCCCGACGCGTTCGTGGTGCTGCGCGGCGGTGTGGGCACGCTCAGCGAGATGGCGCTGATCTGGAGCCTGCTGCAAGTCGGCGAGCTGCCCGCGCGGCCTTGCGTGCTGGTCGGGCTGATGTGGCGGCGCTTCGTCGAGGTGTTTGCGGAGACGGCTGCGATCAGCGGGGACGATCTACGCTGGCTGACGCTGGTCGAGCGCGCGGATCAGGTGGTTCCGGCGCTCGAAGCGTGGTGGGAAACGCCGCCGGATGTGCCGCTGCGCCTGGGCGACCGCCGCGAGTAGAGCGTGTGACGCAGTTGCGCCGGGGAACCAGAATCCATCCTACGCCGGGTAAATAGCGCTGATTGCTGATGGGGACTTTCTGCCGATATCCCAATTTCGCGATCTGTGGCACAATCACAGATATCTAGGCGTCGCTTGGGTGGCGACTGGGGAGGAGCGGGCTTCGATGTGCATCGACTGCCGCGCCGCGAGCCGGGTGCTCGATCATCTGTGGGACGATCCCGACTTTCGCGCCGTGTTCACGCGGGAGGGGTTTGACCTCGTCGCGCTGGCGCCGCTGCTGCATGACGTCTTCGCGCCAGCCTACCGCCGCGTGCGCCACTCGTTGGAGGGCGGCCCGCTGGAAATGCTGGAGGCGCAGGTGGCCGAGACGGTGCTCGTTCCGCTGAATGAGCAGCCGCACTTCCGCGAGCTGTGGCGCGAGTGGAGCCAGCACGAGCGCAGCCTGTTCCTGCGCGAGAACTCCGAGATGCGGCTGGGCGAGCGCCTGGCCGAAGCGTACCCCAGCCTGTTTAGCGACGCGTTTCTGGGCGCTTTCCGCGCCTATCTCCAGCGCGTCTGAGCGCACTTCCACGCGTGACGTACGTCTCAAATCTGGTACAATCTACGGGCTGCGCCGGATCTGTGGCTCGGTGATTGATCGGGCGCACCTTTTTCTTTGAGCTTTCGCGCAGGAGTTCAGCACCTGCCAGCGCGTGAAGGAGCAACCGATCGTGTCCCAGCAAGGCGTCACCCCGCAGAGCGAAGACTTTTCCCGCTGGTATACCGATGTTGTGCAAAAGGCTGACCTGGCGGACTATTCGCCGGTGCGCGGCTGCATGATCATCAAGCCCTACGGCTACGAGCTGTGGGAAGGTGTGAAGGGCGGGCTGGACCGCCGCTTTAAGGCGACCGGTCACCAGAACGCCTACTTCCCGCTGTTCATTCCGGAGAGCTTCCTCAAGAAAGAGGCCGAGCACGTCGAAGGCTTCTCGCCAGAGCTGGCGGTCGTCACGATCGGCGGCGGCAAGGAGCTTGAGGAGCCGCTGGTGGTGCGCCCCACTTCGGAGACGATTATCGGCTGGGCGTTTCAGAAGTGGATCCAGTCGCACCGGGACCTACCGCTGCTGATTAATCAGTGGGCGAACGTGGTCCGGTGGGAGCTGCGCACGCGCCTGTTCCTGCGGACAATGGAATTCCTGTGGCAGGAAGGCCACACTGCGCACGCCTCTCACGAAGAGGCGCGGTCCGAGACAATGCAAATGCTCGATGTCTACACCGATTTCGCGGTGAACGACGCCGCGATCCCGGTCATCCCGGGCCGTAAGAGCGACCAGGAGCGGTTCGCGGGCGCGCTGTTCAGCTATAGCATCGAGGCGATGATGCGCGACCGCCGCGCGCTACAAGCGGGGACCAGCCACGACCTGGGGCAGAATTTCGCGAAAGCGTTCGATATTCAGTACACCGACGACAACAACGAGCTTCAATATTGCTGGACGACCTCATGGGGCGTCAGCACGCGCATGGTCGGCGCGATCGTGATGTCGCATGGCGACGACAAGGGGCTGCGCCTGCCGCCACGTCTGGCGCCGGTACAAGTGGTTATTGTGCCGATCTTCCGCAACGAGGACGAGCAGGGGCCGGTGATAGAGACGGTGCAGCGTCTGAGCGCGGCGCTGCGCGATGCGGGGCTGCGCATCCACATCGACGACCGCGAGAACCTGTCGCCGGGCTACAAGTTCAACGACTGGGAGATGCGCGGCGTCCCGCTGCGGATGGAGATCGGCCCGAAGGACGTGGCGAAGAACAGCGTGGCGCTGGCGCGGCGCGATGTCGCGGGGAAGGCGGGCAAGCAATTCGTCGCGCAGGAGGGGCTGGTCGAGACGGTCCGCGCGTTGCTGGACGACATTCAGGCGGGCTTGCTGCAGCAGGCGACCGAGTTCCGCGACCAGCACCTGCACGAAGTCGGCAGCTATGACGAACTGGTGCGCGTGGTGGACGACGAGTGGGCGCTGGCGTGGTTCTGCGGCAGCGCGGCGTGCGAAGCGAAGATCAAGGACGAGACGCAGGCGAGCAGCCGCTGCTTCCCGCTGGAGCAGCCGCATCCCGGCGAGACCGGGCCGTGCGTCGTGTGCGGCGAAACGGCCCGCGAAATGGCCTATTTCGCCAAAGCCTATTAAGATTTGAGGCCGGTCCTGTGTGCGACCGGCCTTTTTGTTCCAACCAACCTATTTACGCGACACAATTGACTCGTTTAACTCATTCGTTCACCCAGAGGAGATTCCCCGATGCCTGTTTACGTCTTGCTCAGCACGCTTACCGACACCGGAGTGCAGTGCATCGTCGATCAGCCGTCGTGCCTGCGCCAGATCAGCCTGGATATCGAAAACCTGGGCGTGAAGGTGTTGGAACAGTACGCCACGCTCGGCCAGTACGATTTTGTGCACGTGATCGAAGCGCCCGATAACGAGTCCGTCGCCCGCGTGAGCATGGAACTGATCGCGCGCGGAAACATCAAGCCGCTGAGCCTGCCAACAATCTCGATCAACGACTTCATCAGCCGCCTGAGTATGGACCGCCAGCCCTGACAGGCTATGAGCGACCAGTCCATTACCTTTGACGGCGCGGTCGGCTATTACGACCAGACGCGCGGCTTTCCGCCGGGCGAGGAGCAAGGCGTCGCGGCGCTGTTTGTGCAGGCGGGCAGGCTGGGCCGCACCAGCCGCGTACTCGAGATTGGCGTGGGGACCGGGCGCATCGCGCTGCCGCTGGCGGCGCATGTCGGGCATTATGTCGGCGTGGATCTCTCGCGCCCGATGATGGAACGCCTGCGCGCTAAGCAGGCCGGGGAACCGGTCAACTTGGTGCAGGGCGATATCACGCACCTGCCGCTCTTGGGCGCACAGGTGGATGCGGTGGTCGCGGTGCACATCTTCCATCTGGTCCCCGGCTGGCGGCAAGCACTGGCCGAAACGGCACGCGCCCTCAAGCCGGGTGGCAAGCTGCTGATCGGGCGTAACGACGCGGATCGCCGGGCGGATGAGCAGATGCTTTGGGACGCGTGGAATAGCGTCATTCCGCGCGAGCGCACGTCAGCGGTCGGCGTCCCGCGCGAGCAGAGCGACTTCTTCCCACTGGATGAGGGGTGGCAGCAGGTCGGCGGGCCGCTAGTGCACCGTTTTTCGGTGGCGCGCACGCTGCGCGGCTTCTTCGAGCGGATGGAACAGCGCATCTGGTCGTCGTCGTGGCGGCTGACGGACGACGAGATCACGCGGGGATTGACAGCGGTCCGCGCGGCGGCAGAGGCGCACAATCTGGCGCTCGATGAGACGTTCGAGCATGAACAGCGGTTTTCGGTGCGCGCGTTTGCGCCGCCCGCCTGATCGCGCCGCCTCGCTCGCGCGAATGAAAAGACGCTCCCCGTTTGGAGAGCGTCTGTTGTTTGTCTGCGCGGAGTGCGCCGGGCGCTAGTCCCGACCGCGATTACCGCCACCACTGCCGCGATAGCCACCGCCACCGCCGCTGCGTCCGCCACGGTCACCGCCACGCCCGCCGCGATCGCGGCCACCACGCCCGCCACCGCTGCGACCACGACCGCCACCGCTGCCGATGCGCGGGTCTGCGGCGCGCGCTTCTTCGAGCGACCAACCTTCGAGCACGGCCTGACGGCTGAGGCGCACCTTCCCTTGCGGGTCGATGTCCGTGATCATTACCATGATCTCGTCGCCGATGTTGACCTCGTCCTCGGTCTTCTCGATATGATGGTCGGCAAGCTGGCTGATCGGCACGAGGCCATCGGTGCCGGGCAGCAGCTCGACGAACGCGCCGTAGGCTTCGACGCGCGTCACCTTGCCGGTGTAGATGCGTCCAAGCTCCGGCTCCTCGATCAGCGCCATGATCATATCGCGCGCAAGGTCGGCGCCAGGGCCGTCCGTGCTGGCGATGAAGACTGTGCCATCGTCCGCGATGTCGATCTTGGTGTTGGTCTTTTCCTGGATGCTGCGGATCATCTTGCCGCCTGGGCCGATGATCGCGCCGATCTTCTCCGGGTTGATGTGCAGCGACTCGATGCGCGGCGCGTACGGGCTAAGCTCCGAACGCGGCTCGGGCAGCACGCTGGCCATCACATTCAGGATCTGCATCCGCGCCTCGCGCGCCTGGTTGAGCGCCTGGCGCATGATGTCATCACTCACGCCGGTGATCTTGATATCCATTTGCAGCGCGGTGATGCCCTGCTCGGTCCCGGCGACCTTGAAGTCCATGTCGCCGAGGTGATCTTCCATGCCCTGGATGTCGGTCAGGACGGCGTAGCGCTCGCCCTCTTTG
>CAZVCM010000141.1:0-10589 GCA_964626105.1 uncultured Thermoflexus sp.
CGGTGCCGGTGGCACCGACGACGGGCAGCAGCAGGCCGGCGCCGATGAGGCCCATCAGCACCGAGATCGCCAGGAACGCGCCCAGCAGCGATATCACACGGGCGAGTGTCGTCGGGGCACGCATAGACAGCAGAGTACCGGCCGACCCTGAGAACTCGCGTGTTCCCGGGGCGGTTCAGGGGGTGGTCAGGGCGCGCCCGACGTCCCGCAGCGCGGGCAGGTCGGCGATGTCGGCGCCGGCGAGCGGCACCTGCACGGTGGCCAGCCGGGGATAGGACGCGGCCGTGTCCCGGATCAGTCTGCGGTGCCGGGCGGCGACCTCCGCGTGGTCGGCGTGCACGCGCAGCACCGCGGCAGTATGCCGGTCGCCCGACTCCTCGAGGGCCTCGGCGGCGTCGCGGGCCCGGTCGGCGGAGATCCTGGCCCGTGAGACCGCGACCCGGTTGAGGACCAGACCGGCCAGCGGCATCCGGTCCCGGGCCAGCCGCTGCACGAAGTAGCCGGCCTCCCGCAGTGCGTCGCGCTCGGGCGCGGCCACCACGACGAACCGGGTCCCCGGGGCCTGCAGGAGGGCGTAGGTCTCGTCGGCCCGCGCCCGGAAACCGCCGAAGACCGTGTCCATCGCTGCGACGAACGTGCTGACGTCGAGCATGAACTGCTTGCCGGACGGGTATAGCAGGCCGATAACCTCGGTCCCTTCAAAGTCCATCCACGCGTGGAGCAGCGTGAACTCAGATGCGCTACTGCCGATCAGGTGCTCTGCCAAGAGCGTGCCACTTTGATCGTAGAGAGACAGCCGTTCCTCGAAGTCGCCGCTCTCCGCATTGACCGCGACCGTGTGCACGCTGATCCCCCAGGTGCTCCATTGCACGCGGTGAACCGGGATGTTGCCCGCGTCCGCATACGGTGACGGCAGATTCTGGACGATGACGGTCTCGGACATCGTGGTGAGATCAAAGACGACCAGCCGGTACACGAAGTCTGGCGCGTAAAGCTCGCTCCACGCCAGCCGCGTGCCGTCGGGGGACCACGCCGGTTTGCCGCGCATAAGCGCGTTCTGCCAGCCGCCCTCGGCGTCGAGCGTGGCGCCCGCGGGCTGCTCGGCGATCATCTGCGTCTGGCCAGTTGCCAGATCCAGCACGCCGATATTGCTGGGGATTACACCAGCGACTGGCTGCCCCTGGGCGAGCGCATCGACCATGACGCTCGCCCAGGCGTTGTACGCCACGCGGTCGCCGTCAGGCGCCAGCGCGGGCTGCGAGACATAGCCCCAGGTGGTGAGCTGTTCCGGCGCGGCGGCATTCGGGGACCACGACCACAGGTCGCCATTCATCAGAATGATCAGCGGATCGCTGGCGGTCTGCGCTGCCGCCCGGTCCGTAACGCTGCCCCCCGGTTCCAGCACGCCTGTCACCAGTAGCGTGAGTGTGAAGAACAATGAAAGCCACAGGTTGACGCGCTGCATCTTCGCACATCCTTTCGCTCATATACGGCTTGCGCCGCTACTACATGATGTCCTTCATCTTACGCGTGTTGGGGCGTCGCTGGCGGGCTGCCAACCTGCCGGAACCCTGCGCTCGGCCTGTTATTACCCCGCTGCGCAGGAATGGGAATGGTGTTCCCGCCAGATGGCCTATCAAAAGATGCGCCACATGCTTCATGTTTCGAGTGGATGAATTTTGTAAACTCCATTATGCGACAAACGGTTCTCAAAGCAAGCAGCGAGAGCCGAAGGAGACGAAAAATGCCCTGGACCAAGCGTGACTATCCGACCTCGATGCAGAACTTGCCGACGGCCACGCGCAACAAAGCGATCGAGATCGCAAATGCCTTGCTGCGCGACGGTTATGAAGAGGGACGCGCGATCGCTATCGCGCAGGATCAGGCCCGCGAGTGGGCGCGCAATCATGGCGAAGACGGTCATCACGAGCGCGTGCACGTCGAGCCGCACGACCGCGGCTGGGCCGTCCGCAGCGAAGACTCGCAGCGCGCGACGAAGGTCTACGAGCGCAAGAACGACGCGGTCGAGCGCGGCAAGGCGATGGCGCAGCGGCGCAATGGGCTGCTGGTCGTCCATAAGTCTGACGGCACGATCCAGGATGAGCGTGACTTCGGAGCGGCGAATGGACGCCCGGCTGATTGAAAACGCCTAATTCCATATGAACACGGTAGGTAGTGAAGTATTGGAAGCTAACTATCAAGAGGAGAGCGTAACGTGAACGATAAAAAACCGGTGTGGGATCAGCTCGAAGGGAAATGGGACCAGATGAAGGGTGAGGTCCAGAAGCGGTGGGGCCGTCTCACCGATGACGATATGAAGGAAGTTCAGGGTCGGCGCAACATCCTGGAAGGTAAGTTGCAGGAGCGCTATGGCAAGACACGCGAAGAGATCAACCGCGAAATCGATGACTGGGCCAACGAACTGAAGGTCTAGCCGCGGTTCATTCCCTGAGTGCGCAACGCGCACGCGAACAGCCCCCAGAACATCGGGGGCTGTTTGTTTATTCAGCAATATGCAACGGCCAGGGCGCTAGCGTACTTCCATAACCAGCGGGCGCTCAAGCGAATAGCCGCCGACCGGAATCGGGCGTGTCGGCCAGCCGTAGATCGCGGTCAGGACTTCGGGCATCTGCCCGCTCGCGCGGACCAGCACCGAATCTTCGCTCTTGGTCCCGGTGATCGACGGGTTCCACGCGCAGATCATGCCTTCTTCGAGTGTGAACGGCTCGTCTGGCGTGGCGAGCACCTCGCGCGCCTTGTAGCCCGCGACGCCGCCCTGGTGATGGAGCTTCCACTCGCCATCGAATCCGGCACGGGCGTAGGCGTCTTGTGTCACGCGGAAGATCTCGCCCAGGGTCGCACCCGGCTGGGACGCAGCCAGCATCGCGGCATCGACCTCAGCGCAGGCGTCCATTTTGCGGCGCAGGTCGTCCGGCAGCGGCCCGAAGTGAACGAGCCGTGTCACCGAGCAGACCAGCCCGTGCTTCCGCCCACAAAGCACCAGCATCGCGTAACGGTCGATGACCTTATCGGTCGGGATGGGGTGGCGCACATTGTATACGCGCTCGTCGGCGGCGGCCAACACGACAATCGGGTTGATGTTGAAACGGCGCGTTTCATAGCTCAGCGCGGCGGCGGCTTCGGCCTCGCTCATGCCCGGTGAGACGCGGAGCATGGCACGCTGCATCGCGTCGGCGCAGTTGACCGCCAGTGTCCGGAAGCGTTCTTGCTCGACCGGTAGCAGGCGGGTGCGCAGCGCGGTGAGCGGCCGAGTGAGGTCTACCGCGCCCGGCAGCGGATCGTCCACGCCGAGCGGATCGCCCACAGGGCGCTCGCCTGGCGCGTGCCACGGCGCGACGTGAAACGTGAATCCGCGCTCCTCGAGGCGATCTTCCGCGCGCAGGCGCGGCGCTTCGATGGTATCGGTCCACAGTTCGCAGGTGTCACGCGTGATCACCACGCTGGCGACTCCGAACGCCGACGCGGTGTCCACCGCCACATCCACACCCCCAGTAATCCAGCCCACATTTTCGACGCGCCGCAGCCAGAGCGCGGCGACGCCCCGTTCGTCCATCAGGGCGCGCGTGCGCTCTAGCTTGGCCGCCAGTTCATCCGAGGTGGGCATCCAGAAACTCCTTTCGGAAAGTGAAGGGTTTAAGTCAGTCGATGGCTTGTTCTAAGAGTACACCATCCCCACCAGATGGGGTAACCGGCAGCGAAGGGTAGCACTCACGTCTTGACAGTGCTAATTTCGTGCGTAGAATTAGCAATCGCCGTGTGGGACTGCTAATCTTGCAGACTTCTGATGCGGTTTATATGTGTTTCTTACGCAAGTGGGGTAATGATCAATCTTGGTAACGCGTGTTCTGCTGAACAGCGGTGCCGCCGGTAGGCTACCTCACCTGTCCGCAATCGGACAGTTGCCAGACGGTCTAACCATCGCTTTTGCGGGCGACTATTCATAAGCATAGAGGAGTAACTGACCCATGCCCAAGCAACTCGTATTCGATCAGGAAGCGCGCACCAGCCTCAAGGCCGGCATCGACATGCTGGCGAAGGCGGTGATGACGACGCTAGGCCCGAAGGGGCGCAACGTCGCGATCGACAAGAAGTTTGGCGCGCCGACGATCACCCACGACGGCGTGTCCGTGGCGAAAGAAATTGAGCTTGAAGACCCGTATCAGAATATGGGCGCGCAGCTTCTGAAGGAAGCCGCGACCAAGACCAACGACATCGCCGGCGACGGAACCACAACCGCGACGGTGCTGGCCTACTCGATGGTGAACGAGGGCTTGCGCAACCTGGCGGCGGGCGCGAATCCGATGCTGCTCAAGCGTGGCATGGACGCCGCGGCAGAGAAGGTTTCCCAGGCGATCACCGACATGGCGATCGACATCAGCACCAAAGAAGAGATCGCCTCGGTGGCGGCGATCAGCGCGCAGGATCGCGAAATTGGCGAGCTGATTGCGGACGTGATGGACAAGGTCGGCAAGGACGGCGTTATCACGGTCGAGGAGAGCAAGGGTCTGGCGTTCGAGACGAAGTACGTCGAGGGTATGCAGTTCGACCGCGGCTATATTTCCCCGTACTTCGTGACCAGCCCCGACACGATGGAAGCCGTTATTAACGACGCGTACATCCTCATTCACGACAAGAAGATCTCGGCGGCGGCGGACCTCGTGCCGATCCTCGAGAAGCTACTGCAGTTGGGCAAGCGCGAGCTGGTGATCATCGCCGAAGACGTGGACGGCGAGGCGCTGGCGACCCTGGTCCTGAACAAGCTGCGTGGTATGCTGAACGTGCTGGCCGTCAAGGCGCCGGGCTTCGGCGATCGCCGCAAGGCCATGCTGGGCGACATCGCCGCGCTGACCGGTGGGGCCGTCATCACCGAAGAACTGGGGCGCAAGCTCGACTCGGTGACGATTGACGACCTGGGCCGCGCGGGCAAGGTGGTCGCGACCAAGAACGAGACCACGATTGTCGAAGGCGCGGGCGACGAGTCCGAGATTCGCGGGCGCATCGAGCAGATCCGCATTGAAATCGACAACTCCACCAGCGACTACGACCGCGAGAAGCTCCAGGAGCGTCTGGCGAAGCTCAGCGGCGGCGTGGCAGTGATCGGCGTTGGTGCCGCGACCGAGACCGAGCTGAAGGAAAAGAAGCACCGTGTGGAAGACGCGCTGAGCGCGACCCGCGCGGCGGTTGAGGAAGGCATCGTGCCGGGCGGTGGTGTGGCCCTGATCAACGCGATGCACGTGCTTGACGATGTCAAGCTGGACAGCGACGACGCGAACACCGGTGTTCAGATCGTGCGCCGCGCCCTGCAGATGCCCATGCGTGGTATCGTTGAGAACGCGGGCCTCGACGGCGGCGTCATCCAGCAGCAGGTGATCGGTGAGCAGAAGGGTCAGAGCAACACGAACGTCGGCTACGATGTGATGACGGGCGAGTTCGTCGACATGATCAAGGTTGGTATCATTGACCCGGCGAAGGTGACGCGCGGCGCGCTTGAGAACGCCGTGAGCATCGCGGGCATGATGCTGACGACCGAAGCCCTGATTACGGACCTGCCGGAGAAAGAGCCGCCCATGCCGATGGGTGGTGGTGGCATGGACGGGATGATGTAACTCCCGCGCCAGCCTGGCACGGAACAATGGCCGGGGACAGCATGTAACAGGGCTGTCCCCGGTTCTGTTTTGACGCGCGCTTGTTGGTATTTCTGCGCGCTGCGCGCGTATGATAGTTTGGGGTTGATAGCTGCATACCCTTGCAGCGGAAAGGACGCCATTCTTGATGGACGCAATTGACAAGCTTAATGCACATCTGGCCGACGTGCTCAATCTGACGCGTGCTGCGGCGGTTTTGGGCTGGGACCAGCAGACGTATATGCCGCCCGGCGGGGCAGAAGCGCGCGGCGAGCAACTCGCCACGCTGAGCAAGCTGGCGCATGAGCTATTCGTCTCGGACGAGACCGGGCGCCTGCTCGAAGAAGCCGAGCGTGCGGTGGATGGCATGGATCCGGACCGCACCGAAGCCGCGCTGGTGCGCGTCGTGCGTCACGATTATGACCTCGAAACCAAGCTGCCATCCGCGCTGGTCGAGGCGATCGCGCGGGAGACGACGCGCGCGCACGAAGTCTGGGTGAAGGCGCGCGAGCAGAATGATTACAACGCGTTCGCGCCGACGCTGGAGCGCATTTACGACCTCATGCGCCAGAAAGCCGAAGCGCTCGGCTATGAAGACCGCATGTACGACGCGTTGCTCGATCAGTACGAGCCGGGGATGAAGACCGCAGAGGTCGCTGAAGTGTTTGGCGGGCTGCGGGGCGAGCTGGTCCCCTTCGTGCAGCAGGTCTTCGAGCGACTCGACGCCGTCGATCACTCGATGCTGCATATCCCGTATGACGTGGAGAAGCAGGCCGATTTTGGGCTGGAAGTCGTCAAGCAGCTCGGTTATGACTTCAATCGCGGGCGCCAGGACAAAGCCGTTCACCCCTTCACCACGAACTTCTCGATCAATGATGTGCGCATCACAACGCGCTACATGCCGGAATATCTGCCCTCGGCGCTGTTTAGCTCGGTGCATGAGGCCGGGCACGCGCTGTACGAGCAGGGCAGCGACCAGTCGCTTGAGAATACGGTGCTGGCGGGCGGCGTTTCGCTCGGCGTGCATGAGAGCCAGTCGCGCCTGTGGGAGAACCTTGTCGGGCGCGGCAGGCCGTTCTGGCAGCATTTCTACCCGCTGCTGCAGAAGACCTTCCCGGAGCAGTTGGGGCATGTGGACCTCGACGCGTTCTATCGCGCGATCAACTTCGTGTCGCGGTCGCTCATCCGCGTCGAAGCCGACGAGGTGACGTATAACCTGCACATCATGCTGCGCTTCGAGATGGAGAACGATCTGCTCGAAGGTAAGCTTGCGTTCAAGGACGCGCCTGACGCCTGGAACAGCAAGATGGAGCAGTACCTGGGCGTCACGCCACCGACCAACCGCGAAGGCATCTTACAGGATGTCCACTGGTCGTCGGGGTTGGTCGGCTACTTCCCGACCTACGCGCTGGGTACGCTGCTCTCGGTGCAGTACTGGGACAAGGCGCTGGCCGATGTGCCGTCGATCCCGGATGACATCGCGCAGGGTAACTTCTCCACGCTGCTCGAATGGCTGCGCACCAACATCCACCAGCACGGGCGCAAGTACTGGCCAGCGGACCTGACGCAGCGCGTCACCGGCGAGCCGTTGCAGTATCACTCATTCATGCGCTATTTGCGGGACAAGTACAGCGAGATTTACGGGCTGTAGCGCCGTGCTCGTATGGACAAAAAACATGAGGCATCCTCAACGGGGATGCCTCATGCAGTTTATTCAGAGCGCGGTTAGTTCCCGGCGCCCGGCAGCGGGTGGCCGTTCCATGGAGAGGTGTAGGTAGGGCTGACCTGGCTGGCGGGCACCCAATAGAGCCTGCCACTCAGCAGCACCTGATAGTACTGCCCGCTTGCGTCCTGCCCGTAAACCCATAACGACTGACCGGCGCGCATCGAGTACCCGGTGAGCGCGTCTGCTCTGGGCGCAAAATGTAGGGACGTGTCAGCGATGAAGGTACCCATCACCGCATCATCCGGGATGTAGACCATGTCAGGGCCGGGCGCGGGCGGCGCAGGCGTTTGCGCCGGGGGAGTGGGATCGGCTGGCGTGCCGCTATCGTCATCCGACGGATCGCAGCCATCGGGCGTGCCGTTTCCGTCCGCGTCCTGGTTGTCGTCGTGACCGGGGCATTGGTCGAGCGCATCTACGACGCCGTCGCCGTCGCTGTCAGGGCAGCCGTACGGCGGCAGCCCCGGCGCGGTTGGACACAGGTCCATAATATCCGGCACTGCGTCGCCATCCGAGTCCATGCCCGCATCTGAGCAGCCCAGGGGGAAAGGACCGGGTACGTGGGGACAGAGGTCACTGCTATCGGGAATCCCATCCCCATCGCTATCGTCCATGGGGGGGCAGCCAGTCAGCGACATGCCCATTGCCGCCGGGCATAAATCCGCGAAATCTGGCACGCCATCGCCATCGCTGTCAGGGCAGCCGTACGGCGGCAGCCCCGGCACATCCGGGCATTGATCAGTCATATCTGGCACACCGTCGCCATCCGTGTCTGTCGGATCGTCAGGGCAGCCGGTCAGCGGCGCGCCCGGCACGGTAGGGCATAGATCCGAAACATCTGGCACGCCGTCGCCGTCGCTGTCGGGGCAGCCATACGGCGGCAGGCCAAACACAGTGGGGCAAAAATCGAAGAATTCCGGAATGCCGTCACCATCTGTGTCAGGGCAGCCGTGGGAAGGCAGGCCCGGTATGCTAGGGCATAGATCCAAGTCATCTGGCACGCCGTCGCCATCCGTATCACCGGGAAAACCCTGTATATCGGGACTGGCCTGAGTAGAGCGCGGAACAGCCCCGAACAGCAGCGCCGCAGCCATCAATGTGACGAGACCGATCTTCAAATACCGCATATTGGTTTCCTCGAAGCTAACCGCGCAAGAAATCTAAGGAGAATTCGGGGAGAGCGCTGCTTGATACGTGGCTCCTGGCGAACGGGCGCCGCGATGACGGAATAATTCCCGCACACCAATGCACGGAGCAGGGGACGCTCCGAAGTGTCTCCTTTGACACGCAAATTATATGTGACAAAAGCGCGAGAATAATCACAGAGTTGTGAAAAAGATATGAAAAGATAAAGCATGCGCCGTTTGCCCGCCAACAAAAAACGCCCCGGTTATGCGCCAGGGCGTCTTCGTGCGAGTGAGCTTGCTCACGGCGCGCTTTAGCGCCCGTAGAGCCAGTTCAGAATGCGGCGCAGCAGGCCGGGCTTCTTCGGCTCGCGGACGACGGTGTTGCCATAATCGTCAATCGCGATCTGGAGCATTTGGCCGCCGCTGCGCGCCTCATCCCAGTTCATTTTGGAGTGTCGCGGGATCAGATAAGCGCGCATCCACTTGTCTTCTTTGGCGCCGCGAATATGCAGCAGCTTCCAGTAATCGTCGTAAAGCTGGATGTTGTAGAGCAGCAGTTGGTACTGGTCCGCGGGCGACAGCTCCCCGCGCTCCTGCGTAAAATCGTACGCCTCGGGTTCGGGTTCCAGCGCGGCGCGAGGCGGGCTTGGCTGCGGGGGCGGCGGCGCGTAATCAGGCTCGACCAGCGGGTCGGGAGCAGCAATACGTCGCTCGCGCGGCTGGCCGTGGCCGTTGCCGCTGCCAGTACGCACGGCCGGGATCGGACGGTACGGTTCCTCGTCTTCTATCTCGTAAATCGAGCGGTTGTCGATGGTGGCTTCGTCGTACGCGGCGGTCAGTTCGACGTCGCCGCTGTAACGCGGCGGCATATAATCGTCGTCAAAGCTGTCGCGCACCAGCGAGACGCCCGGTACGCCGTCAGCGATATCCTGCTCCAGGCCATAGTCAGCAGGGTCGCGCAGCGGAAGCTTCCGCGGGTTGGCGGCTGGCTGATCGGATGGCAGCGTCGAGTGCGTTTTCCAGCGTGATTCGGGGCGGGACGATGCTAACCGGCTGGGTGCTCGATGGATATCGCGCGTCATAATCAGGCACTCCTCAAAGTTACTTCACGCCGGAACCACTTGCTCAGGTAAGCCCCCATAGCCGGTAAAAATGCGCCGAAGTCATCGTGCTAGTCCGGCTGGCAGTCTGCGACGGTAAAACGCTTGGAGCGAGGATGGTGTCGTGGGCTGCCTACCCGCATTATACTCAGCTTCCCGTTAAACACAGCGGAACGTGTGTGCTACTTTTTGATTTTGGGTGAATTGCTCATTGAGAATTCACAAATTTTTCACATACCAGAACTAAACACGTTACAAACGTAATGTCATTTTATGCGAAATTCCGGCGGGCTGCAAGCAACCTCCCACGACAGATAGCAGGTTTTTCAGAAGATTCCGGCACTATCTCGCGCGGGTTCGTTAATCCGCAAGCTGGAACGGGCGCAGACAGTCCAGCCAGCGCGCGGGATCGGCGGGGAGCAGGCGCGCGCCCTGCGCCAGCAGTTGGCGGTTGCCCGCGGCGGCGCTTTCGGCGGCGAAAAGCGCGCGCTTATACGTTTGCGCAAAGCGTGCGGCGTGCAGGCTGCCACTGCTTGTTCCGGCCTCGACCACGATCACTACGTCGCTGAGGCTACTGATCAGGCGATTGCGCGCCACTAGCGCCGGGCCGTTGGGCGCGGCGTCGGGGTGCACCTCGGAGAGCAGCGCGCCACGCGTGAGAATTTGCTCTGCCAGCGCGGCGTTCGAGGGAGGATAGATCGTGCTCAGCCCGCTGCCCATCACGGCGACGGTGACGCCATCGGCATGCAGCGCGCCGTGGTGCGCCGCTGTGTCGATGCCAAGCGCCAGCCCGCTGACGATCCCCCACCCCGCCTGCGCAAGCGTTTCGGCCAGGGCCAGCGCAAGCTCGCGGGCGGCGGGCGACGGATGGCGCGTCCCGACGATCGCCGCGGCAGGTGCCGGAGCGGGGCGCGCGCTCCCGCGCCCAAACAGGACGGCTGGACCATCGTCCAGCGCGCGCAGCCGGGGCGGAAACGCCTCGTCATCGGGTAGC
>CAZVCM010000142.1:0-10482 GCA_964626105.1 uncultured Thermoflexus sp.
ATCGCCATCACCAGCCGGTAAATCAGATCCCAGTCGTCCCGTGCGATCGCGCCAAGCGCCAGCACCAGCGCCAGGTAGACCGCTGCGCCCGCCGCGCCCGCCAACACCGGACTCACGTCGCGCAGCAGCGCAATCGCCGCCGCCATGCCCGCGCCCGCCAGCGCCATCCGCCAGAGGTGGCTGCGCACCCGCGCCCACCAATCCGCTGGGAAGCGGAAGCTGCTCACCAGCCCGGCGAGAACCATCAACTCCGCCAGCAGCGAGGCAACCGCCGCGCCCGCCACGCCGATCAGCGGCAGCAGCGCGATATTGAGCGCGACGTTCACCGCCAGCCCAGACGCGCGGATGATTAGCGTGCGGCGCTGGCGATTCTCGACCAGCAGCGCCTGCGCGAAGACGTTGCCGACCATCGTCACGACTGTGTACCAGATCAGCACCTGGAGCACGCTCGCCGTGCGCGTGAAGTCCGGCCCGAACAGCAGCCCCGACAGCGGCACCGACAGCAGCGCGATCACCAGCGCGATCGGCAGGCTGATCAGCAGGTTGAAGAAAGCGAGCTTTTCGATCATGAACTCGAACAGCGCGCGCATCCCGTCGCTGTAGGTGCGCGACATCAGCGGGAACACGGCGACGAGCACCGTCGTGCTGAGCAGCTCGATCACGCCGAACGAGATCACGAACGCAGCGGTAAGCTGCCCCGTCCGGTCCTCGCCGAGCATCGCGGTGGTGATCAGCTTGTCGGTGTGCTGGTACGCCAGCGTCAGGAACGAAGCGAGCGCCAGCGGCGCGCCGTTGATCACCAACCCGCGCGCGATCGTCCGGCTGACCGGAAATCTGGGACGAACACCCGTCCGCCGCAGCGCCAGCCACATCGCCGCCGAGCGCAGCACGCCCGCGCTGAGGATCGCGCCGTACAGCGCTACCAACCCGCCGCCTGCCGCCAGCGCGCCCGCGCCGAGCGCCACCAGCGCCGCCACGTGCACGACCGAGATCAGCGCCGTGATCGCCATGCGCTCGAACGCGATCAACTGGTTGTACGCCATGTTGCCGAGCGCGTCCACCAGCAGGCTAATCGCAGCCAGCGCGAGCAAACCTCGCAGATCGCCGGTGTAGCCGAGCAGCCACGCAGCGACCAGCAGCGCGAGATACGCCACCGCCGCGAGCACCGGCTGCATCACAAGCGTCGCGCCGAGGTAGCGGCCCGCGTCCTTGGGGCGCGTGGCGACATCCCGCACCACGATCAGCCCCATGCCGAACTCCGGGATCGCCGCGCCAATCGCCAGCAGCGCGCCAATCGTCCCGTAGATGCCGTAATCGCTCGAGCCCAGCCAGCGCGCCAGCACCAACTGCCAGATGAATTGCAGCCCTTTGGCGAGCACCGTCGAGATCGCCAGCGCCCCGGCGTTGCGGGCGGCGCGGCGAGCGGCCTCGGGGGAAAGGCGCGGCGCAGCGGGGTCGAGTGGCGTCTCAAGCTGCGTCACGCGGCACCTTCCCGGCGGTCAATCGCAGCGCGGTAGGCGTCGTCCAACTGCGCGACGACCTGCGGCCACGTGTAGCAGCGCTCAACCAGCGATCGCGCGGCGCCGCCCATCGCGGTACGGCGATCCGCGTCGGCAAGCAACGCGCGCAGCGCACCAGCCAGTGGCTCGACCGCCCGCTCTACCACCACGCCCGCCCCGGCTTGCTCCGCCTCAGGGAAGTGACAGCCCGGCGTCAGCACAACCGGCAGCCCGCACGCCAGCGCTTCCAACACCGCCATCGAGAAGCCTTCGCCCACAGCGGGCAGCGCGAACACGTCCGCCGCGCTCAGCGCCGCCAGACGCTCATTGCCCGCCAGCATCCCGGTGAATGTCACGTGCTGCGCGACGTTGTGTGCGTGCGCCAGCCGTTGCAGCGCGGCGAGCATCCCCTCATCCGGCCCGGCGATCACCAGCCGCGCATCGGGTGCGGCATCTCGCGCCTGCGCAAACGCTGGAATCAGAAACTGCGCGCCTTTGCGCTCGTGCAGCCGCGCCAGGAACAGCACAAGCGGCCCTTCGCTCACCTTCCAGCGCGTGCGGAATGACTCCCCTGGTGGCAAATTCGCGAAATCGTCCAGGTGTACGCCATTCGGCACCACGCTGATCCGCGTTTCCGGAAGATCGACGCCCCAGCGGGACCACAGCGCCCGCGCGTCGTCTGCTTCGGCGGCGGTCAGCGCGATCACCCGGTCGAAGCGCGGCAGCAGGCGCGGCGCAAACAGCCGGTCCCACAGACGTTTGATGCGGCCCTGACCGGTATCGTAGGGCAGCGTGCCGTGCGCCGAGACAACCAACGGCACGCCGAGCCGATTCGCCAGCGGCGCAACGCGCAGCGCCTCGACCGTGCGTAACTCGTGGCAATGGACCGTGTCGATAGCGTGCTCACGGATCAGGCGCGCGGCGGCGTGCGTGATCCCGCGCGGCGTGGAGAGGTTGAGCCGGTCCCGCAGGGCTGCGCTGCGATTGTGGACGCGCGTCACCTGCACGCCGTCGATCGTCTCCTGCGCGGCGAGCGCGCGCTCCCCCGGCCCGCGCGCGTCGGTCGTCAGCACGAAGACGCGATGCCCGGCGGCAACCTGCGCGCGCGTCAGATCGGTCACCATGCGGACAACACCGCCATAGCGCCACGCGGGCGCGTAATAAGGCGTCACGTGCAGCAGATTCATGTACGGTCTACCGCCCGGCCCCAGCGCGGCGCAATCCGCGCGGCCCACACGCTCGCCAGCGCGTACGCCGCCAGAATGAACACAAATGGATCCGCCGGGGCACGATAGCGCGTCGAGGGGTGGAAGATCAGGTACGCGATCGTGATCGCGGCGATCACCGCCAGCAGCGGGGCGATCTCCAGGCCGTCGCGCCACGCCAGCGCCAGCCCGCCCGCGCTGAGCGCCAGCAGCGGTGTAAACGTCAGCAGGTGGACGATTCGCGCCGCCTCAAACGCGGGCGTGTGGAACTGAAACACGGCGTCATCCACCAGATACGGGTCCGGCGGCAGATCGTACGGCATGATCGCGGGGCTCCACAGCACCCGGAACTTGGTCCACAGCAAGCGCGGCCACTCGCCCGGATTCTCGCGCAGGTAATCGATCGCCTGTTGGCGGTGCCAGCGGTCCGCCTCGACTTCGCTCAGATCGGGCGACGCTAGCTCGATGCAGTTCACCCACTGCGCATCCCAGCCGCGCGCCAGATAGTCCGCCACGCACGCGTTGTTCCCCTGGTGCAGGTTGCTGCCCGCGTTGGTGCTGACGAGCACTAACGCGTTGTGCAGGCGGGTATTCCGCACGCTCCACGGTAACAGCACGATCACCAGCGCGACCGCTGCGACCGCGCCGAGCCGGATCGCCGCGCGCAGGCCAATGCGCCGCCACCACCACAGCGCCAGCAGCGGCAGAATCAGCACGATCAGCGTCTTGGTGAGCGCGCCCAGCCCGAACACCACACCGAGCGCCGCGGCATCGGTCCAGCGGCGCGAATCCCGCGTGCGGTACGCCAGCGCCACGCCAAGCGCCAGCAGAAAAATAAAAACGACCGTGTCGTTGACCGTCAGATTCTGAAAGACGAGATATGGATACAGCCCATAACACGCCGCAGCGATCAACCCGGTCAGCGTGCCCGCCACGCGCCGCCCGATAGCGAAGATCAGCGCGACCGTCACGGCGTCAAGCCCCATCTGCACCAGCGCGACGGCGATCGGATCGCGGCCCAGGATCGCGTACACGCCCGCCAGAAACGCCGGGTACAGCGGCGGCAGGTCGGAGTCCCCGGCCCGGTCGTCGAAGCGAGTGAAGCCACGCCCGTCGAGCAGGTTCACGGCATAGGCGTCGTAGCCGGACGTTTCGAGCGAGAGCGTGTGCCCGAACAAGACGAGAAACGCCACGCGCGCGCCGACCGCCAGCAGCACGATCAGCGCCAGCCAGCGGCGAACCGTCATCCGATGGAGCGTATTCCTGAGCATAGGTTCGCATTGTACCGCGCCCGCGCGTAGAATCGCTAGCAGGCAGGCAAACGGAGCACAGGCGCAGGGTTGACGTGAACTTTCCGGGCAGAAGGCGCGCGCTCATGGTGGTGATTGGGCTGGCGCTGGCGGTCAGCGGCTGCACGCTGGACCTGAGCGCGCCCGCCGAGCCCGCGCCGCTCGACCGGGCCGAGGCGCAGGCGTATCTCGACGCGCTGCAAACGGCCCAACGGAGCGCGCTTGACCTGTGGGCGCGGCTGATCGCCGGAGACGATGTCCCATGCGAGCAAGCGATCCCGCTCCCCGCGCCGCCAGAAGGCCGCGCCAGCACGACGCAGTCCGAGCAGGTGCTGGCGCAGTTGAGCGCCGCCCGTGCCGCGCTGGAACAGTCCGCCACGCGCTGGGACCTGGAGTGCGCCAGCGAGAGCGCGATCGTCGGGCTGGAAGCGGCGCGCGTCGGGCAAGACGCCGCACGGCGCGCGACCGAACCGCTGCAAGCCGCGCAAGCTCTGCTCGCCACATGGCGCTAGCAGAGGCGCGCAGAGAGAAGAGGACGAGACTCATGGCGAAACACATCGGCATCCTGACCGCCGGGGGCGACAGCCCCGGCCTGAACGCAGCGATCCGGGGCGTGGGCAAAGCCGCCGAGCGCTCCTTCGGCATGGACGTGATCGGCTTCCGCGACGGGTTTCGCGGGCTGATGGAGAACCGCAGCGTCCGCCTGAACGGCTCGGCGCTCTCCGGCATCCTGACCATCGGCGGAACGATCCTGGGGACCAGCCGCGACAAGCCGCACCGCATGCCCATGGGCAGCGAAGAACTCGACATGACCGAGGTGATCGTCGCCAACTATCACAAGCACAACCTCGACGCGCTGGTGTGCCTGGGCGGCGGCGGCACGATGAAAAACGCCTATCGCCTGATGCAGCACGGGCTGAACATCATCACTCTGCCAAAAACCATCGACAACGACGTGGCGATGACCGATGTCACGTTTGGGTTCGATACGGCGCTCAGTATCGCCACCGAGGCGGTCGACCGGCTGCATAGCACCGCGCACAGCCATCACCGCATCATCCTGCTCGAAGTGATGGGCCACAACGCGGGCTGGCTGGCGCTTGGCGCGGGGCTGGCTGGCGGCGCAGACGTGATCTTGATCCCGGAGATTCCATACGATGTCAACAAAGTCGCCGAGGCGATCCTCAAGCGCAGCCAGGGTGGCAAGGGGTTCAGTATCATCGTCGTGTCGGAAGGCGCGCTCTCGAAAGAGGACGCTGCACGGCTGGAAGAAATGGAATGCGCCCGCGACGCCGCTGAGAAAAAGAAAGAACGCAAAGCGATCAAAGCGCAGATCAACGAGTTCTGGCTGGCGCACCGCGAGAACACCGTCCACCTGACGCGCCAACTTGAAGAACTGACGCGCCTCGAATCACGCGTGACCATCCTCGGACACTTGCAGCGCGGCGGGACGCCGTCCGCGGTCGATCGCCTGCTGGCGACCCGGCTCGGGACAGCGGCGGCGCAGTTGATTGACGACGGCGTGTCTGGCGTGATGGTCGCCGCACGCGGCGAAAGCGCCGAGCCGGTCCCGCTGGAACAGGTTGCCGGGCAGCGGCGCGTCGTGCCGCTCGATCACGCGTGGATCCATAGCGCGCGCCTGATCGGAACGAGTCTGGGAGACTAGCAAAAAGCAGCGGTTCGCGATGAGCCGTTAGCGGGAGCAAAGACCACCGCTGCACTGGCTGGCAGCCAAGCGCGCCAGCACTTTCTGTGCCAGCGAACGATGCAAATAAACGGGAGGACCTATGCATAACAACATCGAACCACCGCCCGATACTCCGCGCGTACAAGTCGTCCCAGCAGGAGAAGACCAATTTGGCGAGCGCCGGGGCCTGGGCGTGAGCTCGATTGCCTTCAAAGTGTTGACGCCGGGCCCAAACGGGATCCTGGTGCTTGAGAACACGTTCCACAAGAAAGGCGGGCCAGCGCGCCACTTGCACTACGACCAGGACGAATGGTTCTACGCGCTCGAAGGTGAGTTTGTTCTGGAGATCGGCGAGGAAAGAATCAGGCTCGCGCGCGGTGATTCGGTACTCGCGCCGCGTCAGGATCCTCATGTATGGGCATACGTTGGCGAAGGCGTGGGGAGAATCCTGATCGCGTTCTTGCCCGCGGGAAAAATGGAAGCGTTCTTTCGCGAGGTGACAAGAGCCGATGCCATGCCGCCGCAGGATCCGGCGCTCTGGCGCGCGCATGGCATGGAACTGGTCGGGCCGCCTCTGCCTGTGGAATGAACGATCCCGCTGCGGCGCAAGCGGCCAAAAATGATCGTTCTGGTGGAGACACAACGGGCGGAGCAAGCCCCGCCCCTACGGACGCGCAAGCATGCGCGCTCTTTGCTTGTGCTAATCGCTCACGGCTAACCGTTAACTGCTAAATCGCGAATCGCACCACGATCATATCGCCGTCACGTACCACGTAATCACGCCCTTCGAGGCGCATCTTCCCGCGCGCCTTGACCTCAGCGATGCTCGCGCCCGCCTCAATAAAGTCCTCATAGGCGATCACCTCGGCGCGGATGAACCCGCGCGCCAGGTCGCTGTGGATCGTGCCCGCCGCGTCGACCGCGGTCCCGCCCCGGCGCAGCGGCCAGGCGCGGACCTCGTCCTCGCCATACGTCAGAAACGAGAGGATGTCGAGCAGCGCATATGAGAGGTGGATCACCCGGTCGCGGCTTGGCTCGTCGATCCCATATTCCGCCAGGAACAGCGACACGTCGTCAGGATCGTCCAACTGCGCGATTTCGGCTTCCAGCCGCCCCTGCAACGCAATAGTGAGCGTCTTGCGATGGTCGTAGTTGAGCGCGGCAGTCGGGTCGTCGCTCGCCTCACCGGTGTTAAAGACAACCAGCACCGGCTTGAGCGTCAGTAAGCCATAGCCGCGCAGGCTTTTCAGCTCGGCAGGCGACAAGTCGTCCAGATCGCGCAGCGGGCGCTCGGCGCTGAGGTGCGTGTGGAGGCGCTCCATCAGTTCCGTCTCGGCGGCGTTCTGCTGCTTGTTCTCGACCTTCCCCTTCTTGCGCTCCTCGTCGAGGCGCGCCAGCCGGTTCTCGACTGCGATCAAGTCCATCAGCAGAAACTCACCGTCGATGATCTCCAGGTCCCGCCGGGGATCAACCGTGTCATAGGGATGCAGCACCGTATCGTCCGCAAAGGCGCGCACTATGTGCAAAAAGCCATCGACCTGCTGAAGCTCATTGCGCATCGGCCCGCTGAGCCCGCCCTCGCCGATGCCTTTGTCCAACCCGCCGATGTCGGTGTATTGGACAGTCGCGTAGGTCGTCTTCTTCGGCTTGAACGCTTCGCTCAGCCGGTCCACACGCAGATCGGGCACGTTGACAATCGCGGTATGGACTTCAAGCTGGCCGGACGAAAACGGCTCGGTTGGATAGTCGCTGCCGGTGAGCGCGTTAAAGATGGTGGTCTTGCCGCTGTTGGGCAGGCCGATGATTCCCAGGCGCATAGCGTGTTCTTCACCGTTTCGCTAGCGGCGGCGCGCGCCGCCGAATTGTCCTTGTGAGTACGCGCGGCTCAGTATAGCGCCCGCGATCGGTTTGTGCGAGGCTTCGCCGGGATGAAATTCTTGTGAAATCAGGTGCGCGCGTCAGGCGAGCGCGGGGAGAGCGCATTGGCGCAGGCATACAGCCGGGCTATAATGACGCCGTTTCATTTAGGGGGAAGAATTCCGCGGCCCCGCGAGAGATGCGCAAAAGGATTAAGCCGTGACTGACTTCAAGACTCAACTGATCGACCGCTTTCAACGCCGGGAAGCCAAAATCGGCATCGTCGGCATGGGCTATGTCGGCCTGCCGCTGGCGGTCGAGTTTGCCCGCGCCGGATACAACGTGATGGGCCTGGAGATCAACGCCGAGAAAGTCGACCGGCTCAACGCGGGGATTAGCTACATTCCGGATGTGCCGACCGAGGTTCTGGCGCCACTGGTGGAATCCGGTAAGCTCCGCGCGACGACCAGCTACGACGATATGCGCGATTGCGACGCGATCTCGATCTGCGTCCCGACGCCGCTCCGCAAAACCAAAGACCCGGACATGAGCTATGTGCTGGCCGCCGCCGATTCGGTCGCGGAAGTGTGCCATCCGGGCCTGCTCGTCGTGCTCGAAAGCACGACCTATCCCGGCACGACCGACGAGATCATTGTACCGCGCCTGATCCGCAACGGGCTGGAAGTGGGCGAGAACGTCTTCGTCGCCTTCTCGCCAGAGCGCGTGGACCCCGGCAACCCGACCTATGGCGTGCACAATACGCCGAAGGTCGTCGGCGGCGTAACGCCCGCGTGCGTCGAAGTCGTCACAGCGCTATACAAACCGGCGGTGGAGCGTGTCGTGCCGGTCAGCTCGACCGCTGCCGCAGAGATGGTCAAGCTGCTCGAAAACACCTTCCGCGCGGTGAATATCGGGCTGGTCAACGAGATGGCGATCGTGTGCCAGCGGCTCAACGTGGACGTGTGGGAAGTGATCGAGGCGGCCAGCAGCAAGCCATTCGGCTTCATGCCGTTCTATCCCGGCCCCGGCCTGGGCGGGCACTGCATCCCGATCGACCCGCACTATTTGAGCTGGCGGCTGCGTGCGCTCAATTACAACGCGCGCTTCATCGAACTGGCGAGCGAGATCAACACGCAGATGCCGTACCACGTGATCGACCTGGTGATGGACGCGCTCAACGACGATGGTAAGTCGCTGCGCGGCTCGAAGGTCGGCGTAATCGGCATGGCGTACAAGCGCGACATTGACGACGTGCGCGAGTCGCCCGCGCTGGACGTATATCACCTGCTCGAAGAGAAGAGGGCGGTGGTGTCCTTCACCGATCCGTATGTGGAAAGCGTGCACCTGCCTGGCGAGCGCATCGCCCACAGCGAGCCGATGACCGCCGAATGGCTCGCCGCGCAGGATGCGGTCGTGATCGTGACCGATCACCGCGCGTTCGACTACGATTTCATTCTGGAGCACGCGCCGGTCGTGGTAGACACGCGCAACGCGACCAAAGGTCACACGGGGCGCGCGCGCGTCGTGCGGTTGTAATCATGCGTCTGTTCGTGGCGTCGGGTATCTTCCACCCGGAACCGGGCGGCCCCGCCACGTATTTGCACCGCCTGCTGCCTGAGCTGCAAGCGCGAGGGCATAAGGTTCGCCTGCTCACCTTCGGGGATGCGCCTGCCGAGGGATATCCATACCCGGTGACGCGCATCCCCCGCCGCTTTCTGCCGCTGCGCTTCGCGCACTATGCGCGCGCTGCACGCCCGCTCGCCCAATGGAGCGACTTGATTTTCGCTAACAGCCTCGGCCTGCCGCTGATCGCGCTGCCGCGCCGCCCGCGCGTGCTGAAAGTTGTGGGCGACCTGGCGTGGGAGCGCGCAGTCAATCGCGGATGGGTGCCGCCCACTGAGGATATCGACGCATTCCAGACGCGCCGCTATGATCGGCGCGTGATGCTACTCAAACGCCAGCGCTCGCGTGAGGTCCGCCGCGCCGATGCGGTCATCGTGCCCAGCGAATACCTGCGGAAAATGGTGATCGGCTGGGGCGCGCCCCCCGAGCGCGTGACGGTGATCTATAACGCGCTGTCACCAGACGCCGCCGCCAGCACGCGCTCGCAAGCGGAAACGCGTGTGGCGCTCCGTTTGCCGCCGGGACCGTTGCTGCTAACGGTCGCGCGGCTGACGGCGTGGAAGGGCGTCGATACACTGCTACGGGCGCTGGCGCGTGTACCGGATGTGCGGCTGCTCATCGCCGGAGACGGCCCGGAAGAGGCTCGTTTGCGGGCGCTAGCGGACACGCTCGACCTGGGGGAGCGCGCGCAATTCCTGGGCCGAGTCGATCGCGCCACGCTGGCGGGTTATTTCCGTGCAGCGGATTACACTGCGCTATATTCCGGCTATGAGGGGCTGCCACACGTTCTACTGGAATCGCTGTTAAGTGGCACGCCGGTCATTGCCAGCGACAAGGGGGGCAATCCAGAGGTCGTGCGACACGACGAGAACGGGCTGCTCGTTCGCTATCCCGACGAAGACGCCCTCGTCGCCGCGCTCGAAAGGGCGTTCTCCGGTGAGACACGCGCGCGCCTCGCCGCGGGGTCGAACGCTGGATTAGAGCGGTTCCGCTGGGCAGCGATGGTCGAGCAAACGGTGGCGTTGTTAGAGAAAGCGGGCGCAAGATAATGCACCTCTTGATGATCAGCCTGGACTCCAGCCTGCTTGGTGACCCGCACGGCAACACCGTCACGCGGCACATCGCCTATGCGGAGCGCGTCGGGCAGATCTCGGTGATCGTCTACAACCCCGCGTCGAGCGCCAAACCCGTCACGCGCCTGTCGGACCGGCTGGTCGTCTATCCGACCAACGTCCGCACGCCGTATTTCTTCCCCTGGGCAGCGTACCGGCTCGGCGTGCACATCCACCGCCAACAGCGCGCCGACCTGATCACCACACAAG
>CAZVCM010000143.1:0-10457 GCA_964626105.1 uncultured Thermoflexus sp.
GGCGCCGCTTCAGCGCGGGCTGGGCGGGGCGCTTGCGCCGCTGCGCCAGGAGATGATCCTCGGCGACAACCGCACGTTCATTGTGGAGCGGCACTTCACCGGCGCGCTGCACCCGATCCGTTTCGTGGGCAGCCTGGACCCGGACGACTCCGGCGGGACGTGGGTTCACGGCGCGATCACCCACGACACCGCGAATCAGGTCCTGCTCGAAGGGCTGGCGGTGTTCGTCGTGTACTTCTTGCTGGCGGTGGCGTTCTTCATCGCGCTGAAGACGCGCGGGCTGCTGCTACTCGGCCCGTTTGTGCTGGCGGGGCTGGTGCTGTTCTCGATCCGCTGGCGGGCGCTGCACGCGGCAACGCTCGACCTGGCGCGCTGGGTGCGCCGCAAGCTGTACGTGACGCCGGAGCAGCTCAAACGCCCGCGCTAAGCGACCCATAACGCGAGCTCGTTGCTGCGCACTCATCGCCGGGTTTTGCTATACTGAAAGAATACCAAGAGCGTAAATTTCCACCCCATCACCGCCGGTTGCGGCCAGGGGAATATCGCTGCGCCGTCTCCGCGACGGCTGCCGAACACTATCAACGTTAGGAGCGAGAGTTCATGCGAACAAAAGCCGTGATCCTGGCCGGGGGTGAGGGAAGCCGTCTGGGGGTGCTAACCGCCAAACGGGCCAAACCGGCGGTGCCCTTTGGCGGGAAATATCGCATTATTGACTTCGCGCTCAGCAATTGTGTCAACTCAGGAATATTCGACGTACTGGTGCTTACGCAGTACCGGCCGCACAGCCTTAACGAGCATATTGGCCTGGGCCGCCCCTGGGACCTCGACCGCACGTTCACCGGCGGTATTCAGATTCTGCAGCCCTACCAGGGGCGCTACGATACGGACTGGTACGCCGGAACCGCCGACGCCGTCACGCAAAACCTCAACTTTGTGCGGCGCAACCGCCCGAACAACGTGCTGATCCTCTCGGGCGATCACATCTACGAGATGGAATACGATATGCTCGTCCGCTACCACGAACAGCACGAGGCGGACGCGACGGTCTGCGTGATCCGCGTGCCGCTGGATGAGGCCTCGCGCTATGGCATTATGGATGTGGACAGCCGCAATCAAATTGTTGACTTCGTGGAGAAGCCTGACGATCCGCCGGGCGATCTGGCGAATATGGGCGTGTACGTCTTCAAGACGGACGTCCTCGAAACATTGCTGCGCGAGGATGCCGTGCGCTCTGACTCCCGCCACGATTTCGGCTACAACATTATCCCCCGCATGATCGATTTAGGCATGAAGGTGATGGCCTATCCCTTCGGTGGGTACTGGATCGACGTGGGGACCATTGACGCCTATTGGGAGGCGCACATGGACTTGCTCGCCACGCCGCCCTCGCTTGATCTCAACGATCGGTCGTGGATCATCCACACTCGCAGCGAGGAGCGCCCCCCTGTCAAAATAGAGCAGGGCGCGATCATCGAGGACAGCATGATCACGGACGGCTCGATTATCTGCTCAGGCGCGCGTGTGGTGCGGAGCGTGCTCTCGCCGGGTGTGTATGTCGGGCCGGGCGCGTACGTGTACGAGAGCGTGATCCTGACCGACAGCTACATTGAGCGTGACGCCGTGGTCGAGCGCGCGGTGATCGATAAGGGCGTGGTGATCAGCCAGGGCGCGCGGATCGGCGAGCGCGGCGATATGGGTGATTTCGGTATTGCGTGCGTCGGCAAGAACTCGACCATCCCGCCACGCTTCACCCTGCGGCACAGCGCGGTGCTCGGCGCGGACCTGCTGGCGGAAGATATTCTTGAGCAGTATCCGGATGGCGTTGTACCGGCGGGCGCGCGCGTGGGGTTCAAGGTGCGGAAGTAGCGCCCGCCAGAGGCAAAAGTGATTGACGAGGGATGCAGGCGCGTCCCTCTTTTGATTCTGGGCGCGGTTAGTTCAGCGGGCGGACTTGGCGGAAGATCACCTCGGCGGCGCTCCGCTCGGCGTTCGCTTCCTCGAAGACGATCTCGACCGGTGCGGATAGATAGCGATCGCCGGCCACGACCTGCACCCATAGGCGGCGGTTGACCTGCCCCTCAAGCGACACTGCCCAATGGCCCGGCGCCAGCTCCGCGATCTCGCCGGTGGCGAGCGTTTGCTGCGGCGTGTAATCACCCCACACCATCACACTGAACCGGTCTTCGGGCTCGCCGTCTTCGTTCAGCACCTGGCCGCGCACAATCTGGCGGGTGGGCAGATCGGACGGGCTGTAACGCGGCACGGGCAGGTCTGGCGCGAAGGTGTATTCGCCAGACAGGATCGCGGGCGCGGGCGTCGGTGGGGTGGCTTGCGCGGCGAGGGTTTGCTGCGCGCTCGAAACGACGGCGGTCACCGTCGCGTTGAAGTCGTCCTCACGTTTGTCGTCGCGCGCCGAAGTAATGATCATCAGGATGATCGCCCCGGTGAGGGTTACGAAGAACAGCACCAGCGCAATTGCTAGCGCGTTGCGGTAGGTACGGTTGGTGGGCGGGCCTTGTCCCATCAGTCGCCGGTCTCTTGTGTTGATGCGGAAACTATCGACTCCGCCGCCAGCGCGCGATCGGGGTACAGCACGCGCCATGCGCGTAGCACCTCGGCCACGCTCCATGCCTGCGCGGGACAGCCGCGCGGAGTGTGTGGCGGGTCACCATCGAAGATTTCGCTGATCGTACCCAGGCCGTGGTCGTTCAGATGGTCCGCCAGCGGCTGCAAATAGCTGGCAGCAACCTCGGCGTCGCCATAGACACGGTAATGCGCGGTGACAAACGCGCCCAGCAGCCACGCCCAGGCCGTCCCCTGGTGATAGGCTGTGTCGCGTTTGAGCCGGTCGCCGCCATAGAAGCCGCGATAATTGTTTTCGTCCGGCGCGAGCGTGCGCAGCCCGCAGGATACGTTCAGTTCCCGCGCGCAGATTTGCACGACGGCCTCGGCTCGCTCGCCTTCGAGCAGCGGAAACGGCAGCGACACCGCGAAAATCTGGTTGGGGCGCAACGTGGGATCGTCGCCGTCAGGGCCGTCCACCACGTCATAGAGATAGCCGCCAGTGTACCAGAAACGTTTGTGAAAGCTCTCGTAGACCTGTTCGGCCAGCGTGGCATAGCGCGTTGCGTCTTCGTCGCGCCCAAGCGCGTTTCCCAACTCTTCCAGGACGCGCAGCGCGCCATACCAGAGCGCGTTGATCTCGACCGGCTTGCCGATGCGCGGCGTAGCGACCCAGCCATCCGTCTTAATGTCCATCCATGTAAGTTGCGTGCCCGGCTCCCCGGCGAACAGCAGCCCATCCGCCGGATCGCGCGCGATGTTGAAGCGCGTACCACGCTCGTGCCAGCGCACGATCTCGGCCAGCACGTCGTACAGCGCGGGCAGTTGCGGGTGGTCCGACCCGGCAGCCAGATACCACGCGTACACGGCCTGGAAATACCACAGCGCCGCGTCAACGGTGTTGTACTCGGGCGCGGCATTATCATCAGGGAAGCGGTTCGGCAGCATTCCCTGGTCCATGTACTGCCCGTACGTCCATAAGATCGAAGCGGCGTCCTCGACGCGGCCCGCGACCAGCGCCAGCCCTGGGAGCGCGATCATCGTGTCGCGGCCCCAATCCGAGAACCAGGGGTAACCCGCGATCACGCTCTTGCCGGTTTCGTCGCCGATGGCCCGCGTGACGATGAATTGGTCGGCGGCCAGCACCAACTGCTCGATCCAGGCGGGCGCGTCCGGCGGCAGCGCGGCCTCCGCGATCAAGACGCGCTGGCGATCTTGCTCGGTGCGGAGCGCGTCTTCCCACAGCTGCGGATCAGCGTCGTCCGTTGTCATGGCCAGCGCAAGCGTGTCGCCAAGCTCTAATTCCGTCGTGATCGTGGCGGCGGCGAACAGGTCTTCCTGGTCGTCTTCGCCGCGCGCCTTGTCCGCCGAGAGGTGGAAGTTCCACCACCACTCGGTCTCGTCGAGCACGCTGCCCCGGTTGGTGAGGATGCGGTAGGGCTGCGCGTCGGGTCCGGTGCGCTCGGGGCGGGCGGTGACGGTCAGCATGTGCCCGTCTGGCCAGGGCGCGCGGTCGGCGTGATCGACGTCAATCGTAAAACCACCGCGCGTCAGTTGGTGATGGTCGCGGTATGTACATAGCGGTCGGGCGACCAGCCGCACGCGCGAGCACCCACGCCGGTACGTGTACGTGATGTAGGTCGTGTTGTGGCCGTGCGCCATCCAGATGCGCTGCACAATCTGCACATCTCCCAGCGCCCAGGTGAACGTCGGGATCGTGCCGTCCAGCTCGAAGTGTTCCAGATGCCGGTAGCCGTCGGGCAAGACCACGCCCGCCGCCCATTCATGCGTGACCAGCGGAAAGCGCCGCCCGTTGATCTCGATCCACATGTCGAGATCAGCGACCGTCACAGTGCGGCGGGTGGGCGGGTGAAGCGATGCGGTCAGCAGACTGTGATAGCGGCGGGTGCGCGCTCCGGCCAGCGTGCCCATCGCATAGCCGCCGATGCCGTTGGTAATCAGCCATTCGCGGCGCAGCGCGGCTTCAAGGCTGCTGGTTATTTCTCGTCCAAACTGAATCATACTTGTGTCTCCGTACACACGGACCAGGGGCGGGCAAACACCCGCCCGCACGAACCGCTCCCACATCGGTTGTACGGGCGGGTTGCATGATATCTTTCGGAGCATCAAGCCCCGCTGCGGGAAGCGGCCTGGCGGCTTACTGTGGGTGCGTGCTGACGACGGAATTATCCCCGCTGAAGGGGTTCGGCTCATAACGGTCGGCATCCCAATCATTGTGCCACTGGTTGCCGTCTACCAGATAGCGGAAGTGATACTCGCGCTCCGGGTCCAGCTCAAGCGTGACCTTGAACGTCCCGTTCTTGAGCTTCTTCATTGGCGTTGCAGTCTCGTCCCAGTTGTTGAAATCGCCCACCAGGTATGCGCTGGATGCTTCGGCAGCGACTGCTGGCGGCAGAACGAAGTCGATCTTAACCGTGCCGCGCTTGAGAAACTGCTTCTTGAGCATGATGCGTCATCTCCCTCTCCAGGCGAAGCAGGCGCCTCGTATTCTACCATTTTCTGGCGGCTCAACCAGGGTGGTCGCGCCGCGCCACACCATCGGACGCCGGCTCGCCTTACGATTTCGATTGAAAGTCACTTCATCTAGAGCATACTCTGGCGGAGCGGCCCATGACCACACCAATTTTGGGCGTCTTGGTGCGGCACGCTACCTGTATAATGAAGAGTCCGGGCGGGGCGCGAGGGGATGTTCTGCTGCCAGAATCAACGCTCCCCCTGTGCGTGCAAACGACAGGGGGAGCGTGTGTAGTGTGCGGCTCAGCGCAGCCGAACCGCGCTCATTCGAACGTTAGAGGCCGATCTGGATGTGCGTCGCATAGAAGAGGTAGCGGCCCAACACTTCGGCCACCAGCACCAGCGCGAACGCGCCATACACCAGCCCTGCCAGCGCTTCTTCTTTCGTCGCGCTGACGGTGTAGCGATACAGGAAGAATGCGAACACGCCCGCGCCGATGAAGACCAGCGCCACGCGCAGGATGTAGATCGCGCGATATTGCTCGCCGATCTCCGCGACGGCGGCGCTGGCTTCTTGCGTGGTCTGGTTGATCAGGTTTGCGGAGATCAGCACCAGTTGCAGGCCGACCAGCACGATTGACGCCAGGGCGATCCAGCGCAGCGCGTCACGCAGCAGGCCGGATTGCACCGTCAGGCCCTTGTCGCTGCGCAGCTTGAGATAGGTGTAGTTGATGCTGTAGGCCGCGCCGGTTGCCAGCGCGCCCAGCAGCAGCGTCGTCGTGAAGAACGACAGCGGAGTGGTGGCTGAGTTCCAGGACGGCTGGTTCGGCAGCATATACACGCGTGCCATGCTGTAGACCAGCCCCACGCCCAGGATTGCCGCCACGCCAGCGACGATAATGCGCACGTTCGGCGTGCCGAGCTTGCGCCACTGCATGATCGCGAACAAGAAACCCACGCCCGCGAACAAGACGCCGAACAGAATCTCGCGGCTCAGCCACGACGACCCAACGTTGGCGATGGCGCGGTAGGCATTGGCGGGGTTCTCCAGGTGGAAGAACGACGCGATCAGACCGAGGACGAGCACCGGGCCGATGGCCAGCAGCGCGCGGTCGCTCAGCCGGTCGGCTTCTTCCTCGCCGGCCTTACGCTTGGCGAGGAAGTGCACCGCACCCAACACCAGGAATGACCCGACCGACATCTGTGCCAGAATGGTAAAGGCGACAAGCGCCCATTCACGCATGTTCATGCTTACACCTCGTCGTCAAAGATGCGGCCCGTGCCCGCGCCAACGGGCTGGGAGCTCCGGTGTGGCGTCATCACGAACGCCGGCTTGGTCAGGTCCGCTGAGGGCAGCGGCTCTACCGCGGCGACGTCGCCATACTTGGCGCGCAGTTCGTCAAGCTCGCCAAAGTCCAGCGCGCGCATCGGGCACGACGCCACGCAGTACGGCGCCTCGCCCTGGTCGACGACATCCACGCAGAAGTCGCACTTGATCATCGTGCCATTGTCCGCGTCAAACTGCGGCGCGCCATAGGGGCACGCCCACTCGCAGTAGTGGCAGCCGATGCATTTGTCTGAGTCGACCAGCACGATCCCGTCGTCGCGTTTCTCGATCGCCTTGGCGGGGCAGATATCGACGCACGGCGGTTCTTCGCAGTGCATGCATGCCACCGACAGCGAGTAAGCGAAAAGGCCGCTGGGCATGAGGATGTCCGGATACTCAGGATCCGGCACCCACGCGCCGCCACCATATTGCAGCACGCGGCGGAAGTTAACTCCGGTCGGGAGCGCGTTCTTCGACTTGCAGGCGATCACGCACGCCTTACAGCCGTTGCACGCACTCGCATCAAAGTAGAAGGCTTTTTGATTCGCCATGATTCATCACGCTTCCTTAATCGGGATTCGCTGGTCCCAAAGGTAGTCCTGCTCCAGCGCCTCAGGACCGCCGTACCGTTCGATCTTTACGTTGCACGAGTTCCAGCCCTGGTGTCCCTGGCCGGTCGTGAACGCGCCGTTGAGGGTGTTCGTCGCGCCCGCCTTGTCGATGCCAGTTTCCTCATCGATCTCGGCCCACGCGCCTTCACCCAGCGTCACCACGCCGGGGCGGATGCGCTCGGTGATGAAGACCGGGCGAATGACCGCGCCGTGGCGGCTGCTGATCTTGGCGACATCGCCGTGCTTAAGGCCCAGCTTTTCCGCGTCGAGCGGGTTGATGATGAACTCCTGCGGGAACGCCTCGCGCAGCCACGGGATATTGTCGAAGATCGAGTGCGAGCGGCGGCGGTAGTGGATGGTGTAAAGCTGGAAGGGGTACTCGCCCTTGACCTTGTTGTCCCAGTCGTCGAAGGTGTACTCATACCCTTCGCGCGGCGGGTTGTAAGACGGAATGGGATCCACCTCGGTGAAGCCGAAGTCGTAGATCATCTTCTGCTGCGCCGCGCTGTAGATTTCCATCTTGCCCGTTTCGGTCCTGCGCGGGTTGGCCTCGGGGTCGTCGCGGAAGTCCTTCAGCGCGATGTAGCCGAGCTTGTCGCCTTCCTTGCGCGGCACCGTGTAGACGCCCTTCTCTTTAAATTCTTGCAGCGTGATGCGGCCTTCTTGCGGCTCACCCTCGACGCCCATCTCGGCGATGTCTTCTGCCGTGATCGTCAGCAGCGGCTCGCGGTCAACGCCGTTATCCGCGATGACCCAGCAGCCAGAGAGCTGGTTGAACAGGGCCTGCGCCGGCGGTAGACCGATGATGTCCGCGGCTTCCGCCTCAAAGCCCAGGCGCTTCGCCAGCTCGGCGGCGATCCAGCTATCGTCCTTCGCCTCAAAGAGCGGCTCGGTAATCTGGCGCGCCCAGATCAGGTGGTCGCGGTTACCCTTGAAGTAGCTGTAACGCTCCCACTGAGTTGTCGCGGGTAGGACAATGTCGGAGTATTTGCAGTTGGTGTTCAGGAACAAGTTGACCGACAGCACGAACTCGACCTCGCGGTGCGCCTTGATCCCTTCGGTCATGCCGACCTTCTGGTTCAGGCTGCTGCTCCCGTCGTGGATGATGGCCTTGATGTCGATGTCGCGCACGTCGTCGCGCCCAGCGGTGTACTGGCCGGTCAGAACCGAGCGCCACAGCTCGCCATTGTTGATCGAGATGCTGATCGCGTTCTCGTTGCGCACGCGCGGGTTGCCGGCGCCGCCGGAGCCAATCAGGAACGGGCCACCGTCCGCGGTGCGCTCCCAGCAGCTAACGCCCGTGCAGCTTCCTGACTTGCCGATGTGGCCGGTCATGGCGCCCAGCGTCATGAACATGTGCGGCCAGGAGTCCGAGTCGTTGACGCGAGCCGGCGCCCAGGCCGTCAGCAGCGACACTTTGGGAGTCGAGCCGATAGTGCGCGCCAGGTAGCGGATCTGCTTCGGTGTCAGGCCGCAGATGGCCGACGCCCACTCGGCATCCTTAGGAACGCCGTCATACGTGCCGAGGACATAATCCTTAAAGTTGTCTTTCGGGTCGGCATCTTCGGGCATGTGCTCTTTGTCGAAGCCAACACAGCAGCGGTCGAGGAAATCCCAGTCGATCAGCGGGTTGCTCTCGGGATCGTCCTCAGTGATCAACGTGTGCGCCATACCGAGCGCCAGTGCGTGGTCCGTCGTGGGACGCACTGGGAACCACTCGTCCGCCAGGATCATCGCGGAGTCATTGTAGAACGGGTCGATAAAGATGAACTTTGCCCCGGCCTTCTTGGCGTCGAGGTAGTAATTCATGGTGTTGCCCTGCGCGCTCCAGGCTGGATTGCCGCCCCAGATCACGATCAGGTCTGACTTCTGCATCTCGATGCGGTCGTTATGCGTCGTGTTGGAGAGGCCGTCGCCCAGACCGACGACGTCGCCGGTGTAGTACCAGGTTCCCCACGACGTGTTGCCCCATGACTTGACGGCGCCACCAGCCAGCGTAAACGCGCTGCTCAGCGTGCTGCCGACTTCGAGAATGCTCTCGTTTCCGTAAGTGTCGATCAGCCGCTTGATTTCCTCAGCGACCAGGTCGAGCGCTTCGTCCCACGAGATCCGCTCCCACTCGTCCTGACCGCGCAGCTCTTTCTTGCCGCCGCCGGGCTCCCAGTTTTTGCGCTTCATCGGGTACTTGAGACGGTCGGCGCCGAAGCACTGCTGCTGCTGCGCGCGACCGCGAGCGCAGGCGCGGATCTGCGGCTGTTCGGTTGTGTCTTCGACCGTGTCATCGGTCTTGACCTTCTTGACCACGCCATCTACCACGTGCGCTTTGACGACGCAGCGCTGCCCGCCGCAGTTGTGCCAGCAAGCAGCGGTGACCCACTCACCTTCTGACGCCGCGCTCGCGGTCGCCGAAGGGACCTTGCTGGCGATCTGATGCAGCCCACCGGACAAAACTGCCGTGCCGCTCAGCGCGCCGCTCCATTTTAGGAACGAGCGCCGCTTGAGGGTGACGTCGGTGAGCACTTTCCCAACCAGAGATTGTTCACTCACGAGATGAACCTCCTCGAACTATCCGGGCCAAACGAGGGTGAATTGCCGAAAGACCGATTCAGCCTGCACCTCCTTGTGCCGCGCCTTACGCGCCCAAAAGCGGTTCACCCTTGCGCTTTTCGCGCCGCGAGACCGTTCTGACGTGTGAAGGTGGATAAACTAAAGTGATACGCTGAGCGTGAGTATAAAACTTCAGCGTGAGGAATTAATCCCCCACATGGCTATGGTTGTCTGATCAAAGGATTATTTATAAATTCATTACTGTTATGTGGATGATAATAAATTCTTTCTGCGTGTATGGTACACACTCGCCCCGCGCAAAAACACCCGCGCAGAGGCGGGTGTCTAGTAGCCGTCAGGATAGACGATCGGGTTATGCGTCTGGCGCGGTGGGTTGCAGGCACTCCCACGCTTGCCCGCGTTCGACGTTGACCCACAGCGGTAGGCTGAAATAGTCGTATGTCTCGGTGCGCCACGCCGGGCCGGTAGCAGTCTCCCCGCTCAGCAGGTGGCGCCATTGGCCCGCGGGCAGGTAGTACGTTACCTCGGACGTGTCGCTGAACACCGGCGCAACCAGCAGTGCCGAACCAAGCATATATTGCATATCGAGATACTGGCACGCCGGGTCGTCGGGATACTCCAGCATCATCGCGCGCATCATCGGCCAGCCGTGCTCGTGCGCTTCCCGCGCGACGTCCATCAGATAGGGCATGATCCGCGTCTTCAGGTCGTTGAAGTAGCGCAGCACGTCGACCGCTTCGTCGTCAAACAGCCAGGGCATCCGCACGCTGGACGAGCCGTGCAAGCGGCTGTGCGATGACAGCAGGCCGAACGCGACCCACCGTTTGTAGAGGTCGGGCGTCGCCGTGCCGATGAACCCGCTGATGTCGTGGCTCCAGAAGCCGAAGCCGCACAGCCCGAGCGACAGCCCGCCG
>CAZVCM010000144.1:0-10342 GCA_964626105.1 uncultured Thermoflexus sp.
CCGCTGCCTGCGCTAGAATCGCAGGCAGTTTGGTTAGCAGATCTAAACCGTTAGGACAAGGGGCAGACGATGGCAGACGAGCGAAAAACACGCGGGCTGTACTTCGAGCAGTTCGAAGAAGGCATGGCGCTGGAAACGCAAGGCCGGACGATCACCGAAGCAGATATCGTCAGCTTCGCCGGGCTGTCGGGCGACTTCAACCCGATGCACACCGACGCGAGTTACGCCGCCGGGACACAGTTCGGGCAGCGCGTCGCGCACGGGCTGCTGGGGCTGTCGGTGGCTAGCGGGCTGTCGTACCAGCTCGGCTTTCTGGATGGCACAGTGCTCGCCTTCACCGCGCTGGAGTGGAAGTTCCGCGCGCCGATCGTCATCGGCGACACGATCCGCGTGCGGGTGAAGGTCACGAAGACGCGCGAGATGAAAGCCGCCGGGGGCGGGTTCGTCTCGTTCGACGTGCAGGTCGTCAACCAGGATGATACCGTCACGCAGAAGGGCGAGTGGACGATCCTGGTCGCCAGCCAGCCGGTCGCGTGACGGCGTCGAGATGGGAGCCGCGCTCTCAGGCTCATGTATAATTGAAGCAGCAGAGAGCGGTCAGCGATCGGCGGCGCGCCGGTACACACCGCCTATTGCTTTCGTGAATTTTCGGCAGGACGGTTTTTTAGGAATCGGCGATTAGCGCACAGCACACGCTGACTGATCTCCGCTAATCGCAGCCATCGAGGTGTGGTATGGCAGAGGGACGTGATCCGAAGAATATGCGGCCTGACGACGCGCAGCCGCCGTCCGGCGACGAGCAGCGCCCGGTCGACGGGTGGCACAAGCCGGACGCCAGCGAGCAGTCGCCCTCCCCTGAGGCGCCCGGCGGATGGTTCAAGCCGGAAGACGCCCCGTCCCTGGAGCCTGCCGCCAGCGAGCCGCCGCCCGAAAGCGCGCCCGCTTCTGAGGGAGACGGCGCGCCAGCCCAGCCCGAGACGCCCGGCGCCGCGCCCGCCAAGACCGGCGGCTGGTATCGCCCGCCCGACGCGCAGATCGAAGACCTGCTCGATGGCGTAGACGAGACCATCCCCGAAGCAAGCGACGTGTCATCAGAGCGTACACAGGCGCAAGCCGCGCATGACGCGCAGTTTCAGCGGCCCGACGACGACGCGACACGCGCCGATACGCCAGCGGACGCTGAGGAAGAAGGCACGCTAATCCTCGACGCGCGCACGGCAGAGCCTACCCATCGCGGGACCGGCCCGGTGATCGAGGAGCCGCCGCGCTCCACCGAGAGCACGCCCGTCCCTACCGACACGCCGCCCGAGCCGGTCGCCGCCGTCGCGCCTGAAGCCGTGACCCAACCCGAGCCATCGCCGTTCGAAGAAGCCGAGCGCAAAATTGGCGTGCTACGCCAGCGTTACCAGGCGGGCTATCTGACGCGCGAGGAGCTGCAAAAAGAACTGCGCAACCTGATGATCCTCGACGACGAGGGGCATTGGTGGATGCTCGGCCTGGAAAGCAACCGCTGGTACTACTACGACGGGCGCGACTGGGTCCCTGGCACGCCGCCAGGGCATGACCAGGCGGTGCGCGGCAGCGTGGTCCGCACCGAAACGGGCTTGCAGCAAGTGGTCGACCCAGAAGGGACTGTCGGGCACTCGGCGCCTGATATCCCGCTGGACGAGGACGACATGCCGCTGCCGCAGCACGTCCCGCAGGAAGATCTCGGCGCGACGTTAGTGTCGCCCGCGTCGCCGCTGCTGGAGCCGGTGCGCCGCTCTGACGCGCCGACTCGCCCCAAAGGCCAGCAAGTGGACATCGACCAGGGCGGCGTGGTATCCAGCCCGCTCAGCCCAATGGTTACGCAGCCCGCGCGCCCGGTGCAGATCGGTAGCGAGGATCTTACAATCCAGACGGTGCCCGTCGCACCAGGCGATCAGACGATGCCGTCCGTCGCGGTGCAGAGCGCAGGTGATCAGACGGTGCCGCGCGTAGTGGGCGGGGCCGCGGTCGCAGGCGCCGCCGCTGAGGCAATCAGCAAGCCAAAGCCGCGCCTGGGCGAGTTTCCGCAGCCAGACTACAGCGCCGCGCTCGATGTCGAGCACAACCGCGCGTGGTACACCAAGTGGGGCATCCGGCTGGCGGTGATCACGGTTATCGGCGGCATGGCGATCACGCTGATCTTGCTGCTGGGCGTGGTCGGCTACTATTTCTACGTGATCGACGCCTATGACGAGCGCGTGGCGCAGTTGGGCGATCTGGTGGCGGATTTCGAAACGACGCGCATCTTCGACACCGAAGGCACGCTGCTCGCGGAGTTCAACAGCCCCGAAACGGGCGCGCGCACCGAGGTTCCGCTGAGCGAGATCTCGCCCTGGCTGATCCACGCGACGATCGCGACGGAGAACGAAACGTTCTACACCGATCCCGGCTTCAGCGTGCTGGCGATCGTCCGCGCCACGGTGCAGAACCTGCAAGCGGGGCAGACTGTCTCCGGTGCGAGCACCATCACGCAGCAGCTTGCCCGCGCGCTGGTGCTCGAAACCGAGTTCGCGCAGCAGATCTCGAACGAGCGCAAGGTAGCCGAGGTGATCGTCGCATCCGAGATCGTGCGCAAGTACGACAAGAACCAGATTCTCGCAATCTATTTGAACGAGTTCTTCTATGGGAACTTCGCCTACGGCGTCGAGGCCGCGGCGCAGACTTATTTCGGCAAGGCCGCGCGGGACCTCAACCCGGCAGAAGCGGCGTTCATCGCCGGGCTGCCCCAGTCGCCCGCGACCTACGACCCGGTCATCAACCGCGAGGCGGCGATGGGGCGTATGGAGCAGGTGCTGCGCCTGATGTCTGAGGCGAACGGGACCGGCTGCATCGCGATCCAGCACGCCGACAACTCGCCCTATCAGGTTCCGAATGGCGGCGAGCTGTGCGTCTCGGCGGTCACGCAGCCTGCGGGCGATGTCGTGTATTACTACCAGGCACCCGGCATGACCGAGCCGGAAGAGATGACGCTGGACATCACCCGCGTGAAGATCGCGAACTTCGAGCGGCCCGACTTCCGCGCGACGCATCCACACTTCGTCAACTACGTGTGGCAACAGCTTGAAGAGGACTATGGCGAGCAGGCGATCTACTCCGCCGGGTTCCGCGTGTACACGACGCTTAACGAGCAGATTCAGAGCGTGGCAGAGCAATCGGTCACCGAGCATCTCGCCTATGTCAACCAGGTCTACGGCGCCCGGGTGAACAACGCTTCGGTCGTGGTGATGCGCCCAGCGGATGGCGCGGTCATGGCGATGGTCGGTAGTGCCGACTACTACAACGACGACATCGACGGGCAAGTGAACGTCGCCTTTACGGCGCAGCAGCCCGGTTCGTCGATCAAGCCGCTGGTGTACCTCTCCGCGTTCGAGCCGGACGAGGATGGGCGCTACCTGACACCCGCCTCGGTGATCTGGGACGTGCCGACGAATTTCAGCGGCTATACCCCGCGCAACTATGACGGCAACTTCAACGGGCCGGTGAGCGTGCGGTATGCGCTGGGTAACTCGCTCAACATCCCGGCGGTGAAAGCGCTGGAGCGCACCGGGATGGAACGGTTTACCGCGCTGGCGAAGCGCGTCGGGCTGAGCTTCCCGCTCGGCGATCCGGTCGAGCGGCAGGCGGGCCTGCCGACGGCGCTCGGCGCGGTCGAGGTCCGGCTGTTCGACATGGTCTCGGCGTTCGCCATGCTCGCCAACAACGGGCGGCGCGTGGAGCCGTACTCGATCATCTACATCGAAGACAGCGACGGGAACGAAGTCTATCGCGCCAACACCAGCCCGGAAGGGTTGCAGGTCGTCAACCCGGAGTACGCCTACCTGATCACGAATATCCTGTCTGACAACGAAGCGCGCGCGGCTGAGTTTGGGCGCGGGCAGCCGATGGAGCTGTCTGGCGGGCGCCCCGCCGCGATCAAGACCGGCACCAGCGGCACGCAGAACATCTTCGACGTGTGGACGATGGGGTACACGCCGCAGTATGTGACCGGCGTGTGGGTGGGCAACACCGACGACTCGCCGATCTACAACGTTACCGGCTACTACGCCGCCGCGCCGATCTGGAATCGCGTGATGGAAGCGGCGCACCAGGGCCAGCCGATCCAGCAATTCAACGAGCCACCCGGCCTGGTCCGCGCGGAGATTTGCGCGGACTCTGGCACGCTGCCCAGCCCGGCGTGCGCAGGCCGCACCCGCGTCGAGCTCTTCGCGCAGAACGCGCAGCCGCCCGCCGCTGACCGCGACATCTTCCGCCAGCTTCAGGTGGACGGCTACACCGGCAAGCTCGCGAACCAGTACTGCCAGGACGACGTCGAGACGCGCACGTTCGTGTCCATCAGTGACCCGGCGGCGTACGACTGGATCAACAATGGCGGCGGAGCATCGTGGGCGACCAGCCGAGGCCTGGAGCTTCCGGTGATGCCGCCACCATCTGAGGAGTGCTCGCCGAACGATCCGCGCCCGTTCGTGGTCGTCAGTTCGCCCGCCGAGGGCCAGACCGTCCAGGGCGTGATCCAGCTTCGCGGCGCGGTGACGATGCCGGACTTCAACCGCTACGAGATTCGCTATGGCGTCTCGCACCAGCCGGAAGCGTTTAGCCAGCCGGTGATCGTCGAGACGGTGCAGCGGCCCGAGGGCGAATCGGTCCTGGCGGAGTTCGACACGCGCCAGCTTGAGAACGGGCAGTACACGCTGCGGCTGGTCGCAATCGACGCCTTTGGTCGCGATGTAAACCGGGATATCCACATCACGATCGATAACCCGCAGCCGACCGCGACTCCCGCACCGACGACCGCGCCAATGCCGACGCAGGACCCGAACGCGTTCGCCACGCCGCTCCCCGAGGGCTTCGTGCCGCAAGACGCGCTGCCGACGCCAACCCTCGCGCCGACGCTGACGCCGACCTGGACGCTCACGCCGACGCCGCAGTAACCACGGCGATCGCGGTCGCCGCCTGACTCTTCACGACGCAACAGGGGCGTGCCGTTGAGCACGCCCCTCGCCTTCGAGGTCGCTATGGAGTGGGAAGATCGCACCGCACCACGCCACGAACCGGCGCGCACGCTCCGCACGATGACGCCGGATGATATCCCCGGCGGCGTGGCGCTGACTCACAGCGTCGGGTGGCAGCACGGCCCCGGCGAGTGGGCGCGCCTGCTCGCGTGGTCGCCGGACGGCTGCTTCGTGATCGAAGAAGAAGGGCGCGGGCTGATCGGGACGGTGAGCACAACGCCTTATGGCACTGCGCTCGGCTGGATCGGGATGCTAGTCGTCGCGCCGGACCGCCAGGGGCAGGGGCTGGGCCGCCGCCTGATGCGCGCCGCGCTCGACATCCTGATCGCACGCCAGACCGAGCGAATCATGCTCGACGCGACGGACGAGGGCCTGCCGGTCTATCGCGCGCTGGGCTTTCGCGAGGCGGGGATCATCGAGCGCTGGCAGGGGCGCGCCAGCACGTACCTCGGCGAGCGGGCGCGGCGGATGCGCCCCGAGGATTTTGAAGCGGTCGTGCAGCTTGACAGAGTGCTATTCGGCACGCGCCGCCAGCACATTCTGATGCGCCTGCTGGACGAGTTCCCCGATCTGGCGTGGGTGGATTTTCAGCGCGGGCAGGCAGAGGGCTTCTTGCTGGCGCGGCGTACGCCTAGCGGCGTGACGATCGGGCCGTGGATGGCGTGGAGCTCGGCGGCGGCGGAGCGGCTCTTGCGCACCGCGCTCGAAGCGATCCAGGGGGAGCAAGTCACGCTCAACATCCCGGCGCACAACGCCCGCGCGCGCATCCTCGCCAGCGACCACAACCTTAAGCGCGGGCGTAATTACACACGCATGATCTACGGCGATGCGCCGCTGTCCCACGCCGAGCCGATGGCCGAGCTGGCCGTCACCGGGCTGGCGACGGGGTAAACACTGGGGGATAGGGAATAGCGAGATTTACGCCCAAGTCAGCCCAGGCGGGCGCGATAGCCGGGGGCGAGCAGCGTCAGCGACTCCAACAGCAGCGGCATCCCGACGAGCGCGTGCCACTCACCCTCTTGCGGGCCGAGCGCCGTGAAGCAGTTGACCGCCAGCTCGCTCACCATCGCATGATGCAAATAGTCCGCCAAAACTGACTCAACCGGCGCGAGGACACAATACGTGTGACGTGTTTCTGAGGCGAGGTCCGGCTCTGGCAGGCGGCGAAACGGCGCGGCGCGCATGTCTGCCAGAGTTGGCAGGCGGCGGTAGGTGTGCGCCAGCGGCGCGCCGTCAATCTCTGCGATCACCAGCTCCAGCCGGTGACTTTCTTGCATGTGCAGCCGCTCGACAAACCCGCCAATCTGCACAGTCCCGTCCCATCCGAGCACGAATGGCGCATCCGGCGGCGGCCAGATCGCCAGCGGAGGGCCGCCCGGCGCGCCCCACACCAGCGCGATCGGATCGCTGTACGACGCCAGCGCGAACGTGCCACGCTCTCCATGCGCTTGCACCGCCTGATCGCCCTGCTGCACCCACAGCATCTCACGGGCGTATGGCGGGATGCGCCACGGCGCGTCCTCTGCAACAAGCGTGCCTTCAAGTGTTGTCATGGGTGTCGAGTGGACATCCGCTAGGCATCGTGCAGGTCATCGAGCAGGATCAGCCCCCGCCGCAACGCAATCAGCGAAGCGTCCACGCGTGACGACGCGCCCAACTGCTGCATCAGCGCCGCGATCTGCTGCTCGACGATCTCGGCGGACAGGCGCAGCCGCTCGGCGATTTGCGCGTCCGTCTGCCCGGCGGCGATCCCGGTCAGCAGGGCGCGGTCGAGGTCGCTGAGCGTCTCGCCTTCGGGCGCGCTGCGGCTCACCAGCCCCTGCACCACGCGCTCCGCCACGCCCCGCCCCAGGACCACGTGCCCCTCGGCGACGTCTTGCACCGCGCGCACAAGGTCTTCCTCGTTGGTCGTCTTCAGCACGTAGCCGTGCGCCCCGGCGCGCAGCGCCCGCATGATGTAAGCGTCTTCGTCGCGCCCAGTAAGAACCAGCACGCGCACATCCGGCCAGCTTGCGCGGACTTCGGGCAGCACGTCCAGCCCGCCGCGCCCCGGCATGTTGAGGTCGAGCAGCAGCACATCGGGGTGATGCTCGCGCACCAGCGCCAGCGCCTGATCGCCGTCGTCCGCCTCGCCCACCACCTCGATGCACTCGGTATCGTTGAGGTAGACCGCCAGCGTCATGCGCAAAATGCGGTGATCGTCCGCCAGCACCACGCGGATCGCGCCCTCGCACGGCGCGGCACTGAGACGCGCAAGCGCTCCCTCATTGGAGGGCAACAGATCGGCGTCGACCGGTCGGTGGCTGACCGTCTGCGCCTGCTCCGCCATCACCGCCCCAAGCGCGGCGGCCATCGCCCCGGCGGACTCGAAGCGATCGTCTGGCTTTTTAGCGAGCGCCTTCAGCAGCGCGTGTTCCAGGCTGACGGGCACGCCAGAAACCAGCTCGCTCGGCGGCTTGGGCGTCTTCTTCACCTGCTGGAGCAGCAGCACGCCGATGTCGTCCGCGTCGAAGGGCAGCACGCCAGTCGCCAGCTCATAGAGCACGATGCCGGTTGAGTAAATATCGGTCCGTCCGTCGAGCGGCAAGCCCTGCGCCTGTTCGGGCGAGAGGTAGGCGGGCGTGCCGATAATACGCCCCATCGCGGTCAGACGCTTGGTATCACCGCTGATCGCCAGCCCGAAATCCATCAGCTTGACCTGCCCCGAGGGGGTGATGTGGATGTTGGCGGGCTTGATGTCGCGGTGAATCAGGTTCTGGCGATGCGCGTAATCGAGCGCGAGGCAGATCTGGCGCCCGAACTCGGCCACCACGCCGGGCGGCGAGGGAATGAACGAGTAGAGCGGCTGCCCCTCGATGTGCTCGATCACCAGGTAGGACCGTTCGTCGTCTTCGCCGACATCATAGATCGCCATGATGTTCGGATGATTCAGGCGCGCGGCGGCGAATGCCTCGCGCTGGAAACGCTGGCGCGTGGTGTCATCGACGTAGGGCAACAGGACCTTGATCGCGACGGTGCGCTGCAGGCGCGTGTCGATCCCGCGATAGACGGCAGCGGTCGCGCCCTCGCCGATCAGTTCCTGGATTTCGTAGCGGTTGCCTAGCTTTTTGCCAATCATCGGGCGGTCCATTCTCGTCCGGCGGTCAACGTCCGGCAGAGTGTACAAACGCGCGGCACGATACGCAAACAACTGCGCGGTCAGAGAGGCGCGGGGCAATCGGCGGGCGGACGCACTTGCCGTTTGATGCCCCGCAGTGATAAGTTGTACGCAGGTCGCGCGCTTATTTCGGCGCGGCCTGTATCGTAAGCAGACGAGGACAGACGATGCGATCAAAGTGGGCTTTGGCGCTGGTCGCGGGCGCCCTGCTGATGGCGGGGCTGGCTTGCGGGTTTGTGGATGATATTCGCAGCGTGGTCGAGACAGTGGACGAAGCGGTCAAGCTGCTGCAAGAGCTGGACAAGGACAGCGCGTGGGAGCGCGTGTCCGACAGCCTGGACACGCTCGCTCAGCAGTCGGACGGTTACGCCGCGACGATGCGCTTGCAGGACGGCCCTGGCGACGCGGCGGGAACGGGGTTCTCCGGCGCGCTGGGGCGCGATGTGCTGATCTCCATGCAGGTCGATGGCGCGAATAACGCGCTGGCGCAGGTGCAGACCGGCGGCGGCGTAGCGCAGAACTTCTACGTCCAGGCGCACGGAGCCGACGCGCGCGACGGCGCGGTGTATCGCGTGGACAACGGGCAATTTGTGTGCGTCAGCGACAGCGAAGAAGCGCGCCTGCTGCGGCAGGGCTTGAGCGGCTACTTTGACGAGTTCGGCCTGGAAGCGAAGGGTGTGCAGATGCTCGCCGTGGCAGACGAGGTCGAGGACGAGGCAGCGGTCGCGGGCCGGGCAGCAACGCATTTCCGGCTGGAGTCACGCATTCAAGAAGCGCTCGATATTCTGCGCAGGTTTGACAACGCTGAACTGCAGCAGAAGATCGACGAGGCCGGGACGTTTTCGCTCACCGGTGATCTGTACACCGACGAGGCGACCGGCGCGCTGCTCAAGCTGGAGAGCGTCTATCACAATACGGATCACCTGCGGCGCGTGGCGATGTCGTTCGAGGTGACGCAGTGGGGCGGGATCGCGCCGATCGCCGCGCCCGCGCCGGAGTCGATCGTGCAGCCGTGCCCGTAGAGCAGCGGTTAGCGGCAAGCGGTTAGCGGTTAGCAAAAGCTAAGAACAGCCAGAGACAGAGAAACGGACTTGTAGGGCGCGGAGCTTGCTCCCCCCGCTTTCCCCGTACTGAAAAGAAGCGGCGGGCGCAGCAAGCGCGCCTCTACAACTGGCTGGCTTTGCCTTCGCGGTTTGTCGCTGCTTTTCTGCTCTCGGCCACCGCTAACGGCTAACTGTCGAGCGCCGAATCGCCGCCGCCGAAATCGTCCACACCGAGGCCGCCTAGGCCGCCGCCCATGTCATCGCCCAGATCAGGCATCGTCGCCTCAATGTCCTCAGGCGCTTCGCCGCGTTCCAGCCGCGTGATCACCTCGTCAAATTCCGGCCCCATGTCCTCGCCGACCTCGTCGCCCATCTCGCGCAGCAGCCGCCCCAGCATGGCGGGATCGGCGTTGTCGAGATCGTCCAGCGACGAGTCATCATCCAGATCGCCGGAAAACAGGCGCGACGTCAGCGAGCGTTTGATGCCCACGCGCGAGATCAGGCGCGTCAGGTCGGTGCTTTTGCAGCGCGGGCAGGCGGGCGTCGCCTCGGCGTATTCGGCAATCGTGGCGTAGCGCAACGCGACTTTTCGCCCGCAGGCGTTGCAGCGAAACTCGTAAACCGGCATGTTCGTCGTTCCCTCTGAACCTGTTATGCTCTCAATTTCGGGGTGTGCCTGCCAGCTTAGCACGCTGCGCGGCTGTGTCAAGGGGTGCGTCGCACGGCGCGGGAAGGTGCACGTTGGCGGCGGTTGCGGCATACTTGAAGCAGCGTAGCGGGACGCAAAAGGAAGTGAGATCGCCCATGATCGATCGCAACGTACCGGTCGAGCTATCCGCCGATCAGTTGCTGGACGACGTGCGCCATCTGAGCGTGGTGATTGGCCCGCGCCGCCCGGCGACCGCTGGCGAGCGCGCCGCTGCGGCGTACGTGCACAGCCAGATTCGCGCGCTCAATCCGCAGTGGGAGTTGATTAACCAGCCGTTCCGGACGATCCCCGGCTTTCGCTGGCGCATCGCGCCGATCTCGGCGGCGGTGGGCTTGGCGCTGCTTGGCGGGCTGAAGCGCGGGCGCCAGGGCCGCGGGGTGACGGGATTGGTCTCGGT
>CAZVCM010000145.1:0-8513 GCA_964626105.1 uncultured Thermoflexus sp.
TGCTCAACGGTCTCTTCCTTGGGCTGGTACCCTTGCGGGCTGCCGATGTTCATGCTCAGGCCGAACTGCGCTGCTGCCATCATCAGGCTTGTGGCGACGTTGTTGCTGTCGCCTACATACGCCAGGCGCACCCCTTCGAGCCGGCCAAACTCCTCATAAATCGTCAGCATATCGGCCATCACCTGGCAGGGGTGGTTGTAATCGGTCAGGCCGTTGATGACCGGCACGGGGCTCCATTTCGCCAGCTCAAGAATATGCTCGTGGTCGAAAGTGCGCGCCATGATTACATCGACATAGCTGCCGAGCACGCGCGCGATGTCCGCGATGCTCTCGCGCTTGCCGAGGCCGATCTCCTGCGGGCTGAGGTACAGCGCGTGCCCGCCGGCGTGCTGCATCGCCATCTCAAAGCTCACGCGCGTGCGCAGCGAGGGCTTCTGGAAGATCATGCCCAGCGCCTTGCCTTTGAGCAGTGGCTTGTTCGCGCCGTCTTCTTTGTATTGCTCTTTAAGCACGCGGGCGATGTTCAGCATCTCCCACAAGTCAGCTGAAGACCAATCGGCGATGTCCAGAAAATGTTTCACCGTCTTACCTCGCGCTCCCGAGTCAAGAAAGAAGTATCTCAGTTTTCCGGCTCGTAGTATAGCACACTTTGCTAATGCGGTAGTTGGGGCGCTGCAACGAAGCATACCGGCGATTCGGACAAAAAAAGCGGCGGCATGCCACTGACATGCCGCCGCGTAGATGACGCGCTGAGCGTCGCGGGCAGGCTTAGCCGCCGCGCGCTGCGAGCTGCGCTTCCTGATCGATCGTGCGGTAGTTGTAGTGCGGGCCACCGAACAGACCGTCCGTCTCGAACGGGCCGCTGTACCACGGCTTCTGCAGCGAGTAGTCCAGGCGCATGTAAAGCGTGATCACGGGGTGCTCGCCTTCGGGGCCGAAGAACATCTCCTCGACGCGATAGTACAGCTCGTTGCGGAGGTCCGGATCGTTCTCCTGCGCGGCCTGCGTGATCAGGTCGTCGACCTCAGTACAGGGCCGCTTGAAGGTGTTCTCGGACTCGCAGTGGAGCACGTCGCCGACCCAGTTGTTGGCATCGGGATAGTCAGGGCCCCAGCCGAGCGTCCAGACGTGCGGGCGATCTTCCGGCTCGTTGCGCGGGTCGACCGTCTCCAGCAGCACCGAGAATTCCTGTTCCTCGACGGTCAGCATGTTCGGGTCGCAGCCCAGCTCGCGCTCGGCAGAGGCCGCCAGGAACTCGGACCACGAGCCAGCGCCGGAGTACGCGACAAGCTCAAGCTGCGGCAGGCCCTCGCAGTTCGGGTAGCCTGCGGCTTCCATCTCTGCGCGCGCCAGCTCAGGATCGTAGCCCACGCCGACTTCGTTGATCGGCGGCGCGCCGAACATGCCGGGCGGGGTGAGGTGGATCATCGGCACGCCGCGACCCTGCCACACTTCCTGCACGAAGGCGTTACGGTCAACGGATGCCGAGAACGCGCGGCGCACGTGGACATCGTCAAACGGCGCCTTGTCGTGCGCAAAGCCGAAGTAGAAGACGGCCAAGTCCGACGTCTGGCTGAGCTGGTCAGCGTAGTCAGGGTCGTTCAGGACCGACTGAAGCTCCGCCGGGGGAACGCCCGAGGCATCGATCTGGTTGTCCTGATAGAGCGCGAAAGTCGTGCCCTGGTCCTCGACGACGGTCTGGACGACACGCTCGACATTCCCCGGACCGCGCATGTCTTCGGGCAGGTACGGGTTGCGCAGGTAGACACGGCGCACGCCGCGCACCCACTCGTCGATCACGAAGGGGCCGTTGGTGACGATGTTGCCCGGCTCGGTCCAGTCGTCGCCCAGTTCCTCGATCACGTCACGGGGCACGGGGCGGTACATCCACATCGGCGTCTGGCTGAAGAAGTAGCCCGCCGAGAACTGCAGGTTCACCTGCAGCGTGCTGTCGTCCAACGCGCTGACCTGAACCAGATCGTAGTCCGCGTCGGTGACTTCATCCACCGGCTTGGTCGAGACTTCGTCACAGCCCAGGATGATTTTGTCGGCGACGCTGGTGTAGTAGGCGCCGAGGCGCGGGTCGCACGAACGCTGCATACCGTACGCGATATCTTGCGCGGTGACCATCCCAAGCTGTTCCGCTTCGTCAGTCACCGGGTCCCAACGCACCCAGGGCACATCGTTGCGGATAGTAAAGGTCCAGACGGTGCCGGTCTCGTCAAATTCCCATTCGGTCGCCAGCTCTGGGAGGATGTTGCCGGGGTTGAGCGGATCCGCGTCTGTCAGCCCCAGGAACAACTGCTCAATCGCGGCGATCGAGATTTCGTCGGACGCGCGCTGCGGGTCAAGCGTGCTGATCTGGGAGCCGCTGGTCGAGTAGACGGTCACCGGCTCAGTCTGCTGGATGACGCTGGTCAGGGTCACATCCGCGCTGGTGGCGAAGGCGAAGCCGCTGGGCAGCAACGCGATGACCATCGTGAAGATGACCGCCAATGGCAGCGCGCGATTGATGGAATTGCGCATCTTTTCATTCCTCCGTTGCTTCGTACGTAAAAACTGCGGTGAAGGGAGTGTCTAGGGCACCGACCTGTCGCCTCGGCGAGCTTGGAAAACACTATCGATCGTGCGCCTCCTTACTTGAGTGGGTGCAACAAATTTATCGCATCACCTGAGCGCAAAACTGTATTGCATGGAAAGCGGTTGCGGAAAATGATCAAAGCGGCAGCAAGCTACCGATCGGACGCTCAAGCCACGCCAGCGCGCGGCCCGATTTATGGTTCGAAGGCGTGCGCATCGGGGCGTCTGCGCTCCCTGACAGTGGCCCGGAATCGCGTGCTGATGACGTCTTTTCGAGCGCACAGCCCACTTACTATATATAGCACACAACACCCGTATGCAAGCTTTCTATGTTGAATATGACCAAAACGATGCTTAACCCGCGTATATACACTACTTGTCTGCGTGTTGCTGGGTTCAAATTCGAGATTACTGGCCCGCACCTACAACAAAAAAGAGGGCGCGCGGGGCGCCCGCTTAGGCGCTGACCGGCGCCCAGTTGTATTCCATGTGCGAGGCGGTTTCGCGCGCGGCAGCGGTGCCGATCAGGCGCTGCACGACGTACAGCGCGGCGTCGATCCCGGCGGTGATCCCGGCAGATGTGATGATCTGCCCGTTGTCCACGAAGCGCTGTCCGCTGATGACGTTGCAGCTTGGCGCGGTGCTCATCAACTCTTCCAGCGCGGCGTGGTGCGTGGTCGCCGACAGCCCGTCGAGCAACCCGGCGGCGCCCAGGATCAGCGCGCCCGTGCAGACGGACATCACAATCTCAGCCTGCTGCGCCTGCGTGCGGACAAAGTCAAGCAGCGCAGAGTTCTTGCTTTCGTGGCGCGCGCCCAGCCCGCCGGGCACGACCAGGATATCGGCCTGGATTGCGTTTTTGAATGTGTAGTACGGCGTGATGCGCAGGCCACTGCGTGTGGTAGTTGGGGGAGAGTTACGCTCGGCGACGGTCGTGACGGTGAACGGAACCGGGCCCGTTGCCCGTTGCCCCGTGATCGCGAAGACCTCTAGCGGGCCGCAAAAGTCGAGCGTATCCACGTCGTCGAACAACGTGAGCAGCACATTTCTCGCCATCGCTGTAACTTTCTACTTGGAGCAGCTTTTTGAAAAGCTCTCTTAATCTGACAACAGGCGCGGATTTTCTGCGAACCGCGCCTTGTGACTATTCTAGCGGATCACCAGCGATTAGAAAACCTTTACATTGGCGCGTGACGGCTGCACGCGCCCGCTCGTCACGCCTGATACGGGCTCATCTCCGCCCAGTTCTTGCCGGTGCGCGCGTCCGCGACCAGCGCCGCGTCGAGCGTCCACGCTCCCTCCATGACGTCCACCGTCAGCCGCGCCACCGCGTCGATCTCGTCCTCGGGGACTTCCAGCACCAGCTCGTCGTGCACCTGCAAGATCATGCGCGCCTGATAGCCGCCATCGTCCAGCGCCTGCGCGAGGTTAATCATCGCGATCTTGATGATGTCCGCCGCGGTGCCCTGGATCGGCATGTTGATCGCTTCGCGCTCGGCGCGCTGCCGCGCCTGGAAGCTCGCCTGCACCGGCCCCTTCTCATGCAGAATTGGGAAGTAGCGGCGGCGGCCTAGCAGCGTCTCGACATAGCCCTGCTCTCGCGCGCGCTGCAACGAAGCGTCAAGGTACTGCCGCACGCCGGGGAACTGATGGAAGTACGACGTGATGAACGCTTCGGCCTCAGCCAGCGTCAGATCGCTATCGCGCGCCAGCCGGAACGCGCCCATGCCGTACATCAGCCCGAAGTTGACCGACTTGGCGAAGCTTCGCTGTTCGTATGTCACCTCGTCCAGCGGAACGTGATAGACCGCGGCGGCGGTGGCGCGGTGAATGTCCTGCCCCTCGCGGAAGGCGCGGAGCAGCGCCTCGTCCTGGCTATAGTGCGCCAGGATGCGCAATTCAACCTGGCTGTAGTCCACGGCCAGCAGGCGGTGTCCCTTCGGCGCGATGAACGCGCGCCGCACACGCCGCCCCTCTTCACTGCGGATCGGGATGTTTTGCAGGTTCGGGTTGCTTGAGGAGACACGGCCCGTTGAGGTGCCGGTCTGGTTGAAGCTGGTATGGACGCGCCCGGTTTGCGGGTTGACCAGCGTGGGCAGCGCGTCGACATACGTGCTTTGCAGCTTCTGAAGCTCGCGCCAGTGCAGCACCTTCTCGACAATCGGGTGCTCGCCGCGCAGGTTTTCGAGCACGTCTGCCGCGGTGCTGTAGCCGTGCGAGGTCTTGCGCAGGCCCTCAGTCGACAGCTTGAGGTGCTCGAACAACACCTCGTTCAACTGCTTCGGGCTGCCCGGGTTGAACGGCCCGTAGCCGCCGCTCAAGTCTTCGATCTCCTGCTCCAACGTGCGCAGCCGCCCGTTAAGGTTGTCGCTCAGCTCGTGCAGAAATGGCACGTCGAGCAACACCCCGGCCATATCCATGTCGGCCAGGATCGGGATCAGTGGCATCTCGATCTCGCTGAACAGCTTCCACGCCTGTTTCTCGTCCAGCTCCGGCTTTAGCTCGTCCACCAGCCGGTGCGTCAGCACGGCATCGGCGGCGGCGTAGGGCGCGGCGCGCTCCACCGGGACGCGATCCATCGTAATCTGCGAACGGCCCGTGCCAATGAGCTCGCTGATCTCGGTCATCTGCACGCCGAGCCGCACCCACGCCAGATTCTTCAGCCCCAGGTTGCGGCTGCCAGGGTCGCATACCCACTCGCCTACCATCGTGTCAAACGTGATCGGGCGCACGTCAATTCCATAACGGCGCAGCACGACGAGGTCATACGGCGCGTTGTGACCAACCTTCGGGATCGCGGGATCGGTCAGCGCCGGGCGCAGCGCGTCGATCACCTGCTCCAGCGGAAGCTGCTGCGGCGTGTGCCCCTCGACGAGGTCCGGCTGGCTTTGCTCGGCAGGGTGGGGCGGGGCGTTCGATGCGACATGCCCGACCGGGATGTAAACCCCTTCGTTGCCATCAACGGCCAGCGAAATACCCACCAGATCGGCCAGCATCTGGTCGGTCGAGGTTGTCTCCACGTCAAAGGCGATTGCATCCGCGCCTGATAGCCGCTCGACCAGCGCGGCAAGCTTCTCCTCGTCGTCCACAATCATGAACGGCACGACGATCTCAATCGATTCGGCGTCTTCTTTGTCTGGCTCGGCTGCGGCGAACATGGTCAGTTGCTGCGCGGAGCCATCGCCCGCGTCGGAGACGGGGCGGCCCGGTAGGCGGCGGATCAACTGGCGGAACTCCAGCGCGCGGAACAGCGCTTCAACATCTTCATAGCGGTAGTCGCTCGCCACGCACTTCAACAGGTCGATCTCTACCGGCACGTCGCGGTGGATGGTGGCAAGCTCAGTCGAGAGGAATGCGCTCTCACGTCCTTCGGTGAGCTTCTTCTGCAGCGCGCCTTTGATCTCGTCCAGGTGCTCATAGGTCGCGGCGACCGATCCGTACGCGCTGATCAGCTTCTGTGCGGTCTTCGCGCCGACGCCCTTGATGCCGGGGATATTGTCGGACGCATCGCCCATTAACCCTTTGAGCTCGGGGATATGGTGCGGCTCTAGCCCGTCGTACTCCTCGCGGAAGCGCGCCAGATCGTACACTTTCGCGTCGCTGAGCGTCTTGCCCGGAAGCTGGACGCGCGTGTGCTCGGTCACCAGTTGAAGCAGGTCGCGGTCTCCGGTGATAATCAGCACGTCCGCCCCTTGCGCTTCGGCTTGCGGCGCGACCGAGCCGATCACATCATCCGCCTCATACCCTTCCAGCTCCAGGATCGGGATGTTGAATGCCTGCACCAGGTCACGGATGCGCTCGATCTGCACGCGCAGTTCATTCGGCATCTTGTCACGCGTGCCCTTGTACTCGTCATAAAGCTGGTCGCGCCCGGTCAGTCCCTGGTCGAAGCTCACCGCCAGATAATCCGGATTCTTGTCGAGGATGTCGAGCAGGGTGCGCGCGAAGCCGAAGCTCGCGTTGGTCGGCTCGCCGCTGCGGGTGGTGAAGCTCTCGATCGGCAGAGCGAAGAACTGGCGATAGGCCAGTGCGTGGCCGTCGATCAAGATCAGAGTCGGGCGTGCCATCGGCGTCTTTCCTCTCGCTGGGGGTCGGAACAGATGTGCGGCTATTATACCACTCCGAGCCGGATGTAGGTATAGATTCGTGATGATTTGGGGCGCTTAATCACATGCGGTCGGAAAGTGCTTTCTCTTATGCTCGAGACCGTACCGTTTACTGGTCGTCCGACTTCGACTAGGTGATCAACCCTCAGGTGCAGCTTCCGTAGAGCAGCACGTTCTGGACGTTCGGCGTGGACGAGAGCGGGGAGTTCCGCAAGGTGCTGCTCGGCTACACATTCCTGTGGGTTCCAGCGGATTCGATAGGGCCGAACGATGACGAGGTCTGGAACGGCACGCCACTACCGATGACGGTTGTGAAGTAGCGCTCTCCCTTCAGCACCGTGGTCACACACCCCGGCAAACGCTTGCCGGGGCGTTTTTTCATGTTTTTTACACGTTTCTTTGCGACTTTGTTTGATTTTTATGCATTTATGTGATAATAAACTTCTAATTATGTTTTGCATTCTTGTGTGACAACATCCGAAACAGGAGACGCACTCATGCTTTCCCGCCTCACGTTGCTCTTGCTATTTGTGAGACTGCTGGCCGCGTTCGTCGGTCCAGCCCCGGCCCGCGCTCAAGATGGCCCGACTGATTTGCGCTTTGACGAGCCGCAAATTCTGACGCTCGCCCCGGGTCAGGGCCTCGCGCGCTCGTTTGTCGTGCTGGCAGGCGATCGCTTTGAGCTGCGTCTGATCGCGCTCGCACCGATGATCTACTCTGCCGCGCTGATCGACCCCGCGCAGGGCATCGCGCCGCTGACGGTGGACAGCGCCGGAAACGCAACCGTGACCGTCGACCCGGTTGCATTGAGCGGGCGCTACACGCTGCTGCTCCAGCCGGGCGACGCGAGCGGTGATGTGGTCGCGCAGCTTTCGGGCGCGCCAACACTGCCGGATCCGCTGCCGTTCAACAGCGCGACGGTGGTCTCGGTGTCCGACGCGCCGCAGCGTTTCCGCCTTGAGCCGCAGCCTGCTTATCTCGAGACGCTCCTGACGGTCACGCGCCTGCCAGCGCCTGACCAGCCGGAGTCGATCGCGCTGCCGCGCGTGGCGTTGATCGATGCGGAAGCCGGGCACCTGCTCGCCGTGCTGGATGGCGAGATGCTCCCGGGCGCGGCGCTGCGTCTGCCGGGAGAACTGACATATTTCCTCGCACTTGAGCCGGGCGATGCGCCTGCCGAAGTCGAAATTCGTTGGGAAGGGGCCGTGGCCGCGCCGGGTGGTGCGCCAGTGCAAGCGCCGGGTGGCGCGTCCACAGGTGGTGGCACCCCGACCTTCACGCCGTTTCCGAGCGTTACACCGGATGTGACGGGTACGCTCACCGCGACCTACACGCCGGACCCGAATGCGACTGCGACCAGCACCTACACGGCGACCTATACACCCGATCCAGATGCGACGGCGACGCCGATCCCGTCGCCAACGCCGCCCGGCGTGCAAGACCTGACCGCGACCTATACGCCGAGCTACACACCCACCGATCAGGTCGACCAGCTTGCCCCGCCGCAGGATCCCACCATGACGTACACTGCGACCATCGCCGTCGATCAACTGGCGCCGCCGCAGGATCCAACGATGACCTACACGCCGAGCTATACGCCGACTACGCCGCCACCGCCGCCCACCGCGCCGCCTGATGCGAACTTCAACGCGCCGCTGAACATTCCGCTCGATAGCACGTCTTCGGTGACGGACTTCGTGTCCTATCCCGGCGGTGACACGGAAGATCGCGTGCGGTGGGATATCAGCGGGATGAACCCGAACGCGACCTTGTCCGGCGGGCGCGCGCGGCTGATCATCGCGGTGTCGTGTTTTGGCACCGGCACGC
>CAZVCM010000145.1:8523-10244 GCA_964626105.1 uncultured Thermoflexus sp.
AACGTATCGTTCTTCGTTGCGGGGCAGACCTATAGCTGCGGGCAGACGGTTGTCGACCGCGAAGTGACCTACGACTCGCGCACCGGGCAAGTGAACATCACTGCGGCCGGGGGCGAGAATACATACGTCCAATGGGTGCTGACCGGCACGGCGACGCGCCTCGACTAATCGCACCGACCGATTAGCACAACAGCGCCCCGACTCGTACAATGATCGGGGCGCTGTTCCTTTGCGGGATAGAAGCGTAGCTTAGCCGGTTTGCGCCTGCCGCTGGTAGGTGATAAAGCGCCCGATCTCGCGCTCGCTGAGCTCCCGCGGCGGCGTGACGACGTAGTAACCGTTCGCCCACAGCCGCCCGGCGCCGTCAGCCAGCTCCGGGAAGTGTTCCTCAGTGAGCCGCGCTGTCTCATCGAAGATGGTGTGGATAACGACATCCGGCAGGCTCTTCTCTGGAACCTGAATCACCATCTGGATGTAGTCAATCTCGATAGTGAGTTCGTCGAGGTCCCAGATATGCTCCTGCGCGACGCCGGTGATCCAGCCGTGCAGCGCCTGGCCGTAATCGCCGCTCAATTCCAGACGCGGATCCCAGGGCAGCCACAGGACCGTATAGCCGGTGTAGGGCGTGTCCGGGCGAGGCGGGCTGGGCGCAGGCACGGGCTGCTCGCGTGCGACGGTGGCAGCGCGCAACCCCTCTGGCGCGCGAAGATCGGTTGGGCGGCTAGCGTGCGTCACCGAGGCAGCTGGCTCGGGAGCATCCGGCTGCTCTGGCACCAGTTCCAGCGATTCGCTCAGACGGCGCGCCTGGCGGCGGATGGTGCGTACTGGCGTGTTGGCGTTGAAAATCATGCTCAGCAGCATGCCATCCGCGACGACCATGCTGAACAGCATAAACTCCCCCAGGTCCGGCAGGGTGACGAAGCGGCTCAGCGAGTCGTAATCGGGCGGGCTGGTGGACCATGCCGTTTCGATAGCGCGCTGCAAGCGGTCGAGCGCCGGGCCGGGCAGGTCGCCCGCTTCGGCGAGCAGTTCCCCGTTATAGGTGAGCGTGGTCGCCTGGGCCGAGCTTTCGAGCGAATATTGCGTCAGTTCCAGTGCGATCTGCGCCAGCCGGGCGGCTTCGGCCTCGTCGTCGGAAAACGCGTCTGTTTCGGGCTGAGGCGCGCGATCAGGCGGCGCCTCGTCGGCAGTGAACAGATTGTCCTCCTCATCAGCAAGGAAATTGTGGCGAGGCCGGGCGTAGTTGAGCGGCTCCTCGGCGTCGGGCTCGGGTTCCCAATCGACATGGCTGACCATAGCATCCGGTTCGGGCGCCGCGACCTGCTCCAGATCGTAGGCGGTTTGCCGCACGCCCTCGTAAAATGCCTCGGTGATCTCGGTCGCCAGCGTGTCCTCGTCTTCTTCGGGCAGTGGCTCGGAGAACGGGTTATCCATCGCGTCGCGCTGCACGGCGTTGATTAGGTCGTTATCCAGGTCCAACTCCAGCGCCACGCGATCCGGCTCGTCACGCTCGACCGCCTCGGCTTCGTCCGCTTGCTCTAGCAGTTGTTCAAAATCGACCGGGAGCGCCTCGCTTGCCGGAGCTTCGTCGGCGAACGCGTCCCACTCTGCGTCGAGGTGCACGCTTTCGGCGGGCGTATCCTCTACCGGCAGGCTCTCGACTGGCGTCACCTGGTCCATCTCGTCCGCCTGGTCGGCCTCGACTGTTTCGACTTGCTCAT
>CAZVCM010000146.1:0-10240 GCA_964626105.1 uncultured Thermoflexus sp.
CATAAAGAGGGAAGGAAAAAGAGCGGAGGAGCAGACTCCCCTTCCCTCATTTTGGGGGAAGGGACCAGGGGATGGGGGATTTGTCCAGCGCAAGTGCATAACACGCTCTACTGGTGGCCGAGGATCGGGTGCGGCTGGTACGGCTCCTCAAGGAACGCCATGTCGTCCGGCGAAAGCGTGACCGACAGAGCCGCCAGCGCGTCGTCGAGGTGCTGCATCCTGGTCGCGCCGATGATGGGCGCGGTAATGCCGGGCCGGTGCAACAGCCAGGCGAGCGCGATCTGCACCGGCTTGACGCCGCGCTGCTCTGCCAGGGCGAGCACGCGGTCCAGCACGTCGAAGTCGCTGGCGCGGTAGTACAGTTCGCGCGCGTAGTCATCAGACAGGCTGCGGGTCGTCTCGCCGCGTCCGTCACGCGTGCGGTTGCCCGCCAGAAAACCGCGCGCCAGCGGGCTCCAGGGGATGAGGCCGATCCCCTGATCGAGGCAGAGCGGGATCATCTCGCGTTCCTCTTCGCGGTAAATGAGGTTGTAGTGGTTCTGCATGGCGACAAAGCGCGTCCAGCCGTGGCGCTCGGCGGTGTGTTGGGCCTTGGCGAACTGCCACGCGAACATGCTCGACGCGCCGATATAGCGCGCCTTGCCCGCCTTGACCACGTCGTGCAGGGCTTCCATCGCCTCTTCGATCGGCGTTTGATAATCCCAGCGGTGGATCTGGTAGAGATCGACGTACTCGACGCCCAGGCGCCGCAGCGAGGCATCGATCGCGTCGAAGATGTGCTTGCGCGAAAGACCGCGGTCGTTGGGGCCGTCCCCCATCGGATTGAACACTTTAGTCGCCAGCACGTAGTCTTCGCGGCGGGCGGCGAAGTCTCGCAGGGCGCGCCCGGTGACTTCTTCGCTGACGCCGAGCGAGTACATATCAGCCGTGTCGAAGAAGTTGATCCCGCTCTCCAGCGCGCGGCGGATCAGGGGGCGGCTGGCGTCTTCGTCCAGCACCCAGTCGCGCCATTGCGAGCTGCCGTAGCTCATCATGCCCAGGCACAGGGGCGAGACTTTGAGCCCGGTCTTGCCGAGGTTCACATAATCCATCGTTCTGCTCCTTGCTTTGCCACGCGGGTCCTCTGTTGGATTATGAGCGATCCGGGCTGGCGCCGCCACGCGAAAAGCGAGGAACCGTGTAGCGCCCTGCACGGCCACTCTTGCGCCCAAATAAAAAAAGGCCCGCCCCAGCGGGCGAGCCTCGGTGTCAAGCGTTGGATGCGGCTAGACCTGAGCCGAGCCGCGCACAGCGCGCAGGATCAGGAGCAGCACCACCGCGCCGAAGAACGCCACAAGGATACTGACCAGATTGATCCCTTCAACCTCGCCGCCAACCCCCAGCGCGTCGAGAATGAAACCGCCGATGACACCGCCGATGATACCGACAACGATGTCTTCAAGCAGGCTCTGGCCGCGGTGCGTGCCCATGACCAGGCTTGCGAGCCAGCCGGCGATAGCGCCGACCACGATCCAACCAATGATTGTCCACAACATGCTGATTTGTCCTCCTGAGCACATCTGGCGCGTCGCCGGTGCTCTCCTAGTGCCAAGCAACTGACCTAATCATACAGATTGTAAGGAGAGCGTAAATCCACCACGTGGGGGGTTTATAAATAGGCTAAGTGGATGATAGGGACATGGAGTGTGTAAAAAGGTGGGTAAAAATTGGCTGAACGGCGTTGTTAGGGAGTTGTGCAAAACCAAAAATTAACTATCATGAAATCATATGCCGCAGTCACTCACTGTTAGGAGCCTACTATGCGATTTCGATGGTTTGTTTTAGGCGTGGTTGTGCTGGCCCTGCTGGCGCCGGCGTGGCTGGCGCAAGCAGAGCCGGCGCTCGCTCAGTCTGGGGGGACTACTCATACCGTCCAGCCCGGTGAGAATCTCTACCGGATCGCGCTGCGCTATGGCACGACCTGGCCGGTGTTGGCGGCGGCCAACGGTCTGGTGAACCCGAACCTGATCTACAGCGGCCAGGTGCTGGTGATTCCGGGGCCGGGCACGCAGCCACCGGCAACGCCGCCACCGGCGACCCCGCCGCCCGCGACACCGCCACCCACCAGCGGCACGTACGTTGTTCAGGCGGGTGATACACTCTCGCGGATCGCCATCCGTTTCAATACGACGGTTGCCGCGCTCGTCCAGGCCAACAATATCGTTAATCCGAACCTGATCTATGTCGGTCAGGTGCTTCAGATCACCGGGGCGGGGGTTGAGCCGCCGCCTTCGACGCCGGCCCCCGGCTATCCAACCGCCGAGCCGCCACCCGCGACCAGCCAGCCGCCGGTAGACCCGTCCGGCTTCAGCCTGGGCGGCCACGTCGACAGCTTCGCGCATCCCGATCTGATGCGCCAGGCGGGTATGACCTGGGCCAAGCGCCAGGTGCGCTACAACCTGGGTGATAGCCCGGATAACGCTGCGGGTGCGATCAACCAGGCGCACAGCCAGGGTTTCCGCATCCTGCTCGGCATCGTCGGCGACCCGGCGCAGCTTGGCGCGAACCCGACCGGCTACATGGATCAGTTCGCGGGCTATCTGGCGGGTGTGGCGCAGCTTGGGCCAGATGCGATCGAGGTCTGGAACGAGCAAAACCTGGACCGCGAATGGCCGCGCGGGCAGATCAGCCCGACGCTGTACACGCAGATGCTGCAGAAAGCCTATACCGCGATTAAGGGCGCCAACCCCAGCGTGATGGTCATCAGCGGCGCGCCCGCGCCCACCGGCGCGGAAGGCGCGTTCGGCAGCGACCGCGTCTGGAACGACGATCGCTACGTCGCCGGGATGGCGGCGGCAGGTGCGGCCAACTATGCGGACTGCATAGGCGTCCACTACAACGAGGGGATCGTCCCGCCCGACCAGACGAGCGGCGACCCGCGTGACAACTACTACACCCGCTACTTCTGGGGCATGGTGAATACGTACTGGAGCGCTTTCGGCGGCGCCCGCCCGCTGTGCTTCACCGAGCTGGGCTACGTGTCACCCGAAGGATACGCGCCATTGCCCGCAGGCTTCGAGTGGGGCCAGGGGAACACGGTCGCAGAGCAGGCGCAGTGGCTCGCCCGCGCGGCGCAGCTTTCCGCCAGCAGCGGTCGCGTCCGCCTGATGATCGTCTGGAATGTGGACTTCACAGCCTACGGGGCAGATCCGGCGGCGGGATACGCAATCATCCGGCCTGGCGGTGGCTGCCCGGCCTGCTCGGCGCTCGACGCCGTGATGCCATAATCACGCATCGCCTCGATTCGCATGCAGGGACGCCCGAGCGGCGTCCCTTTTTATGTGCGAGTTACAGCGCCTGGTTGCGCATCTTGCGCAGCAGGAAGACGCTCCCCAGCACGATCGCGGCGCTCACCACCTGGCCGATCAGGTAGGCGTCGACGTCGGGTTCCAGCGCAGCCAGCACGCTGAATGCGACCACACCCACCAGCGCCAGCCCGTCGATGATCAAAAGCAGCGTGCGGAACCTTGTGAACATGCGGCGTCTCCAAGGAAGCTCTTAGCGGTTAGCCGTTAGCGATTTGCAGTCAGTTGCCGGTGCCGGTTTACACCGTCTCACCTCTATTGTACTCAAGATTTGAAGTATTAAGATTGATACGCGAAAAAGCGCGTGCTTAATTCTGTCAAAACAGTATCGTGGTGCTATTCTCCCAAAAGCGTAAAGGTGCTATGGTGTAAGCAGGGGGGACTATCAGGTGAATCCGGGGAGAACTGCATGGCCCGCGCAACACTGGTCAGGCGCATCATTGAATTCTTGAGGGGCCCCGACGCCGAATCGGAAGCCCGGCGCGAATCCGTCCAGGCGATGGCAGAGTATGATGAGGAGCCTGCATACTACCCATCGCCGGGCGAGCAGGATCGCTCGCCGGAAGCGGAGGCCGACGCTGAGACGCAGCCTCAGCATCCGCTAGTCGAGGACGACGGGTCCACGCCCTATTACGCGTCCCGGTTGGACGCGTTGCTGCTGCGCGCGGTGCAGCAGTTCAACGCGCGCGCGGGCTACGTGCTGCGCTGTGAGAGCGCCCACCGCCTGCGCTATTGCACCGGGCGGACGATGTCCGGGCGGTACATCGCGCACGACGAGATTGACGCAGACCAGCGGGCGATCATGCTCGCATTGGAGTCGGGTGAGGCGCAGGTATTCGTGCATCGCGGGCGGGATAACGTGGCGCGGACGGTGCTGTGCGGGCCGCTGTGGGAGCAAGACGTGCTCGTGGGGCTGCTGTACCTCGAAAGCCCGGCGCGCAGCCGCCTGCACCGGGCCGTGTTTGACGTGTTCTGCAACCAGACGGCGCGCCTGCTTGGCGCCAGCACCCTGTGAGCGCTCCAGCGCACAAGCCAACAGGCGCACAAAGCCCGGCGTAACCCGGGCTTTATTGATCGCAGTAGGGGCTGTGCGTGGCGCTAGCGCCGCTCGAACAGCCCGAACTTAAGCGCTTCGCCGCCGGTCTGGCGCGCGTCGCGCTGCTCAGAGTCACTGGCGGGCCGCCAGCGCTTCGGTCCTTCTTGCTGCGGGCCGTTGCCGCGCCCGAACAGGCCGCTGAGCAGGCCGCGTTTTTCCTCACGCAGCGGCGCAGCATAGCGCAGATAAACCTGCTCGCGCTCGCGCCGCATCTTGCCGCTGGTCGCGTCGCGCCGGTGAACGCGATCGGTGCGCTCGGAGTATTCGCCATCGCTGGCGATGCGGATCGTACGCTCGTCGCGGCCCTCGCTGTAATCACGCCGGAAGGTCAGCTTCCACGAGCCGTCCGCGTAGGTGATCTCTTCGGTTTTCACGCGCTTGACCAGCAACCCTTCCAGCGCCGGATAATCCGGGCCGAAGTATTCCCATTCTTCTAAGATGCGGCGGCCTTTGTTGCCGCGCAGCGGTTCCTCGACGCGAACATAGCGGGTTTCGCCTTTCACCGGCGCGCCGGGCGGCGGCGCGGCAAGCGGCCCCGCGGTGATCGGCTGGCTGCGCGCTTCGGCGGCGGTGGTAACCGTTGCGGGGGTATGCGGGCGAGCCGCCTCGGTGACCGGGCGCGCGGCGGGTGCGGCTTCAGCGGGCGCTGCTGCTGTGACAGGCTGTTCCTCGGCTGCGGGCGCCGGTGTTGCGGTTTCGGCGGTGTCTTCCTTTTCTGTTTCGGCTGCTGCGGCTGCGGCGCTTGCGCCGCCGAACAGGAGTGCGGCTAGCTCTGGTGACAGCTCCTCGCCCCAGTCGTCCGGGCTCGCCAGACTGCTCGCAGTCGGGGCGGGCTCGTCTGCGGCGGGCGGCTGAGTGGCTTCTGCCAGGGGTGCGGCGGGTTCGGGCGCAGCAGGCTCCGGCGCGGCCTCGCCTGCGAGCGCATCTACGCTCGGCGCCTCCATACCGGGCGCTTCGTCCGCGGGTGCGGTGCCGGTCACGTCCTCAGTGTTGGGCGGCACGAGTTCTTCGTCCGGCGCGGGTGGCGTTTCCGGCTCAGGCTGCGCGGCGAGGTTTTCCAGCGCGGGCATATCACGCACCGGCGACTCGGCAGGCTCGCGTGGCTCAGGGGCGGGACGATCGGGCGGCAGCTTCCCGCCGACAGGCGTCTCGCGCACCACTCCCGGCGCGCGATCGCTTTCCGGAATGGCTGCTTCGTCCGGCGCCAGCGGCAGCGGGGCGTCCGGCATGTCGGCGTCCGTCAGCGGCGCGCCCTCTGGGGGCGTCTCATCTATTGGCGTGGCCTCGTCCGGCGCGGGCGTCATTTCATCCTGCGGAACCTGCTCCTCGGCCTCGTCACGTGGATCGGGGTCTGGGGCGGGATGCTGTTCTGGGCTGGTCATGAGGTTTCATCCTTTGCGCGTGTGTCGCTCACCCGTATTATAACGCCTCATGCCGCGCGCCGGAACGTAGCGCAAAAAAGCCCCTTCGCGAAGAAGGGGCTGTCGGATGGTCTGCGAGGCGATCTCAGCGCGCTGCCCATGCGTCCAGGAAGGTGAGCAGGATCAGGGCGCTGTTGTCGGCGGCGATCTGGAAGAAGGTGCGGATCTCGTTCTCACCAGGGCCGCCGCCCGCCAGATCGGACAGGCTGCGGAACGCGAGGAACGGCACGCCGTGTGTCGCGGCGACGTGCGCGACTGCGGCGGTTTCCATCTCCAGCGCGTCCGCCTGGAACGTCTCCCAGACGTATTCGCGGAACTCGGCGTTATCCACGAAGCTCTGGCCGGAGACGCCGTTGCCACCCGTCACGACGACCGGCGCGTGCTCCAGGCAGACTCCGTCCGCGTCGCACTGCACCAACTCGACCGTCTGCGCGACCGCTTCGGCTACGTCGAGCATCTCCGGATCGACCGGGAACCAGAATTGCAGCGAGTAGATGTCAGGCTCGTTATCGGGCAGCACCACATCGGTGGAGCTGGGGAAGATCATGCCGTAGTTGGCGAATTCTGGCGTCCAGTATGATGGCGGGACCCACTCGCTCTCGACTTCGCGCACGAAATAGGACTCGAGGTATTGCCCGAACTGCGCCGGGACGACCACATCCCCGATGTGCAGGTTTGGGTTCACACCCCCGGCGATGCCGGAGAAGATGATACGCTCGACATTGAAATGGTTGAGCGCGCGCTCGGTGGTCATGGCCGCATTGACCATCGAGACGCCGGTCAGGAACAGGATGACGTCATTTCCCCTGAGCGTGCCGACATGGTAGGTGACGCCGTGCAGCACGTACGTCTCTTCGATCTCCGCTTCCGACAGCAGAAGCTGCAATTCTGCGTCGAACGCGCTCATCACCGCGAGGCGCGGCGTGTCGTCGAGCTTGGCAAGCTGAATATCCTGGGCGAGGGCGCTGTTCAGACCGGACAGCGCGAGGGCGAGGACGACCGCCAGACAGGCAAGCTTCCGAACCATGACATTCTCCTCTAGCACTTGTGAAGCGCGGCGTTAAAGGCGCTCCCAGCCGCAATTCATGGTAAAGGCGCGCCAGAGGGGAGTCAATGCAGGGGGATTGGTGAGTCTCGACAAATATGTGGCGATCAGGACTAACGGGCTAGCACGCGCCTGATCACCGGGCGTAGACGGACCACGCGATCAGAATCTGCGCCGCGAAATACGTGCTGAGCACCCAGAAGTCCGCGCCGCGAAAGCGCCCGCGAAACGTGTTGACCGCCAGCGCCGAATCCGACGCGACGAACAGATACGCGCCCGCCAGCGCAAAGAGCGTGCCGTCTTGCGAGGTCTCGATCCAGCGGTTCGCCGCCTGATAGGCCATGATCAGGATCGCGCCCATATAGACGACGACCGGCACGCGCAGCGATCCCAGGTCCGGCCACAGCCAGCGCAGCATCACCGCGCCGTACAGGATAAAGGGCACGACGTACCAGATCGGCGCCATCCCGCTGCTCTCATGTGTGAACGCGATGATGTAGAAGATGTGCGCGATCAGGAAGCTGAGCAGCCCGGGGACGAAGCGATCCGGCAGCATCAGGAACACGTCCCCGGCCAGTGACGCGACCAGCCCGGCCACGATCAGGGCCTTGTAGGTGGACGAGATCGGATCGTTTGCCACGACGGCGAGCGCGATGATCAGCACCGTTGTCAGCGGCTTGAAGAGGTATTCGCCGCGCGTTGACTCGCGCATCTTAGCGATAATCGTCAGCGCGGCGCTGGTCACAGCCAGGATTGTTAACAGAATAGGCATCAGGGGGTTTGTCCATCTTCGCCGGGCCAGGTAGCGTTCGCCTGCCGCCATGCCCGGAACCAGTCCCACGTCTGTGCGAGTCCGTCGTGCACGCGCGTCTGCGGGTTAAAGCCGAGCAAACGGCGGATCTTGCTGTTGTCGCAGTAGGTGATCGGCGGGTCGCTGGGCGGGGTGGGTACGTCGCGCGTGTTCAGCCTGCGCCCGGAGAGTTCTTCCAGCACGTCGATAAACTCGCGCAGAGAGATCGGCGCGCCGACGCCCAGGTTCATGACCTCATAGCCGAGCGGCTGGTCGAGCGCCGCGATCACACCCTGGACCGTGTCGTCGATGTACGTCCAGTCGCGCTCAATGTCGCCCCCGTTGAAGATCGGAATCTCCGTGCCGTCGAGCAGCGCGTTCATCACGCGCAGCGGCATCATATCCGGGCGCCCCGCCGGGCCATAGACGTTGAAGAATCGCAGCACGGTGACGTTCAGCTTGTGCAAGTGGTGGTAGGTGTGGGCGAGGATTTCGGCGGCGCGCTTGCTGGCGGGGTAAGCGGCTAGCGGCCGGTCCGCCGCGTCCTCTTCCACAAACGGCAGGCGCGTCGTTTCGCCATAGACGGACGAGGTCGACGCGAAGACGAAATTCTCGACACCATGCGCGCGCGCCGCTTCGAGCAGGTTGAACGTGCCGGTCAGGTTTACGTCGAGGTACAGCCTGGGCTGACGCATGCTCTCGCGCACGCCCGCCATCGCCGCCAGGTGCGCCACGCGCCGCACGCCATGATCGGCGAACAGCGTCTCAAGGGTTGCGGTGTCGCGGATATCGCCTTCAATCAGCGTAAAGTTCGGATGCTGGGCCAACTCATGAGCGTTGGCGCGCTTGATCGCGGGATCGTAGTAGTCGTTGAAGTTGTCAATGGCGACCACCCGGTCGCCGCGCGTCAGCAGGGCGCGGGCGAGGTGGCTGCCCACGAAGCCCGCGCCTCCGGTCACGAGAATGGTCATCAGGCGTCCTTTCAGGCGATAGAATAGAGAATATCAGCGCAATGTGCCCTGGAACTCTAACGTGCCGTTTTCGATCACCATCGCCTCACGGGGGATGGTGACGGTCTCGCTGAGATCGCGGAACGGCTGCATCAGCACGTCGTCAAGCTGGGCGGAAACATTGCTCAGCACAAAGCCGGGGACATTCAGCCCGCCGACGTTGGCCTCGTCGATATCAAGCGAGAGCGCGCCCTGATCGTCGATCTGCGGCTCAAGCGCCACGCGGATTGGCACGTCCAGCCCGTAGCGCGATAGCTCGCCGTAAAACGCGAGCTGCCCGTCATCCAGCCCGACCTGCACGTTCTCGAACGGGAACGCGTGCCCGTTGTCTTCTGCGAACTGCTTGCCTTCGAGCGCCATCCACGACGAGAGCTGGTCCTCGTACACGGTGACGTGGAACCATCCCCCGCTCGCCTGGCTTTTGGCGCGATTGATCTCGTTCTCGAACGCTTGCGCCTCGCTGGTGTTGGGTGTGAAATTGCCTCGGACGGGCGGGTCCGGCGCGTTCTGGTCGATGAAGATCAGTGCGCCGACGACCAGCCCGCAGCACAACAGCGGGATCAGCACAATCGACAGGCAGCACCCCCCACACCCTTCCAAAATGCCCATACCGCGTTTCGCCTCCCAACATGCTACGCGAGCCTGTATTGTACACCTTCGTACAACTATACGCGCAAGTATGACGCCCCGTCGCACTGCGTCCAATCTCCCTCGCTGGTACAATACGCGCGGGGGTTATCCGGGTCGCCGGAGTTTCATGTCACATCGAGCCATGCAGACGACGCTCCGCCAAGATTTGCTCGCCGCGCTGCCCTGGGCGCTGCTGGCTGGCGCGGTTGCCACCGCCGCGATCCTCGCGCTGTACCTGCTGCCGGGGTGGGCGGCGCTGCCAGCGGCGGTCGCGGTGCTCGGCGTGCCGCTGATCCTGACTCTTGCACGCGGGCCGCTCGCGCCGCGCCGGTTGGTGCTGGCGCGCGTCCTGGCGCTGCTGGCGATCGCGTTGATGGCGCTCAGCGCGTACGCCTTCCGCCCGACTGAGCAATCGATCGTGCATTTCCGCCCCACACCGCAGCCGGAAGTCTACGCCGGATTGGAGGCGCCTGTCTTGCTGGCGCTGGGCGCGGGCGCGCTGCTGGCGGCGCTGAGGCTGGCGCGCGATCGCCAGGATGCGACGCGCCCGCGTGCTGTGGGCGTGGGCGCGCGGGCGGGCGGGCGAGTTGCCGATCTGCTGGCGCTGGCGGGGGCTGGCTCGCTGGCGGCGCGGGCCGAGATCAACAGCGGGCTGCTCAGCGTAGACGCGCTGACGGGCGCCGGACCGCATATGCAGTTCGCGCTGCTGGCGGGCGGGGTCGCGCTGCTGGCGCTCGGATTGGGCGGGGTGGCGCGGCCTCACTCGCTGCGCGGCGCGCTGCGAATCGAGTTGGTGCTGGTTCTGCTGCTGACGGGGATCGCGCTTGGGGCGCGCTTCTGGGCGCTGGCGACGAGCGTCCGCACGCTGGTCGACGAGGGGCATTTCGCGCTGGGGATCGGCGCC
>CAZVCM010000147.1:0-10236 GCA_964626105.1 uncultured Thermoflexus sp.
AATGGCTTCGTATTCTCGACACCTCGCTTGAGCAGGTAGCGTTTAATTAGAACCTCACCCCAATGCCGTGACCGCGACCAACCCCACCCGCGCGTGTGCGTGAAGCGCCTAATTTGCCGCGTGGGGCGATCTCAGCGAGAATGAGACGCAGCACCGACAACACACTCGGCGGCAGAGAGGGGCGCGCGATGGCTCAGGTCTTCATCTCGTACAAGCACGATGACGGCGACTTCGCCTTGATTCTCAATGACCGTCTTGATAAGGCCGGGTTCGACGGCTGGCTCGATGATAACTTGCAGGCGGGCGAGGACTGGCGCGAGATGATCGACCGCGCAATCCGCGAGTCGATGGCGGTGATCGTGGTCCTGTCGCCGGAGTCAGTTGCGTCGGAGTACGTCACGTATGAGTGGGCGTTCGCGCTGGGGGCGGGCGTGCCGGTCGTGCCGGTGATGCTCAAGCGGACGCCGCTGCATCCGCGCCTGGAAGAGTTGCAGTTCCTCGATTTCACCAACCGCCGCGCGCGTCCCTGGGCGCTGTTGATCGAGCGCCTCGAAAGCCTTAGCGAGAAGCGCAGTGGCGGCAACCGCTCATCGAAATCGTCGCGTCCTGGCCCAAAGTGGGACGCGCTGCGCGAGCAGCTAGGCGACAAGCACGCGGATATCCGCGCCGAAGCGGCGCGTGCGCTCGGTGAGCGTCGCGAGAAGGCAGCGGTCCCGGTGCTGGCGCGGATGCTGGCGACCGATCGCAGCGTGCGGGTGCGGGCGGCAGCGGCGGAAGCGCTCGGCTGGATCGGGGATGAGGCGGCGGTCCCGGACCTGATCGCGGCGCTGGATGGCGCGCACCGGCTGGTCGATCCGGCGGCGCGGGACGCGCTGCGGCGGATCGGCACGAAGGAAGCGCGGCTCGCGGCGGACAGCGCCTGACCGCGCGGCAAAACACGCTCATAGACGCAAAACCGGCCAGCGTTCTGCTGGCCGGTCGCTTTTTGCGGGCACAGTGGCGCGGCTTAGTGGCCGTTGGCGCTGGCGCGTTCCTTCTTGAACTGCTTGAGGGCTTCCCACGCCTCGCAGCCGTACATCACAGCCGGGCCGCCGCCCATCAGAATCGCGCTGCCGATGGTCTCCAGAATTTCCTCTTCCGTCGCCCCGGCGCTGAGCGCGTCGCACACGTGGAAGGCGATGCAGCCGTCGCAGCGGATGGCGATGGCGATGCCGAGCGCGATCAGTTCTTTGGTCTTGGTATCAAGCACGCCGTCTTCGGACGCGGCGGAGTGCAGCTTGCTGAACGCGGTCATCGTCTGCGGGATGCCCTTGCTCAGCTCGCCCATCAGCGCGCGGATTTCGTTCAAGTGTTCAGGGTAGTTCGTTGCCATGCTGTCACCTCATATGGTCGGCAACGGTCATCAGGCATCAGACGCCTGAGGATCGTATCGGTTTGATCGGCATTAAACAGATACATTTTTGCTTAATGCCAACTGTAGTATAGGCGGTGGGGTGGGTGGTGGGATGTGTCGAACGACCTGTTAATTCGTGATGAAATTCACAATTGGAAAACGTGTAGCGGTTAGCGGCTAGCCCAAAATGGGGCTGCTGCGCCCTGCTGCCTCTCGCTCCCCGGAGTCATACCCTCGCTTCTAGCCGTTAACGGTCACCGTTAAAAGCCTCTCTTAAAAGCCACTCCTAACAGCCACCATTAAAAGTGATACGTTAGCGGCGTGGACAGATAGAACAAATGGTCTAGAATGAAAGTATCTACGCGGGTGAGAGCAACGCACTGGTGGGAGGGATGATGGCTGAAGGCGTGGCACAAGCGCCGCCGAGCACCGCGGTCAAGGCGCTAGACGAGCAGGGACGGATCGGCGGCTATCTGGTGGTGTGGGGAGGCGCGGCCCAGCCCGATCTGCAGGGCGAGTATTTTACGCCGGACACCGAGCTGGGGCTGGACTGGTATCCGCGCCGTCCGGTGCTGTATCACCACGGGCTGGACGACACGCTCGGCCCGGCGCTGATCGGGCAGATCGAGGCGCTGAAACCGGACGCGCAGGGCGTGTGGGTCGAGGCGCAGCTTGATTTGCGCACTCGCTGGGCGCGCGCGGTGCTCGACCTGGTCGGGCGCGACGCGCTGGGATGGAGCAGCGGCAGCCTGCCGCATCTGGTGGCGGTCGAGCCGGACGGGCATATCCGGCGCTGGCCGATCGTGGAAGGCAGCCTCACGCCGACGCCTGCCGAGCCGCGCCTGACGGACGCGGTCGCGGTGAAGGCGGCGTACGACGCGCTGGGGTTGCCGACCGAGCGGATTCTGCCCTGGCAGGGGACCGGGGCGCAGCAGCTACTAACCGGGGAGAATGGGATGATCAACGAGCAAGCAACGGGTGGGGATGGGATTAAGCGGCTGCCTGCCGCGCAGAACGCGCCGCGCCCGCACGGCCCGGCGGTCGAGGTCCGCAGCAAATACGCCGCGCTGGACGCGATCGATATGGCGTTCATGCACACGTGGCTGAGCCGGTCCGGCCAGTGGTCGCCTTCGCCTGCGTTCATGCGCGAGCTGGCGCAGAAGGCATATCACGCCGTCGAGCAAGGGCAGCTTGACCCGGCGGCGCTGCGCGGGCTGCCGGTCAAGGCGGACGAGCTGATGCACACCGGCAGCGCGGGCTATGGGCAGGAATGGGTGCCGGATGTGTGGTCGTCGGAGCTGTGGCGCAAGGCGACGACCGAGAACGTGATCCTGCCCCTGTTCAACGTGATTGAGATGCCGTCGAACCCGTACGAGCTGCCGATCCCTGGCGCGGAACCGGCGGTCTATTACGTGCCGGAGACGACCGACGAGGATGATCTGACGCTCGGCGCGGGGAACCCGATTCCGGAGAGCCGCATCGGGAGCGGCAAGGTCACGCTGACGGCGCGCAAGCTCGCGCTGCGGGTTGGGTTTTCGGCGGAGATGGTCGAGGATGCGGTGATCCCGCTGATGTCGCTGTATCGCGAGAAGGCGCTGCGCGTGATGGCGGATGCGCTGGATCATGTGCTGCTCAATGGCGATACGGAGACGGGCGAGAGCGGCAACATCAACAGCGACGACGCGGCGCTGTCCGCCACCGACAAGACGCTGGCCTTTGACGGGCTGCGCAAGCTGCCGCTGGTTACCGCGCCGGGCCAGGCGCTCGACGCGCAGGCGCAGGCGCCTTCGATTGATCTGCTGCGCTCGGCGCGCTTCAAGCTGCCGAACCGCTACGCGCTGCGCCCGCTGGATTGCGCGTGGATTGTCGATGGCAGCACGTATGGCAAGCTGCTGGGGCTGGAAGAGGTGCTGACGGTCGATAAGTTCGGCCCGTATGCGACGGTGCTGACCGGCGAGATCGCCAAGCTGGACGGCGTCGCGATCCTGGTCAGCCCGGAGATGCCGCTGACTCAGACGAATGGCAAGGTGGGCGCGGTCAGCAACACGCGCGGGCAGGCGCTGTGCGTCTACCGGCCGGGTTGGGTGGTCGGCTACCGGCGGCGCGTCACGGCGACGATGGACTATCTGCCGTATTTCGACAGCTATCAGATGGTGGCAACAGTGCGGCTGGCGTTTGGGCGCATTGATACGGACGTGGCGGGCGCGCTGATCAACCTGGCGGTGTAGCGGGGGAGGGATGCCACCCCCCTTCCTTCGGACCTGCGGTCGGCGTTCGTTCCCCCTCGAGGAGGGAAGGAAAAAGGCGGCGGGCGCGCTGGAGACTTGAACGCGCTAGCGGGATGGAATGCTCGGCGGCGAGTCAGATGCGAAGAAGGAGACGCCGATATGCATCGAGCCGAGGACCAGCTTGTCGTTATCCGCGACCATATAGCGGCGGTGTGCGACCAGCGGCTCGCCGTTGAGCAACGTCCCGTTCGAACTGTCCAGATCGATGATGTAGAGGTGGTCATTGTCTCGCACGAGCAGGCAGTGACGGCGCGACACGCCGCGCTGCAAGCCTTTATGCGGCGTGAGATCGATCAGGTTTTCGGCGGGCATAGCGGGGCCGCGCCCCAAGAGCAGGCGTTCCTTGACAGGCAGCGTGACACACGACCCGGACGGCAACACTTGCAAGACCACCCCCCACCCGGCCAACAGGCGCGTGCGCCCGCGACGCTCGTGCTGCCAGTGGGTCGGCGGATGCTGGAGCAGCAGTGTGGGGATGTTCAGACTATGCAATGGAAAGTCGCAGGAAGGGCAACGTTCGGACGAAGTAGGAAGGAGCTGGCTGCAACGCGGGCACCGTAGCAGTCTCTCCCCACGCGGAAGTTCTGACTGAATCGGCATGAGGTAATTCATTCCAAATCCCGGTAGTCCGTGACCACTCTGTATAGCATAACAGACATACGATCTGCACACATTACGGCCACGTGAATTTCGCGTGAATATTCTGCCGGGGACGCGTGTACCGGACTGAGAAAGGAACACAATGCTGACCTATGCAACCTTACACCAACTGCGCCGCTATCTCGGCCTGCGAGACGGGCAGGCGGCGGATGACGCGATGCTGCGCGAACTGCTGGGCGCGGCTTCGCGGCTGATCGAGCGCTACACCGGGCGGCGTTTCTATCCGCTGCGGGCGGTGCGGCGCTATGACTGCCGCCAGGCGTTCGCGCTGCTGTTTGCCGAGGATCTGCTGGCGCTCCACGCGCTGACGAACGGCGATGGGCGCGCGATCGACCTGGCGGACGCGCACTTGCAGCCACCGAGCGGGCCGGTCTATGGCGGGGTGTTGCTCGACAAGGCGCGAGTCGCGTTTGTGTACGACGACGACCCGCTCGAAGCGCTGGCGGTCGATGGGACGTGGGGCTATCACCCGGACTGGGCGAGCGCGTGGCGAGAGGCAGGCGCGACGCTGGCCGATCCGCTGGACGCGGTGGCGACTGAGGTGGCGCTGGATGGGTCGCTCGCGGCGTTCGAGCCGGGGCAGCTTGCGCGCGTAGGTGACGAATACCTGCTGGTTGACGCGTTCGACGCGGTGAGTGGCGCGATCACCGTGACGCGCGGCGCACACGGTACGGCGGCAGCCTCGCACGATGTCGGGAGCGCGCTGGCGATCTACGCGCCGCCGCCGGATGTGGCGCAGGTCTGCTTGCGGGTGGCGGCGTGGCTCTACCGGCAGAAGGACGCGGGCTGGGTGCAGGCGGCAGGCGGGTTGCGCGGGCAGGTGGTCGTGCCGCCTGCGCTGCCGGATGACGTGGCGCTGGTGCTGGGGCCGTATGTCCGCCTGCGGGTGGCGTGAGGAGAGCGAGGAGCCGTTAGCGATTAGCGAGAGCACAAAGCAGCGAAAAGCGGAAGAGCAAGCACTTGGAGTAGGGGCGGAGCTTGCTCCGCCCGCAACCATGAAACATGTGCAGCCATACGCGGCGCTTCCCGGAGCAACCTCATCCCTTAGCCCGCGCGCCGACGAACTACGTTAACGGCTTGGAAAGGAGCACACTTTGGGACTGGTGGCAGCGCTCGACCGGCTGGGCGCGATCGACGTGCCGGGCGTGACGAGCTACGCGCTGGATGAGACGCCGGACGTATTGGGCGGGGCGCAACTTCCCGCGCTGGTGATCGCGCCGGAGTGGGGCGGCGACTGGCCGGGGCTGGCGCCGAGCGGGTTCGCGGCGGGGTTTGGACGGCTGGCGGTGCGCGTGGCGCACGTGCTGCTGGCTGCGCCGGTCGCGGGAGGCGCGGGGTCGCATGTGGCCCTGCCGGACCTGGCGGCGTTGATCGACGCGTATATCGTGGCGCTGGCGTCCGATCCGCTGCTGGGCGGCGCGCTGGTCCGCCCGGCGCAGGTGCGGGTCACGGCTGGGGTCGCGCCCTATGGCGGGATCGACTATCACGCGGCGACGTTTCTGCACGAGTGGACGCTCCGCCTGGCGCCGGGCGGGTGAGGGAGCGCGACGGATGGGCACGGACCTGATCTTCGAGGTGGACTGGTTGCAGGATGGGACGTGGATCGAGGAAGTGGGGCGGCTGCTCGCGCTGCGCGGGCGGGTGGGGTTCGCCGCGCCGGGGCATCATGTGGCGGACGTGGGGCGCATGACGCTGGAACTGGACAACTTCGACGGGCGCTACGATGCGGGCAACGCGGCCAGTCCGCTGCATGGCAGGCTGCTGCCGCGACGGGCGGCGCGGGTCCGCGCGCGGGCAGAGGACGGGCAGGCGTGGGCGATCTTCACCGGCTGGATCGAGCGTATCGTGGTGAGCGCCGGGACGGGCCGCGCGACGATCACGCTGGTGGATGCGATCGCGCTGTTGCGCGGCGAGGCGCTGCGCGTGGACTACGCGCCCAGCCGGGACGCGGTCGCGTGTTTGAGCGCGTTGGTCGCGCAGGCGTACGCCGCCGCGTTTTCAGACTATCAAGGCGAGGGCGAAGTGTTGGAGCACGTCGGCTGGCGCTGGCTGCCGGAGACGATGACCGTGTGGGACGGCGTGCTCGACGTGGCGCGGACGTGGCACGGGCGCTTCTGGGTGTCGCGCCAGGGCGCGCCGAGCTATCGCGGGCGGGCGTGGCTCCAACAGCCGCTGAGCGTGCCGTCGCTGGCGCTGGGCGCGGGCCTGGACTATCCGGACGCGCTGGACACGGCGCTCGACGTGACGCGGGTGGTCAACGCGGCGCAGGTCGTGACGTACCCGGCACATACCGTCGCCGCGCAGGGCGTGTTGTGGTCCGCCAGCGGGGTGCTGCGCGTCGCGCCGGGCGAGACGCGCGAGCTGTGGGCGCTGTTCCGCGACGAACGGGGCGAGCGCTGCGCAGCGGTAGATGTGGTGACGCCCGTGCCGCACACCGACTATCGCGTGAGCGAGTTCCGCGATGGGGGTGGCGTGGACTATACGACCGGGAGCGCGTTCAGCTTGCAGATGGCGCTTGAGGCGACGCGTGCGCGGATCACCCTGCGCAACACGGCGACCGGCGCGCTCTACGTCCAGTTCTTGCACATCCGCGGCAAGCCGGTGATCGCGCACGCGCCGGTCATCGGGCAGGCGGCGGACGCGCCCAGCCAGGCGACCTACCAGAAGCGCGCAGTCGTGATCGATCTGCCCATGCAGGCGGATGCGGCGTATGGGCAGGGGCTGGCGGAGTACACCGTCCGCCGCTACGCCGCGCCTGTCGTCACGGCGCAGCGCGTGGTGTTCGAGGATCGGGACGTGGTCGGCGGGGTGAGCGTGTTCGGGCTGGAGCTGATGGATCAGGTGCGGATCACGGACGCGGGCAGCGGGCTGGCGGGCGCGCGGCACCGCATCATCGCGATCGAGTACGAGGCGGGCGCCGAGGGGCGGCGCATGACGCTGTGGCTGGAACGCTGCGACGACCGGACCTACTGGCGGTTGGGGCGTGTGTCGTATAGCGAGCTGGGCAGCGCGACGCGGCTGGGGTTTTAGCGGTCGGATGGTCCCCCCTATCCCCCGGCCCCTTTCGCCAAAAAAAGGGAAGGGGAGCGCGCTGTACTCTTCTTCCTTCCCTCCTTGTGGGGGAAGGAAAGCCGACCGCAGGTCGGAAGGATGGGGGCTAACCGCTAACCGCTCAACAGGGAGAGAAACATGAGCGATTGGACAACGCCGAAGACGTGGGTCGTGGATGAGCTGGTCACGGCGCCGCTGCTGAACACGCATCTGCGCGACAACCTGGGCTATCTGTTCGCGCGCCCGGGGGCGCAGGTGAAGCTGATCAGCGGCGCGGCGTACGGCGTGCCAAGCACGAGCTACGTGCCGGTCGATAGCGCGAATCTGCGGTTGACGCTGGCGACCGCCAGCGGTCGCGTGCTGATCGGGCTGACGGCGACGCTGACCGGCAACGCGACGCTGTACGCCGGGTTCCGCGTGAACATCGACAACGGCGCGCGCTATGAGCCGTGGGGCGACAGCGTGCAGGTGCTGGTCAACCCGACGCTCGCGCCGCTGCCGCCGCTGCTGGTGGTCGGGCTGAGCGCGGGCGCACACACCTTTACGCTGGAAGCAAAGGTCGCCGCCAACAACGTGACGATCCATCGCACGCCGGACAAGCCGCTGCGGTTTTGGGTGGTCGAGGTGTGAGCGATCGGGTGAACGGGACATGGTGACAAAGCTGCGATGAAAGGAGCATGGTGGGATGTTGCTTGAAACGCTGTTTTCAGAAGACACCTGGGCGCTGTGGGGGCTGCTCGGGACGCTGGTGGGGACGCTGCTGTTGATCGCGGCGCTGTTGTGGAGCGGCGCGCGGGTCAACGAGCAGGCGCGGGCGCTGTGGCGATCGGTGCGCGGGCAGCGGGCGGCGGTGATCGCAGCGGTGGACGAGCCCGCCGATCCGCTGGTGGCGCAGCTTGCGACGCTGACGCGCGTCCCGGCGGGGGTGTGGGCGGTGTTTCTGCCCGCGTTCCTGAACGCGCTGGCTGAGGGGCTGGATCGCGCGCTGAGCGGCGAGGAGCAGGCGGGGTAGGTGAGATCGCGGCAGGGCGCGTCGAACGAGATGGGCGTATTCGTTGTAGGGGCGCAGCTTGCTGCGCCCCTACCAGGTAAATTACGGGCGGACCAAGGTCCGCCCCTACACCTTAACGCCGGATGGCCCACATACAGAGTCTAGAACAACCCCTAGGCTGGCTCGTTGGTCAGGGCGCGGCCCGCTTCGAGCAAGGCGCGGACCTGTTCGGTGTCGTGCCCCTCGGCGTAGACGCGGAGCACCGGCTCGGTCCCGCTGGGGCGGATCAGCAGCCAGCTATCGTCCGCCAGCACGAACTTGATTCCGTCGAAGGTGTGAACGTCGCGCACAGTCTCCCCGGCGAGCGTGGTTGGGGCCGCCGCTTGCAGCCGGGCGACCATTTCGCGCTTCGGGACGGGCGACTTCAGCACAAAGTCGGTGCGTTCATAGCAGGTCGGCCCGTACTGCGCTTGCAGGTCCGCGACGATTTCGTGCAGCGGGGCGCGCGCGTCGGCCATGATCTCCAGCAGGAGCAGGCCCATCAGGATGCCGTCGCCTTCGGGGATGTGCCCCTTGATGCTGATCCCGCCCGATTCCTCGCCGCCGATCAGCACGTTACCGTTGAGCATGTGGTCCGCGATGTGATTGAAGCCGACCGGCGTCTCGTGCAGCGTCAGGCCGTGCTTGGCAGCGATGCGGTTGAGCATCATGGTGGTCGAGACGGTCTTGATCACGTCGCCGGTCCAGCCGCGTTTTTCGACCAGATAGCGCAAGGAGAGCGCCATGATCGTGTGCGGATCGACGAAATTGCCATGACCGTCCATCGCGCCGATGCGGTCTGCATCGCCATCGGTCGCCAGCCCGACATCCGCGGGATGGGTTTGGATCGCGGCGGCCCGCATATCGAGGTACTTGCGGATCGGCTCGGGAGGGATGCAGCCGAAGCCGGGGTTCAGAGCGCCGCGAATCTCGGGGACGTTACAGCGCGTGCGCGAGAGGATCGCGCGGATCGCGGTGCGCCCGGAGCCGTACATCGGGTCGGCCACGATGCGCAGCTCGCCGTCCGAGATTGTGTCGATGTTGACCAGCGATTCGAGGTGCTCGTAATAGGCGTTGGTCGGGTTGAAGCGGCGGATCAGCCCTTCATCCAGCGCGCGCTCGTAGTCCATCAGGTTCGGGCCGCGCGCCGCGCGCTGCTGCGCTTCGAGATATTCCTCGACGCGCGCGCAATCGACCGGCAGCGCCGAGCCGCCATAGGCCGCTTTGAGCTTGAAGCCGTTGTAGCGCGGCGGGTTGTGCGACGCGGTGATCACGATCCCGGCAGCGGCGCGCTTGTGCAGGATGTTGTAGCTGATAGCGGGGGTCGGCGCGTCCGGGCGTGACAGCCAGGTGATGATCCCGTTGGCGGCCAGCACGCGCGCCGTTTCCATCGCGAAACGGTCTGACAGGAAACGCGTATCGAATCCGATCACGACTTCCGGCGGTCCGTTGGGTTTCAGCTCGTGGTTGACAAAGTCTGCGACGGCTTGCGCGACCAGCCGCAGATTGGCAAAGGTAAAGGTCTCGGCGATGACGGCCCGCCAGCCGTCCGTTCCGAATCGAATGCTCATGCACGTCCCTTTCGTTCGAGAAATCCGCCACGATGATGCGGCGGTGCTCCCATACCCCACGCGGGATTCTTATAGCATACAGCGGGGGATTCGCGCCAGTTTAGGGGCGCTCCTGCGCGCCACCTTTGCCTAGAGGCTGGTATGGCCTCTGCTGGCTGATTTCCGGGTCATCCCCCCATCCTTCCGACCTGCGGTCGGCTTTCCTTCCCCCAGGACGAGGGAAGGAAAAAGCATCAAGCGACG
>CAZVCM010000148.1:0-9008 GCA_964626105.1 uncultured Thermoflexus sp.
GACTGAGCGCGGATTGTGCAGCGGCAAACGTACCTGGATCGTCGAGTTCGTCCCACGCGAAAAGGCGCTGCTCGGCAGACTCCGGCGCGGCGGCCAGCGCAGCGATGCGCTCGATCGTTTGGTTCTGCTGGCTGATCGGGCGGAACTGCATCGCGCCATACTCCGCGAAGCCCTCGACAAGCCACCAGGGGATCGGCATTTCTTCGCCGGCGCTGCGTTGCGCAGGCGCGCTGACGCAGAAGAGCAGCCAGCGCGCGATCTCGCGTGCGACATCCGGCGGGCGTGGCGCGGTGCTGCTCGGCCCCAGGGTGATCTTGATCGCTTCGCCGGGCCGGTTCCAGGTCGTGATATTCGGCATCGACAGGCGCGTGACGGTCTGCAGCGTCGGGGCGCTCTCGTACAGCCTGACCTTCAGCGTTTCGGCGGGCGCGATGTCCAAGACAACCTTCAGCCGCGCGAAGATGTCCGGCAGATCTTCGGCGAGCGTTTCGGCTTCGACGCGGTTGTCCAGCAACGGGCCGGAGAAGTAATACAGGCGGGCGCCGTCCAGATCGATCACCTGCCAGTCCTCACCGCCATAGCGCCAGCGATCGCCGTCGCGGATGAAGACGACCGACAACGTTGCTCCGCCCGATGAATCCTGATCACGCTGCGTCCACGTGATCGTCAGACGGCCGCGGGCTTCGGTCGCGCCTTCGGGCGCATCGAGCGCACTAAGCGACAGGTCGAAGGTAGACAGCGGATGATCGGCCCAGTCCTGTGCCCAGCGCAATTGTTCGACGCGAAAGGTCACGTCCTCGGGCCAGATATGCGCCAGATACGCCTCGACGTCTCCACGCAAGACGGCTTGCTCCATTTCTGCCAGCGTGCGGTTGAGCGCTAACTCGATGTCTGGATCCGGCTCAGGCGTGGGCGAGGCATGCGTGGCGCGCGTGGGTTGGGCGAACAGGGCGGCAGCGGTCGCGGCAGCGGCTCCGTCGGGCGTGGCGGTGGGCGCAGGTTCCGCTTTCTGGCACGCGGCCAGCAGGCTCAGCAGCGCGACGGGAATGAGCAGGGAAGCGGGGCGGAAGCGTCTCATGCGCAGCGTGTCCCGTTCGTTTTACGCCGGTGCGCGGCGCGATCAGCGGATGTGGAGATACGAGATCGAGCTTTGCTGCAAACCTGCCGCCTGAGAGAAGGCGCGCGCCGCCGGGCTCCCGCGCTCAATGTTGACGTACAGGTGGGTGAGCGCGAGCCGGTTCGCGTGACGGAGCGCCGCCTCAAGCAGCGCCGCGCCAATCCCCTCGCCCCGGTAGTCAAGCGCGACCGCCATATCGTCGATCCAGCCGCGCCCGCCGGTTAGCGTCTGGACCAGCGAGAGCGCGACGAACCCGATCACGCGCTGCTGCGGCGCGGTCATCTCGGCGACGTAGATCACGATTGTGTGTCGCTCGTTGAAGCGCTGGACCGCTGCCTGCCATTCCGCCTCGGTCAGCGTGCGGTTGGCCTCGACTAGATGCAGCAATTCCATCACTGCCTCAAGGTCGCCGTGGTCTGCCTCACGGATGATGAAGCCTTCGCCGCCGGATGTGGCGGGGGGCGACGAGCCTGGCTCCTCGCGCAGCGCCAGCCAGCGGTTCAGCGCCTGGCGGTGGGTGCGGAACGGCATCGGCGGCAATGCATCAGGCGCGAAGATTTGCACGTCGGTCGCGTCGTCGCCTGCGCGGAGTTCCCCGCCGACAGGCCGCGCGCGATAGAAGACGATGATGCCGCTGGCGGGCGGTCCTTCGGGGAACGAGTAAATCCCCAGCAGATCGATCAGTTCCACCTGCAAGCCGGTCTCTTCCAGGCTTTCGCGCACGGCGGCTTCTTCGACGCTTTCATCCGCCTCGATGTAGCCAGAGACGAGCGCCCAGCGCCCTGATTTGACGCGCCCGCCGCGCTTGATCAGCACAACGCCGCCATCCATCTCGATCAGGACGCCGACGCCGGGAACCGGATTCACATAATGGACGTAACCGCAGAGCGGGCAGCTCAGGCGCTCGCGCCCGCCAGCCATACGCGGGACAAGCCGCTCGCCGCACTCCGGGCAGTAGGTGGGACGTTCAATGGGTAGCATAGCTGGCGCGGCTTTACTCCCTGCTACAACTCAAGGTAGTCGCGCAGCGGGTGGCTCCGGTTCGGGTGGCGGAGCTTGCGCAGGGCTTTCGCCTCGATCTGGCGGATGCGCTCGCGCGTGACGCCGAAATGCCGCCCGACTTCTTCGAGCGTGTGCTCTTGCCCGTCTGTCAGACCGAAGCGCATTTCGAGCACCTCGCGCTCCCGCTGGTTGAGCACCAGCAGCGCGCCGCGAATTTGCTCCTTGAGCAGTTGCCGCGCAGCCGCATCCACCGGCCCGAGAATCTTGTCATCCTCGATAAAGTCACCGAGCAGGCTGGAGTCTTCCTGGCCAACCGGCATTTCGAGCGACATTGGTTCCTGCGAGATGCGCAGAATACGGCGCACCTTGTTCGCGGCACGGCGTAGCTTGCGCGCCAGCGCAGGATCGAGCTTTTCGTCGGCTTCCCACACGGCGCGGATCTCGGCGGTTTCTTCCGGCGTCAGGAACTCCATCTCGATCGCAATTTGCTCAGCGGTCGGCTCGGAGCCAAGTTCCTGTATCAGTTCGCGCTGGATGCGCATCAGCCGGTTGATCGTCTCGACCATGTGCACCGGGATGCGGATCGTGCGCGCCTGGTCCGCGATGGCGCGGCTGATCGCCTGGCGGATCCACCACGTCGCGTAGGTGCTGAACTTGAAGCCTTTGGTGTGGTCGAACTTCTCGACCGCGCGCAGCAGGCCGATATTGCCTTCCTGGATCAGATCGAGGAAGTTGATTCCCCGGCCCATGTAGCGCTTTGCCACGCTGACGACAAGGCGCAGGTTGGCGCGGGTAAGCGCTTCGGTCGCTTGCACGCCGCGTTCGTTAACACGTGTGAATTCTTCGTCTGCTTCCTGGTCAAGCTGATCGCGTTGTTCGGCGACACGTGCCTCGAACAGCGATGCTTCGGGCCAGTCGCCTCGCGTGACGCAGGCGTTGAGCAGCCAATCCTGCAGCGAAATGGGGATCAGATACAGCGATTGGAAGACTTCAAACAGATCGTGCGCGACCTTGTTCCAATGATCGTCGCGGCCCCAGTTGCCTTGATCTAGGAACTCGCGCACGTACGAGGTTTCCTGCCCGGTGTTCCAGTTGCGGCGCAGGTTTTGAATCTCGGCCAGCAAGTGGTCGGGCTGCGGATGCGCGATATTCAGCCGGGCGAGGGTGGTCAGCATAAGCTGCCAGTGCTCCAGCAGATGCGTGTAGGCCGCGATCAGCACGTCGCTGGGGGCAGGCTCGATCTCGCTCTCCGCGTCGGTCATCAACTGGCGCGTGAGGCTGTCGAGCAGGTTCGCCGCCGCGATCTGCGAGGCGAGCCACGTCTCGCGGCTCGGGTCCAGCAACTGAACCTGGCCGATCTCTTTGAGATACATGCGCACCGGGTCGTCGGCCATCGCGCCGGTCTCGACGCGAGCTGTCTCGGAGCGGCGCCCACCGCTATACTCACCGAGCTCAAGCTCCGGATCAATCGGATCGTCGCCAAAACCTGGCTCGTGACTGTCACTAATGATCTCGACTCCGAGTTCTTCTAGTTCGTCAAACAAGGCGCGGGCTTCGGCGCTGTCCGGGTCTTCAAACAGCGCGAGGACTTCGCTCTCTTCAAGCTGCTTTTCGCGGCGCCCTTTGTCGATCAGCGCCTTAAGCGCTTGCTGTTCGTCCTTTTTGTTCGCCTGCTGGGCCATGGTCTCCTGGCGTTTAACTGAGCGCCTGTGGGTGCCTTCTGTGGCTATGCGTCGCGAAACAGGCTTCGCAACTGTTGGAGCGCCCGCGTCAAAATGCTGAGCGCTTGGGCGTGGGTCGCGCTGGCGGCAGCGAACTGGTCGGCCATCGGGTTTCCCTCACGATCCGCCTCGGCTTGCAGAAAGAACAACTCACGGTGCTCACGTTCTAACCGGCTGAGGCGCAGCGTCAGCGCTTCCTGGACGAATAGACCTTCGGTGGGGACGGGCATCGCGTTGATGCGCGTGCGTTCCCGCACGATCGATTGCAGCTCCACGGCGAGCGACCCCGAGAGTTGGCGCCCCAGGCTTTCGAGCAACGGCGTGCGCAACTCGTCCAACAGGTCGATGAGTTCCGCTGGCAGCACCCGATACAAATAGGTTTGGAATGGCTCCCCGTCCTGATACAGCCAGCCCTCTAGCGCGCGAAAGATCGCCTGATAGTCAGGCCGGCCAAAGTCCTCGGCGCACAGCGGGCCGAGCGCGGCGGCGAGATCGCTGTTGCCCCCTTGCAACTCGCGCAAGCGCCGGTTTGCCATAAAGAGCCACGCCGGTTGTTCGAGCAGCAGCCCCAGGCAGAAGCCCTCGCGCCGCTCTGACTGCCCCGGCGGCGCGCTGGAAATGGGTGGCTGCGCGGGTCGCTCCACAAGCCTGCGCTGCTCCTGCAGGCTGGGACGGGAGCGCTTCTTGCCCGGCTGGCGGCGCTGCGTCCACGCCATCAGCGCGCGCTCGTCCAGATGAAGCTCGCGCGCTAGCGCCTGAATGTTGCCGCTGCGCTGAAGATCGCTCTCGGTGGCGGTCAGAATCGGCAGCAGCTCCCGCGCGGCTGCTTCCCGTTCCTGAAACGACGCGTTCTTGCCCAGGTGCGCTGTCCCCTGGCGGATCACGAAGTCCGCCACCGGCAGCGCCCGGTCGATGAGCGCGCGCCAGGCATCCGGGTCTTCGCGGATCAGCGCGTCGGGGTCTTTGCCCTCGGGCAGCGTGATCACGCGAATATCCATCTCCAGCATGCCAGTGTAACGCATCATGCCACGCGGATCAAAAGTGATGGACTGCTCGCCATCAAGCGTTTGCCGCGCAACGTTCAGGCCGCGCATCGTCGCATTCAGCCCGGCGGTGTCCGGGTCGAGCGCGAGCACCAGACGGCTGGCGTATTTATCAAGCTGGCGAAGCTGTGGCTCGGTGAGCGCGGTGCCCATCTGCGCGATGACGTTCTCGAACCCGGCCTGATACGCCTGCATCACGTCCATGTAGCCTTCGACAATGATCGCCGTCTCGGACTCGCGGATCGCGCGGCGCGCCATATCCAGCCCGAACAGGATCGCGCTTTTATCGAACAGCGGCCCCTGCGGAGAATTGATGTACTTGGCGCGGTCGTTCGGGTCCAGGGCACGCGCGCCAAACCCGACTGTCTGCCCGCGCCCATCGCGGATCGGGATCATCAGGCGATGGCGGAAGCGGTCGTAGGTGGTGTTCTTGTCCTCATTGTGGATCGCGATCCCGGCTTCGAGGATGTCCTCGGTGTCGTAGCCAAGCAGTTGCAGGTGCTGTATCGCTTCGCGCCAGTCGTTCGGCGCGTACCCGATCTGGAACGCCTCGACGGTTTCACGGTTCAGGTGGCGCCCGCGCACGTACTCGCGGGCGATCTCGGCGTCACGCCCATTTAGCAGGCGATCGTGGTAGAAGTCCGCCGCCTCTTGCACGATGCGCAGCAGGCGCTCGGCGGATTCCTGCTGATCGACCTGCTGCGGCGTCAGCGGCTTGAGCTCGACCCCGGCGCGTTTCGCCAGCTCGCGCAGCGCCTCCGAGAAGTCCCATCCCTCGGCCTTCATCACGAACGAGAAAACGTCGCCGCCTTCGCCGCACGCGCCGAAGCAACGCCAGGTTTGCGTATCCGGAAAGACGACGAACGAGGGCGTGCGCTCCTGGTGGAAGGGACACAGCGCTTTGTAGTTGTGCCCCGCTTTTTGCAGATTCACATAGCCGGATATGATGTCGATGATATCGAGACGACTTTTGACGTCTTCTACAACGGACATGCTAGAGGCGGCCCCACCACTGGCGCGGTATTGAGATTGAATTATATGTGATGAACGTGCGATCTCGCAACCGCGCCGGGACGTGCGGCACGGGGAATTGAGCGGCGCGACCGGTGGCTAGACGCCTAGCTGCGAGCGTGTATGCACGAAGCGCAAGACCTGCTCGCGCGTCAACACGCCGACAAGCTGGTTCCCTTCGACGACCGGAAGCTGCGCGACGTTCTTGCCTTCCATCGTGCGCAGCGCGTCGAAAAGCTCGGTCTGCGGCTCGACGCGCGCTAGCTCGTTCCAGGGGATCATGATATCGACCGCGGTCAGGTGATCCCACTGTTCTTGCGGCACTGCGCCGACATCGCGCAAAGTCAGCATTCCGTCCATGCGATCGCCGCTGCCGACCATAAAACAGCGGTTGCCGCCGCGCAGGATGCGCTCTTCAACCAGATCGCGCAGTGGCTGCTCGCGCGGGATCATCAGGCACTCGCGGCTCATGATCTGCCCGACGGTGATTCCGCTTAGCGCTTCCTGCAAGTTGGACTGCGCCACGACGCTGACCGCGGCGTTTTGCAGGAACCAGCCGATGAACATGATCCACAGCCCGTTGAAGACCGCGCCGCTTAGCAGCATCAGCGCGCCCCAGGCCATGAAACCGAATGCGACAACTTGCCCGACCGTTCCCGCGATCTTTGTGGCGCGGCGCAGGCTACCGGTGACGCGCCAGATCACGGCGCGCAGCACGCGCCCGCCATCCAGCGGAAAGCCGGGGATCATGTTGAACAGCCCCAGGATCAGGTTGATGCGCGCCAGGTAGATGCTCGGCGCAGCGAGGTAATCAACCGGCTGGTCGACCTGGTACAGGACGAAGAACAGCCCGGCCAGCGCCAGGCTCATGATCGGCCCGGCGATCGCGATGCGAAACTCTGCGCCCGCGGTGTGCGGCTCTTGCTCGATCTGCGCCACGCCGCCGAAGATGAACAGCGTGATCGAGCGCACCGGGATGCTGTTGCGCAGCGCGACCCAGGCGTGCGCCAGTTCGTGCGCCAGCACCGAGCCGAAGAACAGTACGCTGGTGACTGCGCCCAGCAGCCAATACACCGGGCGCGAAAGGTCTTCGTACTCTGCGGGGAAATAGCCGACAGCAAGCGAGAACGTTAGCAGCAGGAAGATAATGAACCAACTTGAGTGCAGGCCGATTGGGATGCCCCAGATTTGCCCTAATTGCACGCGTGACTGCATCGACCCCATCCCTCGTCTTTGTTTGAATCGTTAGCCTGCCCAGATTTTTGCAGAACGGGGCGCGTGTGGCGACTGGGTGCGCTAGATGAAGCCGAGTACGCTGGCGCCACCCACGCCTGCGGCAACACCAAGCATCGCGGCGATCAGGCGCAGCGGCCAGCGGATCCAGCTCCGCTTGCGCGTGGGTACAGGCGCCAGCGCCGCGGCGGCGGCCTTCTCTTCAAGCAGCAGAAGCTGGCGGCGGGCAGTCGGGTTCGAGGGGTTCATCTCCAGCACGTTTTCGAAGCACACGCGCCGATCGTCGTCGCTTTCGAGCACGCTCGCCAGCCAGAGCCACACCTGTTCGTGGTAAGGATCGATCTCAATCGCCTGGCGGAACATGCGATGCGCCATCGCGCGATCGCCCTCGCGTGCCGCCTCTTTGCCCGCTTTAAAGTAAGTGAGGAACTCTCTCGACGTGTTCAACGGTTTGAGCGTAGCCTCCATGTTGCGCCTTTCCCCCCGGCCTTGCGTGCCCTCAATCTGGCGAGGCGTGAGCGTAGTACTTGGGTCCTGTTTCTTAAGTATAAACGAAAAGCCGGACCAGGGCCCGGCTTGTGCGTCGAATTTACGGACTGAACGCCTAAGGCGACCAGTCGGTCGCGATATCCACCGTCGTAGCGGTCGTCACCTGGAAGACCTCGCCCGACGCGATCTCGTAGAGGAACACGTCCCAGTTACCGGTGCGGTCCGACGAGAACATGATGTAGCGGCCATCCGGCGAGAAGCGCGGGTGAATGTCGGACGCGTCTGACTCGATGATCTTCTCTGGCGGCGCGCTGCCATCGGCGGGAACCCAGTAGATGTCGCTCTGCGTCGAGCCTTCTTCCTGCGCGTGGAAAGCGATGTACGGCACGCTCGGGCTATGCGACCAATCGGGCGACGACTCGATCAACGTGTTGCCGTTGCCGGTCAGGTTTCGGATCTGTCCTGTTTCGACCGTGAGAATCCGTAGCTCGGTCGCGCCGCCGGTAGGCGACATATCGACCGCGTAGACGATCTCCCGGCCATCCGGTGAGAAGGATGGCCAGCTTTCAATCGAGTTATCTTGCGTCAGACGCTCCAGCGTCGCCTCGCCCGACGCGAAGCCAGTCACGCGGTAGAGGTCCGGAAGCTGGTCGTTGAAGCTGCTGGCGACAAATGCGATCCAGTTTCCATCAGGCGACCAGGTTGGCATATCCTGGCGATCCAGGCGCGGCGCGCCGCCCCAGAACCAGGCCGCGCCGGGCCGGTCGAGCGGGATCACCTTGAGGATCTGCTCGCGCGTGCTGGTCAGTTCGACATACGTCAGGTAACGCGCCCCCGGCGACAGCGCGGGCGCCGTTCCGCGCTCTTCATTCTCAGAGACGATGCGCGCCTGGCTGCCGTCGGGCGCGGTCATGACGATTGGCTGCAGGCGCTCGTCACCCAGCACCGGCCCAGAGCGCATCACGATGCGCCCGCCCATGCCCGTGGGCGGGGAAGGCAGTGGTGTGGCGGGACCGCGCGCGGGGGGTGTTGCGCTCGGCGCGGGTGTCCAGGTTGGGACTGGCGTGCGCGTCGGACCGGATGGCGTTTCGTCTTCGGATGCAGCGGGCGCGCCCGGCTGGGCGTCGTCTGGCGCAGGCAGATCGGTCGCCTGCGCGATGCCGCTCAAGTCGACGGTTGGCTGCTCGCCTTCCGGCGGCGGATCATCACCCTGGTTCAGCAGCAGCGCAATCACGATTGCTAGCCCCAGGACGGCCAGCACGCCGATAATCAGCGCCATGTTGAGCGTGCGCGGCTCAGCTTCGGGTTCCGGTTCGGCGGGTGGCGCGCTTTCTTGAGCCGCGACGCTTTCGAGCTGGTCCAGCAGGCGCCGGGCGCGGTCGTTAAGCGGGT